>NZ_CP027773.1:5504698-5873297 GCF_003019815.1 Variovorax sp. PMC12
GCCGGCACGCGGCCGCGGCCAAGTCACCGGCCGACGCGCCGCAGGAATCGCTGCTGCGCAGCCCGCTGCTCAGTACCGAGAAGCTGATCATCATCGGCGCCTCCACCGGCGGCACCGAGGCCATCCGCGAGGTGCTGCAGCCGCTGCCGCCCGACTCGCCCGCGGTGATGATCGCGCAGCACATGCCGGCCGGCTTCACGCGTTCGTTCGCGCAGCGCCTGGACGGCCTGTGCCGCATCAACGTCAAGGAAGCGGAGCACGGCGAGCGCGTGCTGCCGGGCTACGCGTACATCGCGCCGGGCGGCTTTCACCTGTCGCTGGGCCGAAGCGGCGCCAACTACGTGGCGCACCTCGACCAGGAGCCGCCGGTGAACCGCCACCGCCCGTCGATCGACGTGCTGTTCGATTCGGCCGCCAAGTACGCGGGCAAGAACGCCATCGGCATCATCCTGACCGGCATGGGCAAGGACGGCGCCGAGGGCCTGCTGCGCATGAAGCGCGCCGGCGCCCACACGCTGGCGCAGGACGAGGCCAGCTGCGTGGTCTTCGGCATGCCGCGCGAGGCCATCGCGCTGGGCGCGGTGGACGACGTATCCCCCCTGAGTGAAGTGAGTCGCCGGGTTCTGGCGCACCTTCGCACGTTCGGCGAACGTGCGAACCGAGTTTGAAAATCGACCTGTTGGAGTTGGAAATATCGTGATCGACAAGAGCATCAAAATCCTGGTTGTGGACGACTTCCCGACCATGCGCCGCATCGTGCGCAACCTGCTGAAGGAACTGGAGTTCCTCAACGTCGACGAGGCCGAGGACGGCGCGGCCGGTATCGAGAAACTGCGCGGCGGCAATTTCGGCTTCGTGGTGTCCGACTGGAACATGCCGAACATGGACGGCCTGACCATGCTGCAGACCATCCGCGCCGACCCCGAGCTGAAGAAGCTCCCGGTGCTGATGGTCACGGCCGAGGCCAAGAAGGAAAACATCGTGGCGGCCGCGCAGGCGGGCGCCAACGGCTATGTGGTGAAGCCCTTCACCGCCGCCACGCTCGAAGAGAAGATCACCAAGATCTTCGAGAAGCTGGCCAAAGAGGCGGCCTGACATGAGCCAGGACGCATCGGTGGCCGCGGACTCCACCAACAACACCGCGGAACAACTGCTCGGGCGCATCGGCCAGCTCACGCGCCAGCTGCGCGAAGGCCTGCGCGAGCTGGGTCTGGACAAGCAGGTGGCCAAGGCCGCCCAGGCCATTCCCGACGCGCGCGACCGCCTGAGCTACGTGGCGGCGACCACCGAGCGCGCGGCGCACCGCGCGCTCAACGCCATCGACGTGGCGCAGCCGCTGCAGGAAGCCCTTGCCAGCGACGCCAAGGGCCTGAGCAAGCGCTGGGACCAGTGGTTCGAGAACCCGCTCGAGCTCGACCAGGCGCGCGAGCTGGTGCTGGACACGCGCGGCTACCTCAACGAGGTGCCCGATCGCGCCAGCGCCATCAACTCGCAGCTGATGGAAATCCTCATGGCGCAGGACTTCCAGGACCTGACCGGCCAGGTCATCAAGAAGATGATGGAAGTGGTCAACGACGTGGAGACGCAGCTGCTCCAGGTGCTGATCGACAACTCCCCGCCCGAGAAGCGCCAGGAAGCCGCCCATAGCCTGCAGAACGGCCCGCAGGTCAAGCCCGGCAACCCCGAGGCAGTGACCGACCAGGCCCAGGTGGACGACCTGCTGGAGAGCCTGGGCTTCTAGAGCCCGCCCGGCCCTGCTTCATTGGCCGAACTGCAGGGCGATAAGGGCCCTTATCGGCAGATTGTTCCGGACGACCGAATTCAATAATTTGGTCATGAGCAAGGCGTACTTCGCCACTGCTGGTTCGGAGCATGAATGGCTGAGGAAAGCGATCTCGAAAAAACGGAACCCGCCTCCGAGCGGCGCCTGGAAAAGGCGCGCGAGGAAGGCAACGTTGCCCGTTCACGGGAGCTCACCACCTTCGTGATGCTGGGCACCGCGAGCGCGGGCCTGTGGTTCAGCGCGGGGCTGCTCGGCGAGAGCATGGACGGTTCGCTGCGCCGCGGCCTGCAGTTCGAGCGCGCCAGCGCGTTCGACACCTCGCACATGCTGGCCCAGACCGGGCTCATGGGGCTGCAGACGCTGCTGGCCATCGGCCCGCTGTTCGCCATGATGATGGTGGCGGCCGTGGCCGCGCCGCTGATGCTCGGCGGCTGGATGTTCTCCGTCGAGGCCGTCGCGCCGAAGTTCAGCAAGATCAATCCGCTGGCCGGCATCGCGCGCATGTTCTCCGCCCAGTCGCTGGCCGAGCTGGTCAAGGCGCTGGCCAAGTCGGCGCTGATCGGCGGCGTGGCATGGTGGGTGATCGCGGGCGACATCGGCACGGTGATGGCGCTCATGGCACAGCCCGCGCACTACGCGCTGCCGCACGCGCTGGTGCTGGTGGCCAAGCACTGCGTTCTGATCGCGGCCACGCTGTTCCTGGTGGCGCTGATCGACGTGCCGTTCCAGCTCTGGAGCTACTACCGCAAGCTGCGCATGTCGCGCGAAGACCTGCGCCAGGAGCACAAGGAAAGCGAAGGCGACCCCCACATCAAGGCGCAGATCCGCCGCCAGCAACAGCAGATCGCCAAGCGCCGGATGATGTCCGAGGTGCCCAAGGCCGACATCGTGCTGACCAACCCCACCCACTTCGCGGTGGCGCTGAAATACCTGGACAGCGACATGCGCGCGCCGCGCGTGGTCGCCAAGGGCACCGACCTGGTCGCCGAGCGCATCCGCGAGCTGGCGAAGGAACACAACGTCGCCATCCTCGAGGCGCCGCCGCTCACGCGTTCGCTCTACAAGCACACCAAGGTGGGCGAGGAGATTCCGAGCGGCCTCTACACCGCGGTGGCCGAAGTGCTGGCGTGGGTCTACCAGCTCAAGCGCTGGAAGAGCGAGGGCGGCGACGCCCCGCGCACCCCCACCGACCTGCAGGTGCCGCAAGCCCTTGAATACACAGTGAAAGACACAGCGAAAGCCGCATGAACGCGATGACCAACCTGTTGCGTCTGCCGACGCAGATGTTCTCCGGATCGCAGTTCAAGGGACTGGCCGGGCCGATTCTCATCATCATGATCCTGAGCATGATGGTGCTGCCGCTGCCGCCATTCCTGCTCGACCTGCTGTTCACCTTCAACATCGCCATGTCGGTGATGGTGCTGCTGGTGAGCATGTACACCATGAAGGCGCTCGACTTCGCGGCCTTCCCGGCGGTGCTGCTGTTCTCCACGCTGCTGCGCCTGTCGCTGAACGTGGCCTCCACGCGCGTGGTGCTTATGAACGGCCACACCGGCCCCGACGCGGCGGGCAAGGTGATCGAGGCCTTCGGCCACTTCCTGGTGGGCGGCAACTTCGCGGTGGGCGTGATGGTGTTCATCATCCTGGTGCTCATCAACTTCATGGTGATCACCAAGGGCGCGGGCCGCATCGCCGAGGTGGGCGCGCGCTTCATGCTCGACGCGATGCCCGGCAAGCAGATGGCCATCGACGCCGACCTCAACGCCGGCCTGATCGGCGAGGAAGTGGCCCGCAAGCGCCGCCAGGAAGTGGCGCAGGAAGCCGACTTCTACGGCTCGATGGACGGTGCCAGCAAGTTCGTGCGCGGCGACGCGATCGCGGGCCTGCTCATCATGGTCATCAACATCATCGGCGGGCTGGTCGTCGGCATGGTGCAGCACGGCCTGGACTTCTCCACCGCCGGCAAGACCTACACGCTGCTGGCCATCGGCGACGGCCTGGTGGCGCAGATCCCGGCGCTGGTGATCTCGACCGCGGCCGGCGTGATCGTCTCGCGCGTGACCACCGACGAAGACGTCGGCAGCCAGCTCACCGGGCAGCTGTTCTCCAACCCGCAGGTGCTGTTCCTGACGGCCGGCATCGTCGGCCTGCTGGGCATGATTCCCGGCATGCCGAACCTGGCGTTCCTGCTGATCGCGGGCGGCCTGGTGTGGCTGGGCCGCCGCCTGGTGCAGCGCAAGCCGCAGCAGCAGGCAGCGCAAGAGGCGGCCGCCGCGCAGGCCGCCAACCTCGCGCCCGGCAGCGAGATGGCCGAGGCCACCTGGGACGACGTGGCCATGGTCGACCCGCTGGGCATGCAGGTCGGCTACCGCCTGATTCCGCTGGTGGACCAGTCGCAGCAGGGCGAGCTGCTGGGCCGCATCAAGAGCATCCGCAAGAAGATCGCGCAGGACATCGGCTTCCTGGTGCCGGTGGTGCACATCCGCGACAACCTGGAGATCAAGCCCAACACCTACGTCATCACCCTGAAGGACGTGGAGATCGGCCGCGGCGAGGCCTTCCCGAACCAGTGGATGGCCATCAACCCGGGCCAGGTGTCGGGCACGCTGCCCGGCGCGCCCACGCGCGACCCGGCCTTCGGCCTGCCCGCGGTGTGGATCGACGCCAGCCAGCGCCAGCAGGCGCAGGTGTACGGCTACACGGTGGTCGATGCCTGCACCGTGATGGCCACGCACCTGAACCACCTCATACAGACGCATGCCGCCGAACTGCTGGGCCGCCAGGAAGTGCAGCAGCTGCTCGACCAGATCGCCAAGACCGCGCCCAAGCTCACCGAGGACCTGGTGCCGAAGGTGCTGTCGCTCAGCACGCTGCACAAGGTGCTGCAGAACCTGCTCGACGAAGAGGTGCCGATCCGCGACATGCGCACCATCCTCGACGTGATGGCCGAGCACGCGCCGACCATCAAGGACCCGACCGAACTCACCACGCTCACGCGCCTGGCGCTGGGCCGCGCCATCACGCAGCAGCTGTTCCCGGGCGATGGCGAGATGCAGGTCATCGGCCTGGACGGCGCGCTCGACGGCGTGCTGCAGCAGGCGCTGGGCAGCAGCGGCGGCATCGAGCCCGGCATTGCCGACAACCTGCTGCACCAGGCGCAGGCGGCCATCCAGCGGCAGGAGCAGATGGGGCTGGCGCCGGTGCTCGTCGTGCAGCACTCGCTGCGCGTGCTGCTGTCGCGTTTCCTGCGGCGCAGCCTGCCGCAGCTCAAGGTTCTTTCGCACGCGGAAATCCCTGATTCCCGCACCATCAAGATCACCGCCGCCATTGGAGGACGAGGTTGAATTCCCAGCAGAACGACGTGCGCACCACCGCACGCAAATTCGTCGCGGCCACCAGCCGCGAAGCCCTGAGGCTGGTGCGCGAGGCACTGGGCGCCGACGCCATCGTGCTGACCCACCGTGCCACCGCCGAGGGCGTCGAGATCGTCGCGATGGTGGAGGGCGATGTGCAGGGCGTGGCGCGCAACGCGGCGCCGGTGGCTGCCGCGGCCGCACCCGTGCCCGCACCTGCGGCTGTCCCGGTCGCGGCGCCCGTTGCTCAGGCCGCTCCGGTTGCACCTGTTGCACCTGTTGCGCCTGTTGTTCAGGCCGCGCGCCCCGCGCCCCAGCCCGTGGCCGCGCCCGCGCCAGCACCCGCGCCCCATGGCGACACCGTGCTCAACGAACTGCACTCCATGCGCGGCATGATCGAAGAGCAGCTCGCCAGCGTGGTCTGGAACGACAAGCAGCGCCGCGACCCGGTGCGCGGCCGCCTGCTGCGCACGCTGCTGGGCGCCGGCTTCAGCGCGCGCCTGTCGAAGGCCATGCTCGAGAAGCTGCCCACCGGGCAGACCTACGCCGAAGGCATGGCCTACGTGCGCTCCGAGCTGATCCGTGCGGTGCCCGTGCATGAAGACGAGGACGCCCTGTTCGCGCAGGGCGGCGTCTATGCGCTGATGGGCCCGACCGGCGTCGGCAAGACCACCACCACCGCCAAGCTGGCCGCGCGCTGCGTGATGCGCTTCGGCGCCGACAAGCTCGCGCTGGTGACCACCGACAGCTACCGTATCGGCGCCTACGAGCAGTTGCGCATCTACGGCCAGATCCTCAACGTGCCCGTTTACGCCGTGAAGGACGCGGCCGACCTGCACCTGGTGCTGCAGGACCTGCGCGACAAGCACATGGTGCTGATCGACACTGTCGGCATGAGCCAGCGCGACCGCGCCGTGCCCGAGCAGATCGCCATGCTGGGCCAGAGCCCGCGCCCGGTGAAGCGGCTGCTGCTGCTCAACGCCACCAGCCACGGCGACACGCTCAACGAAGTGGTGCACGCCTACCGCCACGGCAACGACCTGACCGGCTGCATCTTCACCAAGGTCGACGAGTCCACGCACCCGGGCGCGCTGATCGACACCGTCATCCGCCATCGCCTGCCGGTGCACTACATCTCCAGCGGCCAGAAGGTGCCCGAGAACCTGATGCAGGCCGACCGCGCGCAACTGGTGGACAGCGTGTTCCAGCCGCGCCAGCACAACCCGCTGTTCGTGCCGGCCGAAAGCGACCTGCAGGAAGAGCCCGCGGGCACCACGCCGTCGGCGCAGGTGGTGCAGGCGCAGGGCGAAGCCGACCGCCTGCGGCTGAAGTACCAGAACCTGATCCGAGCGATGGCGCACGACGCGCAAGAACTGGCCACCGCCGCCAGCGCGCTGGCCGGCGCGCAGATCGGCTTCGAGCGTGCGCGCGGGCTGTGGCGCAATGCCGCCGACGAAGACATCGGCCAGAAGGCCGTGCTGCAGGACCTGATGGTCCATGCGCGCGGCGAGATCGCCGCCGGCTGCGAGACCCATGTGCTCGCGCTGTGCGGCCAGGTCGGCCTGCGCTCCAACGAAGGCGGCGACGCCTACGAATGCCACGGCAGCCTGCTGCTGTCGGACCGCAGCGGCCTGCCGCTGGCCGCGCCCAACCAATGGCTTTCCACCGCCGCCATGCGCGGCATGAAAGACGCCTCCCGCAAGCCGGGCGCGCGCCAGGTGCCGTGGCTGCGCCAGCAGGACTTCGGCGGCAAGCCGATGGTGCACGTGCTCACGCGCCTGCCCGGCCTCGAGTCGATGCTGCAGTGGCAGGCGGGCGGCCAGCGCTGGCTGGCGCGCGCGCCGGGCTCCACGGCGGTGATCGATGCGCGCACCGGCGCACCCGACACGCTCGCGCGGCTGGACTTCGAGTTCAGCGAAGAGCAGGCCGTGCGCTTCCGCGGCAAGGCCGCGCTGCGCTGCGAGGCGCAGGTCGACGTGGTGCTGCGCTTCAACGCGGCCGCGGTGGCGGCGGGCGTCGGGCGCGAGGCCATGCCCGCGCTGCGCTGCGTCGCCACGCGCATGCTCGACGCGCGCAGCGGCAACGTGCTGGCGCAGAGCTATGCGCTCACGAACATCGGCACCGAGGTGACGGCGCGCCAGCTCGCCCAATGGCAGGCCTGGGCCAACGACGCCGAGCCGTGCTTCCGCCTGCTGCGCGACGGCGTGCAGCTGGTCGGCGGCATCGGCGAACTGGGCGACCCGAACAACATGAAGCGCCTGCTCATCGCCGGCCAGATGACCACCACCGTGTGGCGCCTGGCGCAGGCCGAGGGCGAATGGGCCGACCGCACCCGCGTGCTGCTGGGCCAGCTGACCGGGCGCCCGGTGCGCAACGGCCGGCTCATGAGCGGCAGCGCGCTGTATGCGGGCGTGGGCAAGCTTTTCCTGTTGCTGGAGGCGCTGGGCACCGAGTCCACTGCGCCCGTGCACTCGCCGCGCGCGCTGGAGCCGCAGGGTTGAGGAGATCGCAATGAGCAAGATGGTCGCGGACCAGGCCGACGGGTTGCGCCGCCTGCTGGCGCAGACGCAGACGCGCGTGGTCGCGGTCACGAGCATGGGCCCGGGCGCGGGTGCCACCACGGCCGCGATGAACCTCGGCGCCGCGCTGGTGCAGCAGGGCAAGAACGTGCTGCTGCTCGATGAGCACTGTCCCAAGGTCGGCTCGGCCTGCGAGGTCTGGGCCATCGATCCGCTGGGCGGGCTGGCCGACGTGGCCTCCGGCCGGCTCACGCTCGCGAGCGCGGCGGTGCGCGCCGGCAGCGGCGTGCACGTGCTGCCCGCGCCGCCCGGCGTGGCCGGCGACGCCACCGACCCGCGCACGATGTGGCGCGACGGCGTGGTCATCGTCGACGCGGCGCTCGACAGCGAAGGCCGCCTGTCGCCGCTCGCGCGGGCCGCCGACGAACTCCTGCTGGTGCTGCAGCCGCAGCCCGCGTCGATCACCACCGCCTATGCGGGCATCAAGCGCCTGCACTACGCGCACGGACTCAAGCAACTGCGCTTTCTCGTCAACGGCGTGGCCGAGGTCGAGGCGGCGCGCCGGATCATGAGCAACCTGGCCAACGCCGGCAGCCGCTACCTGGCGCTGTCGCTGGAGGCGGCCGGGTGGGCCCGCTTCGACGCGCGCGTCGCCGATGCGTGGCGGCTGAAGCAGACCATCGTCGAGGCCTTTCCCGCGAGCGCGGCGGCGGTCGATTTCCGCCGCGTGGCCGACGACATGGGCCGCTGGCCCTGGCGCGCCGATGGGCGCGCCGGCGTTGCTCCAGGCAAGCCAGCCCAGGCCGCGATGCATGCGGCCGCAGCCGCCTGACCCGGTTCCGGCAGATAACCGCAAGAGGACGTCCGTGTACACCGCACAGGGAACCATCGAGAAATCGCACCTGCTGGCGCAGCATCAGCCGCTGGTGCGCCGCATCGCATTGCAGATGATGGCCAAGCTGCCCGCCAGCGTGGAGCTGGACGACCTGATCCAGGCCGGCATGCTGGGCCTGCTGGATGCGTCCAGCCGCTACCAGGACAACCGTGGGGCGCAGTTCGAGACCTTCGTCAGCCAGCGCATCCGCGGCGCCATGCTCGACGAACTGCGCGCCAGCGACTGGGGCTCGCGCGGCCTGCGCCAGTCGGCCCGTGGCATCGAGAAGGCCATTCATGCGCTCGGCCACCGGCTCGGGCGCGCGCCGAGCGAAGGCGAGATCGCCAAGGAACTGAAGATGGACCTGGAGGCCTACCAGTCCATGCTGCAGGAGATACATGGCTGCCAGCTGCTCTACGTGGAGGACTTCGCGAAGGACGACCCGGACAACCCGTTCCTGGACATCCACTCGCAGGACGCGCGCCGCGACCGGCGCAGTGGTGATGACCCGCTGGAGCAATTGCTGGAGAGCGGCTTCCGCCACCAGCTGGTGGATGCCATTTCGGCGCTGCCCGAGCGCGACCAGTTGCTGCTCAACCTCTACTACGAGGAAGAACTGAACCTGCGCGAGATCGGCGCCATCCTGGAAGTGAGCCAGTCGCGCGTGTGCCAGCTGCACAGCCAGGCGATCAGCAGGCTGCGCGCGAAGCTCAAGGACCTGCTCTGACGACGACGCAGCCGGCCGCGGCCGGATAGGCGTTGTCCGGCAGCACTTGGCGCCGCTCTCCGGCGCGGTGCCGCCGGCCGGCGGGCGATGCTCACGGCTTGTCTCAGTTGCCGAAAAACAAACAACCCTCGACGCGCCGGCGGCCTGCCCGCCCGGCACGGCCCATTGCCGACTATGCGCTGATCGGCTCCACCCACAGCGCCGCGCTGGTTCACCTGGGCGGCGACATCGAGTGGCTGTGCCTGCCGCGCTTCGATTCCGCCGCCATGTTCGCGAGCCTGCTCGGCGACGAGCGCAACGGCCGCTGGACCATGCGCGCCAGGAGCGCCAAGGCCCGGGTCACGCGCCGCTACCTGCCCGGCACCATGGTGCTGGAGACTACCATCCACACCGCCAAGGGCACGGCCATGGTGACCGACTTCATGCCGCGCCCGGCCGCGGGCGGCACGCACGAGGTGGTGCGTATCGTGCGGGGAGTGCGCGGCGCGGTGAACATGCACACCGAGTTGCGCATCCGCTTCAACTACGGCGAGTGGTGCCCCTGGGTCGAGCGGCGCGACGGCGCGGTGCATGCCGTCGCCGGCCCCGATGCGGTGCGGATCAGCTCCGGCGTGCCGCTGGTCAATGAAGACTTTGCGAGCCATGCCGATTTCACCGTGCTGGCCGGGCAGTCGATCGCGTTCGTGCTCGACTGGTTTCCCTCGCACGAGAAACCGCCCGTCACGCGCGACGCCAGCGCGTTGCTGGCCCAGGCCAGCGCCGAGTGGTGCGCATGGACCGACCGCTGCGGCTACCAAGGCGAGTACCGCGAGCCGGTGATGCGTTCGCTGCTCACGCTCAAGGCGCTGACCTACGAGCCCACCGGCGGTATCGTCGCCGCGCCCAGCACCTCGCTGCCCGAGCAGCCCGGCGGCGAGCGCAACTGGGACTACCGCTTCTGCTGGCTGCGCGACGCCGCGCTCACGCTCTACGCGCTGATCGGCTCCGGCTATGTGGAAGAGGCCAGCGCCTGGCGCTGGTGGCTGATGCGCGCCGTGGGCGGCTCGCCCGAGGAACTGCAGGTGATGTACGGCCTGCACGGCGAACGCTCGCTCACCGAACTGGAACTCGGCTGGCTGCCGGGCTACGACGGCAGCCGGCCGGTGCGCATCGGCAACGGCGCGCACGGGCAGCGCCAGCTCGACGTGTACGGCTCGGTCATCGCGGCTTTCCATGCGGCGCGCAAGGCGGGCCTGGCGGACATGGACAAGGTCTGGCCGCTGGAGCGCGCCATCGCGAAGCAGCTCATGGTGCTATGGAAGCAGCCCGACTGCAGCCTGTGGGAAGTGCGCGGCGAGCCGCGCCACTTCGTGCACTCCAAGATCATGTGCTGGCTGGCCTTCGACCGCATGATCGCGAGCGCGGAAGACTTCGGCCTCGAAGGGCCGGTCGACCACTGGCGCGCGGCGCGCGACGAGATCCATGCCGAGGTCTGCGCGCGCGGCTACGACGCGGCCAGCAATTCCTTCGTGCAGTACTACGGCGCCGACACGGTCGATGCCGCACTGCTGTGGATGCCGCTGATCGGCTTCCTGCCCATCCACGATCCGCGCGTGCAGGGAACCATCGCGCGCGTCGAGAAAGAACTGATCTTCAACGGGTTGGTGTATCGCTACCGCACCGAGAAAGGCGTCGACGGCCTGGAGGGCGGGGAGGGCGCTTTCCTCGCCTGCAGCTTCTGGCTGACCAATGTGTACGTGGCCATGGGCAAGCTGCGCAAGGCGCGCGCGCTGTTCAAGCGGCTGCTGTCGCTGGGCAACGACCTGGGCCTGTTCGCGGAGGAATACGACCCGGTCGGACGGCGGCAGCTCGGCAATTTTCCGCAGGCGTTCTCGCACATCGGGCTGATCAACAGCGCGCATGCGCTGGTGTCCGCGGCGGGCGGCGTGTGGGAGCTGGCGGACCTCGACGGCAAGGCGCCGCTCAAGCGGCGGCGGCGTCCTTCGCGCGGCGGCTGAGCCGCGCGCCGATGTCGGCCACGATTCGCGCCACGGGCGTGTCGATGTCGGCATGCCACACGTCCGTTTCGCTCGGGTCCGGCCGTTCCAGCGTCCGCAACTGGCTGTCGAGCAGGCTGGGCGGCATGTAGTGGCCGGTGCGCCGTTCCATGCGCTGGCGGATGAGCGCATCGGGCCCGTCCAGGAACACGAACTGCAGCGACGGCGACGCGGCACGCAGCCGGTCGCGGTAGGCGCGCCGCAGCGCGGAGCAGGCCACCAGCACGCCGCGCGGCGCGGCGGTGCGGTCGGCCAGGTTGTCGCCCACGCGGTCAAGCCATGGCCAGCGGTCCGCGTCGCCCAGCGGCTGGCCGGCCCGCATGCGCGCCACGGCTTCGGGCAGGTGAAGGTCGTCGGCGTCGATCCAGGGCAGCGCGAGCAATTGCGCCAGCCCCGCCGCCACGCTGCTCTTGCCGGTGCCCGACACGCCCATCACCACCACGCAGGTGCGCTGCTGCGCGTGCATGCGGCTACAGGCTCGCGGTGATGCCGCCGTCCACGTACAGGATGTGGCCGTTGACGAAGCTCGAGGCGTCCGACGCCAGGAAGATGGCCGCACCGCCGAGTTCCTCGACGTCGCCCCAGCGGCCGGCCGGCGTGCGGCCCGAGAGCCAGGCCGTGAAGGCCTCGTCGGCCACCAGCGCCTGCGTCAGTTCGGTCTTGAAGTAGCCGGGGCCCAGGCCGTTGACTTGGATGCCGTGCTTGCCCAGGTCGATGGCCATGCCCTTGGTGAGCATCTTCACCGCGCCCTTGGTGGCGGCATAGGGCGCGATGCCGGGGCGGCCCAGCTCGCTTTGCACGGAGCACACGTTGATGATCTTGCCGCGCTTGCGCTCGATCATGCGCTGCGCCACGAAGCGGCCCACGAAGAACACGCTGTCGATGTTGGTGGTCGTGATCTTGTGCCAGGCATCGATGGGGAATTCGGCGAATGCGCCGCGGTGCTGCATGCCCGCGTTGTTGACCAGGATGTCGATGGGGCCGATGCCGGACTCGACCGCGGCCACGCCGGCCTCGACCGCCGCGGCATCCGTCACGTCGAAGGCGACCGATTCGGCCGCGATGCCCCGGGCGCGCAGTGCGTCGCGCGCGGCGGTGAGTGCGGCGGCGTCGCGTGCGTTGAGCACGACGCGCGCGCCGGCCTGGCCCAGTGCCGCCGCCAGCGCAAAGCCGATGCCCTTGCTGGAGCCGGTGACGAGGGCGGTGCGCCCGGAAAGATCGAACAGTTTCAAGAAGAGCTCCTTGGGACGGGACGTGAGCGGGGGCCCCGGTACGTGGCAACTGCAGAAAGTTACCGGTATCTTTTGAAAACGTCAATGGGTGAAGCCCGTGCTGGCTTTGCTCCAGGCAATTCGTTAGAGTTACCGGTATCTTTCATGCCGCAGGAGACATCCGCTTGACCGCTACCGCCATTTCCCCGCACGTGCTCCTGGCCGGCGCCTATCCCGAGTGGGACATGGCGCCGATGCGGGCGGCCTACACCCTGCACCACCTGTGGGAGGCGCCGGACCCTGCGGCCTTCGTCGCCGAACATGCGGCCGACATCCGCGCCATCGCCACGCGCGGCGAGCTGGGCGCGAGCGCGGAGCTCATCGCGTCGCTGCCCAGGCTGGAGCTGGTCGCCTGCTACGGCGTGGGCACCGACGCCATCGATCTCGCCGCCTGCCGCGCGCGCGGCATCCGCGTGACCAACACGCCCGACGTGCTCAACGGCGACGTGGCAGACCTTGCCGTGGGGCTCACGCTGGCGCTGCAGCGGCGCATAGCGGCCAGCGACCAGTTCGTGCGCAGCGGCGCATGGGCGCAAGGCGGCATACCGCTGGCCACGCGCGTCTTCGGCCAGCGCGTCGGCATCGCCGGGTTCGGCCGCATCGGCAGCACCATCGCGAAGCGGCTCTCGGGCTTCGACGTGGAACTGGGCTACTTCAGCCGCAGCGCGAAGGCCGACAGCCCGCACCGCCACTTCGCGAGCCTGAGCGCGATGGCCGACTGGTGCGACGTGCTCATCGTCATCCTGCCGGGCGGCGAGGCCACGCGCGGCATCGTGAATGCCGAAGTGCTGCAGGCGCTGGGCCCCAGGGGCTGGCTGGTGAACGTGTCGCGCGGCACCACCGTCGACGAAGCCGCGCTGCTGCAGGCGCTCGAGGCGCGCAGCATTGCCGGCGCGGGGCTCGACGTGTTCCTCAACGAGCCGCGCATCGACCCGCGCTTCGCCGCGCTCGACAACGTGGTGCTGACCCCGCACCATGGCAGCGGCACCGAACAGACGCGCCGCGCCATGGGCGAGCTGGTGCGCCGCAACCTCGAGGCCCACTTCGCGGGCCAGCCTCTCATCACCCCCGTGGCCTGATCGCCCGAAGGAAAGAATCATGCGTTTGCGTTGTATGTGCCTCGTGATCCACGCCCCCGACTACCTGCGGCTGGACGAACAGGACGCCGGGGAAATCGGCCCCGGCCAGGTATTGGTGAAGGTCGGCATGGGCGGCATCTGCGGCTCCGACCTGCACTACTTTCACAACGGCGGTTTCGGCACCGTGCGCATCAAGGAGCCGATGGTGCTGGGCCACGAGGTGGCCGGCACCGTGGTGGCGGTGGCGCCCGGCGTGGAGAGCGTGCGCATCGGCGACAAGGTGGCCGTCAACCCGAGCCGCCCCTGCGGCGCCTGCAAGTTCTGCCTCGAAGGCCTGCCCAACCAGTGCCTGGACATGCGCTTCTACGGCAGCGCGATGCGCACGCCGCATGTGCAGGGCGCGTTCCGCAACATGCTGCTGTGCGAGGCCACGCAGTGCGTGAAGGTGGCCGACCACGTGCCGCTGCGGCTGGCCGCGCTGGCCGAGCCGTTCTCGGTGGGGCTGCACGGCGTGTCGCGTGCCGGGCCGCTGCTGGGCAAGCGCGTGCTGGTGTCGGGCTGCGGCCCGATCGGCGTGCTGGCCATCGCGGCGGCGCGCGCGCACGGCGCGGCCGAGATCACCGCCACCGACGTGGTCGACGAGCCGCTGGCCATTGCACGCGCCATGGGCGCCGACCGGACCATCAATGTCGCGCAGGACAAGACCTGGGTGTCGCGCCATTCGGCCGACAAGGGCACCTTCGACGTGATGCTCGAATGCTCCGGCAACGAACGCGCGCTGCGCGACGGCCTGGAAGTGATGCGCCCGCGCGGCGTGGTCGTGCAGCTCGGCCTGGGCGGCGACGTGAGCATTCCGCAGAACATGGTGGTGTCGAAGGAACTGAGCATCTGCGGCTCGTTCCGCTTCCATGCCGAGTTCGCGCTGGCGGTGCGGCTCATCAACGAAGGCCGGGTCGACCTGTCGCCGGTGGTGACGCACACCTTCCCGATGCTGAAGGCGCGCGAGGCCTTCGAGCTGGCGAGCGACCGCAAGCAGGCGATGAAGGTGCTGATCGACTTTGCGGATGCGGGAGCGGCAGCCTGAGGCCGCTCAGGAGCTCTCCCGCTGCTCGACGCGAAACGGGATGAGCACCGTCTCCGCAGGTGGCCGATGCCCGTCCCGCGTGCCGTCGATCACCCGCAGCAGCAGCTCGCCCGCCGCCGTGCCGATGCCCATGCAATCCACCGCCACGGTGGTGATGCGCGGATGGCAGGCGCGCGCGACTTCGAAGTCGCCGAAGCCTGCGATCGCGATGCGCCCGGGCACGTCCCAGCCCCGGCGCTGGCATTCCATCAGCGCGCCGAAGGCCGAGAGGTCGGACACGCAGAGCACCGCATCCACGTCGGGCCACTGGCGCACGAGCTGCGCGATGGCCTCGCCGCCTTGCGCCATCGAGATCGGCGGCTGGCCGAAGCTGATCACGCGCCCGTCGGGCAGCCCCAGTTCGCGGATCGCCTGCGCATAGCCGCGCTGCCGGTCGGCGCCGCGCGTGTCGCGGTTCGAGGTGCCGCCGATGAACGCGATGCGCCGGTAGCCCTTGCCGTGCAGGTGCCGCACCATGGCCGCGGCGGCTTCGGCGTTCGAGAAGCCGACCGTGTGCCCGATGGGCGTGGCGGGCAGGTCCCAGGTCTCGATGACCGGCACGCCGGCGGCCTGCAGCATGGCGCGCGCGGCGGGCGTGTGGGAGCCGCCGGTGAGGATCACGCCCTCGGGCCGGCGCGCGAGCATGGCGCGCAGCAGGCGCTCTTCGGTCTCCACGCGGTAGTCGGTGTAGCCCAGCAGCAGTTGCAGCCCGCGCGATTCCACCGCCGCGGCAATACCCTGCACCGTCTCAGAGAAGTTGGAGTTGTTGAGCGACGGGATCAGCGCCGCGACGAAACCCGAGCGCTTGCTCGAGAAAGTGCGCGCGGTCTGGTCGATCACGTAGCCCATCTCTTCGCAGGCCTGCAGGATGCGCTCGCGCAGCGCCTGCGAGGTGACGCGGTCGCTGCCCACGCTGCGGTTGAGCGCGCGCGAGACCGTCATCTTCGACACGCCGACGCGTGCGGCCACGTCGGCCATGGTGGGCGGGCGGGACGCTGGGGCGGGGGCTTTGTTCGGGGGCAATGGGCTCTCTCGGAATCGGGTTCGAAGGCAGGCGGCGTGATGCGATACCGATAACGCGGGTATCGCCTGTACGCATGCTACGAGAACTCCGGCGTTTGTGAAAACTCCGGAGCGGAATGGCGGTCGCGGCGTCTGCGGAAAGCCCGGGTTACAGGTATCTCTTCGCGCGTGTTCAGGGCTCAGGCCCGCTCTTTCTTCAGCTGCCGCAGGGCCGCTTCGGCATGCGTGATGAAGCGCCCGGCCAGCAGCGAGGCCGCGAAGTTGTCGTTGGTGACGGCGAACACGTCGAACGACGGCGCCTTCCCGATCGGCCGAAAGCTCAGCCGGTCGGTCATGCAGCCGCGCGCGGTGAGGTCGTCGACGATGGCCACGCCCGCGCCCGCCGCCGCCAGCGCGCAGGCGGTCTGGCCGGCGCGCACCTCGGTCTGCGCATCGGGCTGGCAGCCGTGCTGCAGGCACCAGTCGGCAATGATGCGGCCCTGCGGGGTGTCGGGGCTGAACGCGATCATGCGTTCGCCCAGGATGTCGGCCGGCTTCAGCGTGCGCCGCGCCTCCAGCGGGTGGCCCTTGGGAAACACGCCGGCCAGCGTCCATTGGCCGATGGGCCGCGCGTTGAGCAGCGGGTCGTCGATGGCCAGGGTGGAGATCGCCACGTCGGCCTCGTGCGCGGCCAGCCGCTTGACCATGTCGCGGGCCAGCAGCACTTCGACGTAGAAACGGGCGGCGGGGAACTCGCGGCCCAGCGCAGTGAGCGCGCGCGGCACCATGTCGAGCCCGGTGCTCGGGCTGCACAGCACGCGCAGCGTGAGCATCTTGCCGCACTTGAGCGCCTGCGCGCAGTCCTCGATGCGCGCAACGCCGCGATACACCTGCTCGACCTCCGCGAACAGCGCCTGCGCCTCGGGCGTGGCCTGCAGCTTGCCCTTGCGGCGCTCGAACAGGCGCAGCCCCAGCTGCAGCTCGATGTGAGACAGCATGCGGCTGATGCCCGGCTGCGACACGTGCAGCGAGCGCGCCGCATCGGTGACGGAGCCGGCCAGCATGACGGCGCGGAAGACTTCGATCTGTCGGAGGTTCATGACTTTGCCCGGCGCTTCGGCGTTGTTCGATAACGCGATGTTATGGGCTCGCGACATGTTGGTATTTGCTGCCCCGGCGCCGCGTTCCTAGCATCGGCGTGTTCCTTCATTCGATCAAAACCATAAGCAGAGGCATACAGGACATGGTTCACCGTCCAATCTCGGGCCCGGGTGCGCGGGCACCCGGCGTCACACGCAGAAGCGTTCTCTCGGCCGTGGCGCTCGGCGCCGCGGGCACCCTGGCCGCCGGCCCCTGGCGTGGCGCCGGTGCCGCCGAGGCATGGCCCACCAAGCCGGTGCGCATCATCGTGCCCTTCGCGCCGGGCGGCGGCGCCGATGGCTCGGCGCGAGTGCTGGCCGAGGTGCTCGCGCCGCAGCTGGGGCAGGCGGTGATCGTGGAGAACAAGCCGGGCGCCGGGAGCACCATCGGCGTGGCGGCGGCCCTGCAGAGCCGCGACGGCCACACGCTGCTCATGGGCAGCAACAGCATGGTGATCAACCCGGCGCTGAACCCGAAGCTCACCTATGACGTGGCGCGCGACTTCGACGCCATCGGCATGGTCTCGCAGCAGCCGCTGGTGCTGGTGGTGCCGGCCGAGTCGAAGGCGATGACGGTGGCCGAGCTCGTGGCGCAGGCCAAGGCGCAGCCCGGCAAGCTCAGCGCGGGCAACAGCGGCACCGGCACGCTGGCCCACCTGACGGCCGAGCTCTTCGCGCAGGAGACCGGCACCTCGCTGGTCAGCGTGCCCTACAAGGGCGAGAGCGCGCTCATGCCCGACCTGATCTCCGGGCTGGTGTCGATGGGCTTCCTCAACCTGCCGAGCGTGATCGTGCACATCCGCTCGGGCCGGCTGCGCGCCCTGGCCGTGTCTTCGGCACAGCCGGTGGCCGAACTGCAGAACGTGCCCACCTTCCGCAGCCTGAAGCTGCAGAGCCTGGAAGTAGAGGGCTGGGCCACGCTGGTCGCGCCCAGGGGCTCTATTCCGCCCGAAGGGCTGGCCCGGCTCGAGAAGCTGCTGGCGGCGGCCCTGCAGTCCGACGCGGTGAAGAAGCGCTTTACGGCGCTGAGCCTCGAACCGTTCACCAGCGGTCGCGAGGCCACGGCCAGATACCTGAAGGCCGAAGGCAGCCGCTGGGGCGAAGTGGTGAAGAGCCGCGGCATCCAGCTGGAAAACTGAAATGAACGACAGCACGATTCAGGGGCAGGCAAGCAGCCGCACGGTCGAGGCCGACGTGGTGGTGTGCGGCGGCGGTGTCGCCGGCACGATGGCGGCCGTGGCGGCGGCGAGGCAGGGCGCGTCGGTCGTGCTGGTGGAGCGCTACGGGTTCCTCGGCGGCAATGCGACGGCCGGCGCGGTGGCGCAGTTCAACAGCTGGCAGACCGGCAACGGCCGCAAGGTGGTGGCCGGCCTGGCGCAGGAGGTGGTCGATCGGCTGCGCCGCTACGACGGAGCCCGCGCGCACGAGACCTTCGTGATGTCCACCGGGCACCGCATGGACCGCGTCGAATACGCGCCCGAAGTGCTGAAGCTGGTGCTGGACGACATGGTGGCCGAGGCCGGCGTGCGGCCCCTGCTGCATGCCAGCCTGCTCGACGTGGCCTGCGAGGGCCGCCGCATCGAGCGGGTGAGCGTGCTGACCAAGGGCGGTGTGCTGCACCTGCGAGCGGGCGTGCTGGTCGACGCGTCGGGCGACATGGATGTGCTGAAGCGGGCGGGCGCGCGTTTCCTTGAACTCGGCAACGGCGAGGCGCTGCAGCCGGCGACGATGATGTTCCGCTTCGGGCCGATCGACTTCGCGCGCTTCGGTGCGCTGTCGAAGGCCGAGCTTGCCGAACTGGCGGCGCGCGGCTTCGCGCAGGGCCGGCTGGCGCGCGCGGCGCTGCATTCGAGCCGCGATCCCTATTCGGACGACGGCTGGTTCAACATCAGCCGCCTGGGCATCGACGCCACCGACCCGATGGCGCTGGGCGCCGCCGAGATCGAAGGGCGGCGCCAGGCGTGGAAGGCGGCGGGCTTCCTCGCGGATGCGGTGCCCGGCTGCGAGCACGGGCGGCTGCGGGCCTTCGGCACGCAGGTCGGCGTGCGCGAGACGCGGCGGATGGAGGGCGACCATGTGCTGACGGCGGCCGAACTGCTGGAGCCGGTGCAGTTTGGCGATGCGATTGCAGCGGGGGCATACCCGATCGACATCCACCCGGCAACGGGCGGTGCGCTGCACTATGTGCCGATGGACGCAGACCACGCGTATCAGATTCCGTACCGCAGCCTGGTGCCGAGCGCGCTCGACAACGCGCTGGGCGTGGGCCGCGGCATTTCGGCGAGCCACGAGGCGCTGGCGGCGATCCGGGTGATGACGATCTCGATGGCGGTCGGGCAGGCCGCCGGCATTGCCGCGGCCATGGCCGCCAGGGCGGCGGAGGGCGGCATGGGAGCGCAGGTGCGCAAGGTGCCGGTGCCCGCGCTGCGCGAGGCGCTGCTGCGCGGCGGCGCCGTGCTCGGCTAGCGCCGCCGGCAGCCTGGCTTCAGAGCCAGTTGCCGCTCTGCGGCATCTGCACCTTCTCGGCCGGGTCGTCGCTCGTCACGAACGAGCCGATGACGACGCTCAGGATCGAGATGAAGATGCTCGCGAACAGCGCGGTCCAGAAGCCGGACACGCGGAAGCCCTTCACCAGCGCGGCCACCAGCAGGATCATCAGCGCGTTGATGACCAGCAGGAACAGGCCGAGCGTCACGAGCGTCAGCGGCAGCGTGAGCACGATCAGCAGCGGCTTGACGACGGCATTGGCCAGGCCCAGCAGCAGGGCCGAGACCACCAGCGCGCCGGTGCTCTCGAACTTGATTCCCCGAAACAGATGGCTCGCCACCCAGAGCGAGATGGCCGTGATGGCCCAGTGGATGAGAAAAGGGGCCAGGTTGTTAAACATTTCCGGGGGCTCGTGATTCGTGGAAAAAGGAGCCGGCCATTATCCGTGGCCCGTGGGAGCGCCGTTTTCTCCTGTTACGCGCAGAAACAACGGGCGACACCCCGTTAAGATCCCACCTCTTGGCGCCCCTTGCAGAAGGGGCTTTCTTCATGGCCGGACAAACAAGGGTCATCACCACATGGCCAATGCCTCGATCGCGAGCTTGACACCCGCCCCGGCTTCGGCCGACGAGGCCGAATCATGGGTGCGCGGCGAGCTCATCCGCAGCCTGATGCGCTCGGCGCGCGGCTCCTATCTCGTCTCGGCCGCGCTGATGCCGGCCATGGTCGGCCTCAACTGGGCCTACATACCTCGCTGGGAACTGATCACCTGGCTGGTGGCCGGCCTCATCGCCACGGCCTGCCGCGCCTGGGGCGCGCAGGTGTATGCGGTGCGCTATGCGGGGCGCAGTGCCGCGGCACAGCTGCAGTTCACCGAGCGCTACGGCTTCGTCTGGAGCACCAGCGCGGTGGTGTGGGGCTTTTCGGTGCTGCTGTTCTTCGAGCGCACGCCGCAGGCCAACCAGTTCATGAGCTGGCTCATCGTGGCCGGGGTGGGCACCTTCCCGCTGAACGGGCTGGCGCTGCACCCCCCGCTGCTCAAGCGCTACGTCAACACGCTGTTCATCACGATGCTGGGCGCGGTGCTGATCCGGCTGTCGGGGATCATGCTGCATCACCCCCAGTTCCAGTACAGCTACCTGATGCCGGTCCTGCCGATCCTGCACTGGTTCCTGCTGCTGCGGGCCGGGCGGCACATCTACGAGACGGCGCGCAACAGCCTGGAGCTGCTGTTCCACAACCACATCCTGATCAAGTCGCTCACGCAGCAGCGGCAGGCGGCGGTGTCGGCCGTGGCCATGAAGAACCGCTTCCTGGCCAGCGCCGCGCACGACATGCGCCAGCCGGTGCTGGCGCTCTCGCTGTACGCCGACTGGCTGCGCAACGAGCCCGAACTGGTGCTGGAACTCGCCCCGAAGATCGTGCGCGCCACGCACGCGGTGAACGCGCTGTTCGACTCGATGTTCGACTTGGCCCGCATCGACTCGGGCCAGGTGCGCCTGCACGTCGAGCGCGTCGACGTGCCCGAGCTGCTGCACGACCTGGAGCTGCAATACCGCCCCGTGGCCGAGAGCCGCGGGCTGGACTTCCGGGTGCACGTGTGCGAAGGCTCGTTCCTGACCGACCCGATCCGCGTGCGCCGCATGATCGGCAACCTGCTGGCCAACGCCATCAAGTACACGACCGAAGGCGGCGTGCTGCTGGCGGCGCGGCAGACGCGCGACGGCCTGCGCGTGGAAGTGTGGGACACCGGCATCGGCATCGCGCCCGAGCATCTGCGCGACGTGTTCCTGGAGTTCTACAAGGTGGCCGACCATGCCGGCACCTCCGACGGCTTCGGCCTCGGCCTGGCCATCGTTGCGCGGCTGTCGCACGTGCTGGGCCACCCGGTGAGCGTGCGGTCGCGGCTGGGCAGCGGCAGCGTGTTCCGCGTGGCGCTGCATGACGCGGACGAGGCAGTGGCGCAGGCGCGGGTGACGGCTTCCGGCGGCTGAAGAAAAAAACCGCGCAATGCGCGGTTTTTTCTTTCCAGAAACACCGGGAAGGAAGCGCGCGAAGCCCGGGGTCAGCCTGAAAGCAATCCGTTCGTACGCGCGTAATGCAAGGCCTGCGTCCGGCTCTTCACCCCCAGCCGGCGGAACAGCCGCCACAGGTGAACCTTCACCGTGTGCTCGCTGATTTCGAGGTCCGTAGCGATGTCGCGGTTGCTCATGCCCTTGTCGAGCATGGCGATCAGCTGCGTCTGGCGCTTCGACAGCTTGCCGCTGTTGGCGGCCGGCGGCTCGTCGGCTTCGTCTTCCGAACCCGCCATCAGCAGGCCGCGCAGGGCGGCCGCCAGCTCGTTGGAGCTGGCCGACTTCTCGATGTAGGTGTCGGCACCCGCCTCGATGCAGGCGTCTTCCATGTCGGCCGCCGGTGCCGCCGAATACACGGCGATCGGCACGTTGGGATAGACCTGCTTGACCGCGATCACGCCCGACACGCCATTGGTGTCCGGGAGCTTCAGGTCAAGGCAGAAGAGGGTGGGAGCGCCGCGCTGCTGGACGGATCCCGCGAGCTTGTCGAGGCGCTCGAGCTCGACGATGTTCTCGGCCGGTCGCAAGCGCCGCAAGACCATCACGATCGCGTCGCGCATCAGGGGGTGGTCGTCGATGACATAAATGCTCATGTTTTCTTCCTTTGTGATCGCACCGTCTTCTCTCTTCCTGCTCACCGGCGGGTAGGCCGGTGGGTTCCGCCGGATCAACTTCCCTGGTTGTTGGGCGTTGCCTCGGCCAGTGCCTCCAGCGCCTCGGTGACGGCGCGTGTTCCTTCCGTGTCGATGGGTTCAAGCTGCCCGGCCAGCGCGGTCAATGCCGCGCCGCGCTGCTCCTGCAAGGCCGCGATGGTACGGCCGGCTTCCTGCGGCGACGCGAATCCACGGCTCTGGAGCAGGGTTTCGCCGCGCGCATCGAGCAGCTTGAAATAGAAGAGGCCGTCGGCCTTCTCGCGGTATTGCTTGAAGCTGGGCTTCGCGACCTTGGCCGCCTTGGCGCCGGCCTTGTCCTTGCCGGCCGCGAGATTGCGCAGGCCGACCGCATGGCGCAGCTCCACCATGAAGGGCTTCGACAGCGCGCGGGCCTTCTCGGCACCGATGAGCAGCTGGCGCTCGATCTCGGCCGGGTTGTTCATGAGCGCGTCGTAGCGCTCGCGCAGCGGCGCCACTTCGAGGTCGATGCGCTCGAACAGCAGCTGCTTCGCATCGCCCCAGCCGATGCCGTCGGCATAGGCCTTGCGGAGCATCTCGGTCTCGTCGGCGTCGGCAAAGGCCTGGTAGATCTGGAACAGCGCGGAGCCTTCGGTGTCCTTGGGCTCGCCGGGCGCGCGCGAGTCGGTCACGATGCTGGTGATCTGCTTGCGCAGGTACGCGCGCGGCGCGAACAGCGGGATCGTGTTGTTGTAGCTCTTGCTCATCTTGCGGCCGTCCAGGCCGGGCAAGGTGGCGACGGCATCGTCGATCTCGGCGTCGGGCAGCGTGAAATGCTCGCCGTACAGGTGATTGAAGCGCTGCGCCATGTCGCGCGCCATCTCGATGTGCTGCACCTGGTCGCGGCCCACCGGCACCTTGTGGGCGTTGAACATCAGGATGTCCGCGCCCATGAGCACCGGGTACATGAATAGGCCGGCCGTCACGTCGGCGTCGGGGTCTTCACCCTTGGCGGTGTTCTTGTCGATCTGCGCCTTGTAGGCATGCGCGCGGTTGAGCACGCCCTTGCCGGTGACGCAGGTGAGGAACCAGGTGAGCTCGGGAATCTCGGGAATGTCGGACTGGCGGTAGAAGGTGACGTGCTCCGGGTCGAGGCCGCAGGCCAGCCAGCTGGCGGCGATCTCGAGGGTGGAGCGCTGGATCTTTGCCGGCTCCTGCACCTTGATGAGCGCGTGGTAGTCGGCCAGGAAGAAGAAGCTCTGCACACCGGGCGCGACGCTTTGCCGCACCGAATGGCGGATCGAGCCGACGTAGTTGCCGAGGTGGGGCGTGCCCGACGGGGTGATGCCGGTCAGGACGCGCAGGGGAGCTTTGGAAGACGGGGACATGGAACGAGGAACTTAGAACAGCAATGCCTTGAGCGGGGTGATGGCCAGGTTGATGACGTAGTAGCCGACGTCCATCAACGGACGCAGCCAGTAGTTGCTGACGACACCGGCGAGCACCAGCGCCATCACGATGAAGAAGCCGTAGGGCTCGATGCGGGCCAGGAAATTCTGCGCGGGTCCGTTCGGCAGCAGGCCTGCCAGCACGCGCCCGCCGTCGAGCGGCGGCAGCGGGAACAGGTTGAAGGCCCACATGACCAGGTTGACCAGCACGCCGCCCTGCGCCATCTTGATGAAAAAGGTTTCATCGATGCCCGCCGCGACCAGCGCTATCAGCACCAGCGCCCAGAGAATGGCCTGGATGAAGTTCGAAGCCGGCCCCGCCAGCGCCACCCACACCATGTCGCGCTTCGGATGGCGCAGCCGCCCGAAGTTGACCGGCACCGGCTTGGCATAGCCGAAAAGAAAGGCGCCGGAGGTCGCGAAGTAGAGCATCAGCGGCATCAGGATGGTCCCGATGGGGTCGATGTGCTTCATCGGGTTGAGCGTGACGCGCCCCATGACCTCGGCGGTGTTGTCGCCGAAATAGCGCGCGACATAGCCATGGGCCGCCTCATGCACGGTGATCGCGAAGATCACCGGCAGTGCGTATATCAGTACGGTCTGTATCAGGTTGGAAATATCCACGGCGCGATTGTGTCAGACAGGGCGGGTCTCACCGCCCGATTTCAGAGCCCCAGCACGGCCAATGCCCCGCGCCCCTGGCGCACCACGACGGGGTCGTCGCCAGTGCCCATGGGCGTGAGGTCGACCACCGTGGTGGGCTGCGAGGGGCAGGCCCCGGCGTCGATGACGGCGCCGATCTGCTTCTCGAAGCGCTCGCGGATGGTTTGCGCGTCGTTCAGTGCCTCGGTCTCGCCGGGCGCGATGAGCGTGGTGGCCAGCAGCGGCGCGCCGTGCAGCGACAGCAGCTCCAGCAGCACCTTGTGGTCGGGCACGCGCAGGCCGATGGTCTTGCGCTGCGGATGGCTCACGCGGCGCGGCACTTCCTTGGTGGCTTCTAGCAGGAAGGTGTAGGGGCCGGGCGTGGCGGCCTTCAGCAGGCGGTATTGCTTGTTGTCGACACGTGCGTAGTTGGCCAGCTCGCTCAGGTCGCGGCACAGCAGCGTGAGGTGGTGCTTGTCGTCGACCTGCCGGATGCGGCGAAGCTGGTCGACCGCGTCCTTGTCGTCCAGGTGGCAGGCCAGGGCGTAGCTGGAGTCGGTGGGCACGGCCACGATCTCGCCGCGCTCGAGCAGCGCGACGGCCTGCTTGAGCAGGCGCTGCTGAGGGTTGTCGGGGTGGACTTCGAAGTACTGGGCCATAGGAAATATCTCCGGGTCAGGATTCCGCGGGTTCGATCGGCACGCGCCGCTCGCGCACGGTGAGCCATGCGCCGGCCGCGCCGCACACGGCGATCATCGCCATGCCGATGAGCGAGAAGCGGTCGGGCACATGGGAAAAGACAAGCCAGCCGCCGAGCATTGCAAAGGCGATCTGCGCATAGAGGTAGGGCGTGAGCGTGGAGGCCGGCGCGCGCTGGTAGGCCAGGATCAGCATGAAGTGCCCCACCGTGCCCATGAACCCCATGAGGCAAAGCAGCGCCCACCATTCCCACGACGGCAGCGCGGTCCATGCGAAGGGCACCACCAGCGAGGCGATCAGCGTGCCGACCCAGCCGGTGTAGAAGTGCATGGTCAGCGGGTTCTCGGTCTGCGCGAGCTTGCTGGTGAGCACCTGGAACCAGGCGTTGGTCAGCACCAGCCCCAGCGGCAGGAAGATGGCCCAGCTGAAAGTGCCGCCGCCCGGGCGAAGGATCACCAGCGTGCCGGCGAAGCCGCCCGCCACCAGCGTCCAGCGCAAGGGCGACACATGCTCCTTGAGCGTGGTGGCGGCCAGCAGCGTGATGACCAGCGGCGCGATCAGCACGATCGACGTGAACTCCGCCAGCGGCATGTAGCGCAGGCTCAGGAACGCGAAGACGCTCGACGACAGCAGCAACGCACCGCGCAGCGCCTGGTAGCGTGGATGCCGCGTGCGCAGCAGCGCGGTGCCGTGCAGCGGCAGCAGCACGATCGTGGTCGCCACGGCCTGGAACGCATAGCGGAACCACACGCCCATGAGAATCGGCACGCCGAGGGTGGAGAACTTGGTGGCGGTGTCGAGCGTGGCAAAGCAGGCCACCGCCAGCAGCACGAGGCCGATGCCCGCGAGGATGCGTTCCGCCTCGACCCTGCGGGCCGTTTGCGCCGCCGAACGTGCACTGGCCAGCGCAACGGTTGCCGCGTTGTCGATGCCGGGCCCGGGGCTCTGGCTCACTGCTGAATGCGGTGGCCGAGCAGTTCCCACACAGGAGTGAGCGCGCCGGGCAACGGCGGCAGCTTGCCGAGATCGCAATGGCTCTCGTCGGGGCTGTGGAAATCGCTGCCGCGCGAGGCGGCGAAATCGAACTCGAGCGCCTTGTCGGCGTACTCGACATATTCGGCCGGCGTGTGGCTGCCGGTGACGACCTCGATCGCCTGGCCGCCGTGCGCCTTGAATTCCAGGAACAGCGCGTATTCCTCGTTGGCCGAGAACTTGTAGCGGCCCGGGTGCGCGATGACGGCGATGCCCTTGGCGGCGGTGATCCAGTGCACCGCGTCCTTCAGCGAGGCCCAGCGGTGCGGCACGTAGCCGGGCTTGCCTTCGGTGAGGAACTTGCGGAACACCTCGGGCGTGTCGCGGCAATGGCCCTGCTCGACCAGGAAGCGTGCGAAGTGCGTGCGGGAGATGAGTTCGGGGTTGCCCACGAACCTGAGCGCGCCTTCGTAGGCGCCATGGATGCCGACCTTGGCCAGCCCCTCGGACATTTCCTGCGCGCGCTTGCCGCGGCCGCCGCGCGTGTCGTAGAGGCCCTGCGTGATGGCCGCGTCGTCCGGGTCGAAGCCCAGGCCGACGATGTGCACCGTTTCTCCCGCGAAGGTCACGGAAATCTCGGTGCCGGTGAGGTAGCGCATGCCGTTGGCGCGGGCAGCCGCCGCGGCGCGGTGCTGGCCGCCGATTTCGTCGTGGTCGGTGAGGGCCCAGAGCTCGACCCCGTTCGCGGCCGCGCGGGCGGCCAGTTCTTCGGGCGTCAGAGTGCCGTCGGAGACCACGGAGTGGCAGTGAAGATCGGCATTGAGGATGGAGGACACCCCACCATTCTAGGGGCTATGGAACAACGGTGCGGGCGCATGGATGCTATGCACGACGCTACTAAATAAATAGCATTACTGGCCCGCTGCATGCGGCTCAGCGCTTCTTGCGGAAAGCCGCCCAGGCCGCCACCGCGGTAAAGCTTGCCACGATGGCGACAACGATCCAGAAGCCGTGCTTGTGGTCCGCGAGCGGAATGCCCCCCACATTCATGCCGAACAGGCCCGCCAGGATGTTGATCGGCAGGGCCAGCACGGTGACCACCGTCAGCACGAAGAGGCTGCGGTTGTTGTCCTCGTTGACGTTGGCGGCTATTTCTTCCTGCAGCAGCTTGATGCGCTCCTGCAGCGCCTGCATGTCGCGCAGCACCACCGAGAACTCTTCCGTGGAGCCGCGCAGTTCCTGCACGTCGGGTTCGGACATCCATGCCGGCGGCCCCTGCAGCAGCCGGAAGAGGGCAGCCGGCTCGGGCGCCAGCAGCCGCTGCAGCCGCACCAGCAGCCGGCGCAGCACACCGAGCCGCGCGCGCTTGTGGTCGAGGCGCCCGGCCAGCAGCTCGTCTTCGATGCGGTCGATGCGCGAGGTGACGCCGCGCACGATCTTCACCAGCACGTCGGCCTGCGCACGCAGCAGGTGTTCGAGCAGCTCGGTGCTCGAGCGCGGCGCGTCGCCGGCCTTCACGGCCGTGCGCAGCGCATCGACCGAGCGCAGCGGCTTGGTGCGCGCCGTGACCACCAGGCGCGGGCCCACGCTGATCCACAGCGTGGAGATGTCCGAGGGCTCGAAGCTGAACTCGAAGTGCACGTCGTTGATGACCGCGATCAGCGAGTCGTCGGCGCGTTCGATGCGCGTGGAGGGCAGCCCTTCGTGCAGCGTCTCGTAGAAGGTGTCGGAGAGGTTCGCGTGCCGCACCAGCCAGCGCTCCGCATGCGCGTGGCTCAGGTTGAAGTGCAGCCAGACGTACGGCGGGTTTTCTTCGGCGCATTCGCGCTCGCGCTGCTGCGCCAGCCATGCGGCTGCCTGCACGGAGTCGATCGCCCGCGCGGGCTCGGGCGCCGACGCGTCGAACAGGTAGCCGGAGATCAGTCCGGCTTCGTCGCCGCCGTAGGACTGGGCGGCGAGATCATGAAATGCCGACAAGATGCGTGATTCAGAAGATGCGAGTGAAAAGCCAGTAGAGCGAACCCGACAGCAGCATCGCCACCGGCAGCGTGAGCACCCAGGCCAGCGCGAGGTTGCGCAGCGTCGACAACTGCAGGCCCGAGCCGCTGGCCGTCATGGTGCCGGCCACGCCCGAGGACAGCACGTGCGTGGTCGATACCGGCAGGCCGTACATGTCGGCCGCGCCGATGGTGATCATGGCCACCACTTCGGCCGAGGCGCCCTGCGCGTAGCTCAGGTGCGTCTTGCCGATCTTCTCGCCCACGGTCACGACGATGCGCTTCCAGCCGATCATCGTGCCCAGGCCCAGCGCAATGGCCACCGCGACCTTGACCCACAGCGGGATGAAGCGCGTGGCGGTGTCCAGTTCTTCGCGGAAGGTGACCACGCGCAGCCTGGTCTCGTCGTCGAACTTTGCGGCGCCGCTTTTCTCCAGATGGCGGATGGCTTCGGAGGCCAGGTACATGTCGTTGCGCACGTTGGCCACGGAATCGGCAGGCACGCCGGCCAGCGAACCGTGCGCCTTGACCTGCTGGCCGATGCTGCCGGCAGCGGCGGCCAGGGCCGGCACGACCGAGGCATTGAACTCCCGCGTGCGCACGTAGGTGGAGAGCGTCTCGCGCGCTGCCTCGGGTTGCAGCGCGGGCAGCGAGGTCGGCACGCTGCGGTTCAGCGCGTTCTGCGCCATCTCGGTCACCGCCACGAACTTGATGGTCTCGTTGGCGGGCATGGCGCGGTTCAGCGCATAGGCCATCGGCACCGTGCCCACCAGGATCAGCATGATGAGGCCCATGCCCTTCTGCCCGTCGTTGGAGCCGTGCGCGAACGACACCCCGGTGCAGGTCAGGATGAGCAGGCCGCGGATCCACCACGGCGGCGGCTCGCTGCCCTTGGGCTCCTCATACAGCGCGCGGTTCTTCACGAAGGCGCGCAGCGCCAGCAGCAGCAGGGCGGCACAACCGAAGCCGACCATCGGCGACAGCAGCAGCGAATAGCCCACCTTGGTGGCCTGCCCCCAGTCGACGCCGCTGGTGCCGTCGCGGCCGTGCATCAGCGCATTGGCCACGCCCACGCCGATGATCGAGCCGATCAGCGTGTGCGAAGACGAAGCCGGCAGCCCGAGCCACCACGTGCCCAGGTTCCAGATGATCGCGGCAATCAGCAGCGCGAACACCATCGCGAAGCCCGCGCTCGAGCCGACCTGGAGGATCAGCTCCACCGGCAGCAGCGCGATGATGCCGAAGGCCACGGCGCCGCTGGAAACCAGCACGCCCAGGAAGTTGAAGAAGCCCGACCACACCACCGCGAAGTTGGGTGGCAGCGAGTGCGTGTAGATGACGGTCGCCACGGCGTTGGCCGTGTCGTGGAAGCCGTTGACGAACTCGAAGCCCAGCGCAATCAGCAGCGCCACGCCCAGCAGGATGTAGGGAACCCATGTCGTGACCGGCACGCCGGAGGCGGCGACGTCGCCCACCAGGCTCCAGGCCGTGAACAGCAGGCCGGCTGCCAGCAGGCCCACGAAGGTGATCAGCGTGAGCGGACCGGGCTTGGCGTCGAGTTTCGGCCGGTGCGAAGCAGGCGCGGACGGCAACTCGGCATGCGGGGCTGCAAGCGTGTTCATGGACGATTCTGGGGTGTTGGAATGGCTTCAGATGGTGTTCGCCGCGTGTGACAACTACATGTCAACGGCGTCCAGACCGTCACGTAGTCGTCATACAGGGCGAGCAGCATGCCTTTTCGCCTCCCTTCAATCCTTTTCTCCTGCTGCCCCACCATGCCGACGAGCGCACTTCCCGACCATGAAGAACTGATGCAACGCATCGCCCGCGACCTGATCGACAGCTACGACGAAGAGCTGGAACTGGAGATCGAGGACCGCAACATCGACGGCCTCGACCCCTCGGCCGGCATCGGCGCCGCCACCAACAAGGCCGCCCGGCAGGCCTACTTCAAGGAACTGTTCCGCCTGCAGGGCGAGCTGGTCAAGCTGCAGGACTGGGTGCAGCACAGCAAGCAGAAAGTAGTCATCCTGTTCGAAGGCCGCGACGCCGCCGGCAAGGGCGGCGTCATCAAGCGCATCACCCAGCGGCTGAACCCGCGCGTGGCCCGCGTCGCCGCGCTGCCGGCGCCCAACGACCGCGAACGCACCCAGTGGTACTTCCAGCGCTATGCCGCGCACCTGCCGGCCGCCGGCGAGATGGTGCTGTTCGACCGCAGCTGGTACAACCGCGCCGGCGTGGAGCGCGTGATGGGCTTCTGCACGGACGACGAGTACGAAGAATTCTTCCGCACCGTGCCCGAGTTCGAGAAGATGCTCGTGCGCTCGGGCATCAAGCTCATCAAGTACTGGTTCTCCATCACCGACGACGAGCAGCACATGCGCTTCCTCGGCCGCATCCATGACCCGCTCAAGCAATGGAAGCTGAGCCCCATGGACCTGGAAAGCCGCCGCCGCTGGGAGGAATACACCAAGGCGAAGGAAATCATGCTGGAGCGCACCCACATTCCGGAAGCGCCGTGGTGGGTGGTGCAGGCGGTCGACAAGAAGAAGGCGCGCCTGAACTGCATCAGCCACCTGCTCGGCCAGATGCCCTACAAGGAAGTGCCGCACCCGGCCGTCGAGCTGCCCGAGCGCGAGCGCCATGCGGACTACCTGCGCCAGCCGGTGCCTGCGAGCATGATCGTCCCCGAGATTTATTAACCCCCAGGCTTCGCGCACTTCGTGTCGCTTCTCCGTCCCCCTTGCAGGGGGCGACACCAACGGCCCGGCGGAGCCGGTTCCGTGGTGTCTCTGGACTGGGCCGCTGTTGGTTTGCGAGGGCTTTGCCTTCACACTGCGCCATGGCCCGTCGTTCCACCGCTTCTGTTTTTGCCCGCGCTTATGAGCGCAACCTCAAGGCGCTGACCCGGCTCACGCTGAGCAGCAGCAAGCGCGTGGCGGGGCAGGTGCAGCGCGCGGCGGCCAAGCGGCTCAAGCCGCCGCCGGGCCGTGGGGACTGGCTCAGCGGGGTGGCGGTGGGGGCGGGCGGGGCGCGGGGCTATCACCTGTTCCGGCCGGCCGGGCTGCAGCTTGCGCCCGGGGAGAAGCTGCCGCTCATGGTCATGCTGCACGGTTGCGGCCAGACGGGGCGTGACTTCGCGGCCAGCACGCGCATGAACGCGCTGGCCGTGCGCCAGCGCTTTCTCGTCCTCTACCCGGAGCAGGACCGGCTGGCCCACCCGCAAGGCTGCTGGAACTGGTACGAGCGCCGCTCGGGCAAGGCCGACGCCGAGGCCGCGACGCTGATGGCCGCGGTCGACCAGGCCTGCATGCTCTACCCGGTGGACCGCGACCGCGTGGCGCTGGCCGGCCTGTCGGCGGGCGCCAGCATGGCGGCGCTGCTAGCCACGCGCTACCCGAATCGTTTCCGCGCCGTCGTCATGCATTCGGGCGTCGCACCCGGCGCCGCCAAGTCGTCGGCCACCGCGCTCGGCGCGATGCGCGGCCAGAACGTGCCGCCCATGCCGGTCACAGCCGTCGGCAAGGCGATGGGTGCCGCGGCCGTCTTCACCACGCTGCCGCCGATGCTGGTGCTGCACGGCGATGCCGACTCGGTGGTCGCGCCCAGCAACGCCGTCAGCAGCGCGGCCGTGTGGGCCACTGCCATGGGCGCGCAGCCGGGCCAGCCGCGCTACACGCAGCGCGGCAAGCGCCGGCCGATGCGGGTGACCGACTTCAAGCGCAAGGGCCGCACGCTCGTCACGCTGTGCGAGATCGCCGGGCTGGGCCATTCATGGAGCGGCGGCGCATCGAAGCTGCTGTTCAGCGACCCCGAAGGGCCGGACGCGACGCGCATGGCCTGGGCTTTTGCGGTTGCGCAGTTCAAGGCCGCTCAGGGCTCGAAGAAGCTCTGCGAGCCCGCTGTGCCCTGGTCGAATGCCTAACTGCGTGACGGCGCGGGAAGTGCGGACAGCTTCTCGGCCACGCGCTGGCAGGCGGTGATCAGATCGCGAACGATGCGCTCGTCGATGTTCAGGTCGCCTTCGTACTCGCCCAGATTGCGGATCTCATGGCCTTTGGCCAGAACCCGCCAGACCTCCGGTCCCAGCGACAGGGTATGAGGCAGTACCTGGAAGACGATGAAGCGATTGCTCGAGCGGTAGCCATGCCACCTCAGCGCGGCGAGGCACATGGCATGCGCCGCGTTGTAGACGAGGTCGAAACGGCTCTCCAGCGACAGCTGCACCAGTTGCGCATCCACCAGGCGCGCCTGCCCGGAACGCAGCAAGCCGGCAAATTCGCGAGCGTCAGGCGCTTCCGCGACAAGCGGCTTCGAGGGACCGCACAGGTTTTCAAGCGGGGAGGGCATTCGCGTCGCCGATCACCCAGAGCTTGGGCTGTGCCATCACGCGCGTGACGAATGATTCGCCGTTCTTGAGCTTTCGCATCAGTTCGTTCCTTGTGAATATGGTCGGATTCACTGTACGGCCAAGGCGTGCCGAGACGGCGTCCAGCGCCAGAAACAGGTCTGAATACGCAAGTTCGTCACTGACAAGGAAAAGGTCGATGTCGCTGGCGGCCGTGTCGCTCTTCCTGGCTACAGAACCGAAAACGAATGCGGCGTCGATCTTGTCGGCGATCGGCTGCAGCGCTTCGTGCAGCGGGCCCGCGAGTCCGAAAGTCTTGCGCACGATGCTGCACAGTTCCTCGTGAATCGGTGATGCGGCGTTGGCTTGGTAGTGTTTCTGATTGCCTGCGCGAGAGGTCGTCAGCAGCCCGCAGTCGGTCAGGTATTTGAGTTCGCGCTGCACGGCTCCCGAGCCGGCACCGGTGAGCTTGATCAGTTCGCTGGAGAAGAAACTTCGGTCCGGCTGGCCGAAGAGATACCCCAGCACGCGCTGCTGAGTTTTCGTGAACAGGGCATCTGCAAGGCCTGTGGGCTTGTATGTTTCCGGCGATGACGGCGAGATCTTTCCCATTTTGGGTATCTTAATGCCCAAAATGGGCTTGTACGCCACCCGGCGTATTTCACCTTCCTGGTGCATTCCGCAGACTCCTCTCCACGCCAGCCAAGCGCTGTCGACAAGGTTCAACCAACCCCGGAGCAGGAGTCCACATGCAACGTCGTTTCACACTCAAGGCGCTTACCGCCGCCGTCGCGCTGGCCAGCATTTCTGCTGCGCCCGCATTCGCAGCCGACACCATCAAGGTCGGCGTGCTGCATTCGCTGTCGGGCACGATGGCCATTTCGGAAACCGTGCTGAAAGACACGGTGCTGATGGCCATCGACGACATCAACAAGAAGGGCGGCGTGCTGGGCAAGCAGCTCGAGCCCGTGGTGGTCGACCCGGCCTCCAACTGGCCCCTGTTCGCCGAGAAGACCAAGCAGCTGCTCGGCCAGGACAAGGTCTCGGTGATCTTCGGCTGCTGGACCTCGGTGTCGCGCAAGTCGGTGCTGCCGGTGGTCGAGGAAATGAACGGCCTGCTGTTCTACCCGGTGCAGTACGAGGGTGAGGAACTCTCGAAGAACGTGTTCTACACGGGCGCCGCGCCCAACCAGCAAGCCATTCCGGCCGTCGACTACCTGATGAGCAAGGAAGGCGGCGGCGCCAAGCGCTGGGTGCTGCTGGGCACCGACTACGTGTACCCCCGCACCACCAACAAGATCCTGCGCGCCTACCTCAAGAGCAAGGGCGTGAAGGAAACCGACATCGACGAGAAGTACACCCCCTTCGGCCACAGCGACTACCAGACCATCGTCGCCGACATCAAGAAGTTCTCGGCCGGCGGAAAGACGGCGGTGGTGTCGACCATCAACGGCGACTCCAACGTGCCCTTCTACAAGGAACTCGGCAACGCCGGCCTGAAGGCCAAGGACGTGCCCGTGGTCGCCTTCTCGGTGGGTGAGGAAGAGCTGCGCGGCGTGGACACCAAGCCGCTGGTCGGCCACCTGGCCGCATGGAACTACTTCATGAGCCTGAAGAACCCGACCAACACGGCGTTCATCAAGGAGTGGAGCGAATACGCCAAGGCCAAGAAGATCCCCGGCCACATGGACAAGCCGCTGACCAACGACCCGATGGAAGCCACCTGGATCGGCATCCACATGTGGAAGCAGGCTGTGGAGAAGGCCAAGTCGACCGACACCGACAAGGTGATCGCCGCCATGGCCGGCCAGACCTTCACGGCGCCCTCGGGCATCGTGTCGAAGATGGACGAGAAGAACCACCACCTGCACAAGAGCGTGTTCATCGGCGAGATCAAGGCCGATGGCCAGTTCAACGTGGTGTGGAAGACGCCGGGTCCCGTGAAGGCCAAGCCTTGGAGCCCGTACATCGAAGGCAACGACAAGAAGCCTGACTACCCCGCCGGCAAGTCGATGTAAGTGTGTTTCTCCCTCCCCCGCCGGGGGAGGGCAGGGATGGGGGCTGACGGCGGTCGATTCGCGCATTGCGCTTGCACGGGCGCCGCGTGCCCCCACCCCGACCCTCCCCCGGAAGGGGAGGGGGCCAACCCAACTTCCAGTTTCATGATGCTTCGACGAACCCTTCACTGCGCACTCGCCGCCATGCTCCTCATGGCATCGGCCGCCCACGCGCTGACCGCCGACGAAGCCCGGGCCATCGCCTCCGGCGAATCCGAAGCCCGCATCGCCGCGCTCAACAAGGCCGTGCTCACGGCCGACGACAAGACCGCCGCCTTCATCCAGGCCATGTCAGACGACGCGGTCAAGTACACCGAGGACAAGGTCTTCGTGATGAAGGACGACAAGGGCTACGACCCCGTCACCGGCGCCGAGCTGAAGGTGCCCGACACCGCGGAAGACGTCGTCAACAACAACCTCATGCGCGGCGCGCTCGATGCCGCGCAGGCCGCGCTCAAGCTCTCCAGCAAGGACGACGCCGTGCGCGCCGAAGCCGCGCAGGCGCTCTTCAAGGAGCCCGACGAATCGCGCGTGCCCATGGTCGAGAAGGCGCTGGCCGCCGAGACCAACCCCAAGATCAAGGCGCAGCTCGAACTGGTGCGCGCCGCCAGCATGCTCACCAGCGCCGACAAGGCCAAGCGCCTCGCCGCCGCCAAGGAACTGGGCAACAACCGCAACCCCGACACCAAGCTGCTGCTCAACCAGCGCCTGGCCGACGAGACCGAGGCCGACGTCAAGGCCGCCATCGTCGCGTCGATCGCCAGCATCGACGGCTCGCTGGTCTGGGGCGACCGCATCAACGCCGTGTTCAGCGGCATCAGCCTGGGCTCCGTGCTGCTGCTGGCCGCGCTGGGCCTGGCCATCACCTACGGGCTGATGGGCGTGATCAACATGGCCCACGGCGAGCTGATGATGATCGGCGCCTACGCCACCTACGTGATGCAGGGCATCTTCCAGAAGTACATGCCGGAGGCGGCCTTCGGCTGGTACCTGGTCGCCGCCATTCCCGTGTCCTTCCTCGCATCGGCGCTGGTGGGAGCGGTGCTGGAGCGCGGCGTGATCCGTTTCCTCTACGGCCGCCCGCTCGAGACGCTGCTCGCCACCTGGGGCATCAGCCTGATGCTGCAGCAACTCGTGCGCTCGCTGTTCGGCGCGCAGAACGTCGGCGTCGAGAACCCCGGCTGGATGAGCGGCGGCTTCACCATGCTGAGCAACGTCACGCTGCCGTGGAACCGCATCTGCATCATCATCTTCGCCGCCCTGGTGTTGCTGGCGATGGGCTGGCTCATCGGCAAGACGCGCCTGGGGCTCTTCGTGCGCGGCGTCACGCAGAACCGCCCGATCGCCTCGTGCATGGGCGTGAACACCGCGCGCATCGACACCTACGCCTTCGCGCTCGGCTCCGGCATCGCAGGCCTTGCCGGCTGCGCGCTGAGCCAGATCGGCAACGTCGGCCCCGACCTGGGCCAGAGCTACATCGTCGACAGCTTCATGGTTGTCGTGATGGGCGGCGTCGGCCAGCTCGCGGGCACCGTGTATGCGGCGCTGGGGCTGGGCATTCTCAACAAGTTCATCGAGGGCTGGGCGGGCGCGGTGCTTGCCAAGATCGCGGTGCTCGTTTTCATCATCATCTTCATCCAGAAGCGGCCGCAGGGCATCTTCGCAATGAAAGGCCGGAGCGCAGAGGCATGAGCAAGGTCGTACTTCCAACCAAGGGGCCGCTGCTGAGCGGCAAGGGCTGGACGGCCTTCTTCGTCGCACTCATCGTGGTGTGCGCGGTGGCGCCCGTTCTCAACATGTGGGTGCCGGTGGACAGCCCGCTGCACATGAGCGACTACGCGGTGGCGCTGGTCGGCAAGATCATGTGCTACGCCATCTGTGCGCTGGCCATGGACCTGATCTGGGGCTACACGGGCATCCTGTCCCTGGGCCACGGCCTGTTCTTTGCGCTGGGCGGCTACATGATGGGCATGTACCTCATGCGCCAGATCGGCCGCGACGGCAACTACAAGAGCGACCTCCCCGACTTCATGGTGTTCCTCGACTGGAAGACGCTGCCCTGGCACTGGACCTTCAGCGACAGCTTCATCGCCACGCTGATCCTGATCGTCGCGGTGCCGGGCCTCATCGCCTTCGTGTTCGGCTTCTTCGCATTCCGTTCGCGCATCAAGGGCGTGTACTTCTCGATCATCACGCAGGCCATGACGTTTGCGGCCATGCTGCTGTTCTTCCGCAACGAGACCGGCTTCGGCGGCAACAACGGCTTCACCGACTTCAAGCGCATCCTGAATATTCCGATCGCCACGCAGGAAATGCGCATGACGCTGTTCGCGCTCACCGGTGCCACGCTGCTGGGCTTCTTCCTGTTCGCCAGGTGGCTCATCGGCAGCAAGTTCGGCCGCGTGCTGCAGGCCATTCGCGATGCCGAAACGCGCGTGATGTTCTCGGGCTACAACCCGCTGCCGTACAAGCTCACGATCTGGGTCATCTCCGCCGTCATGTGCGGCGTGGCCGGCGCGCTGTACGTGCCGCAGGTCGGCATCATCAACCCGGGAGAGATGAGCGCGGCCAACTCCATCGAGATCGCCATCTGGGCGGCCGTGGGCGGGCGCGCGACGCTCATCGGTCCCATCATCGGCGCCTTCATCGTCAACGGCGCCAAGAGCTGGCTCACGGTGGCCTACCCGGAATACTGGCTGTACTTTCTGGGTGCCTTGTTCATTGCTGTCACGCTGTTCCTGCCGAACGGCATCGTGGGGTTGGTGCGCAAGTGGTTGTCGAGGGAGAAGAAGCAGGCGCTGAGCGAGGAGCCGGTGCAGGAAGCACGGCGCGCAGTGGCCGCGGAGCAGGGCATGGAGCCCGACGCCCTGGCCTCGCTGCCGGTGGACGCGAAGGGAGCACGCGCATGACGCCCGACCTGATGGAAGCCGGCGCCGAGCGCGCCGCACGCGCCAGCGGTCTTCACTATGTGAGCGGCAGCACGGAGTCTGGCGGCCGCGCCGCGGACTTCGGCCGCCATGTCACGCCGGGCGAGGTCGACGTCACGCACGGCCGCATCCTCTATCTGGAAGACGTGAGCGTGAGCTTCGACGGCTTCAAGGCCATCAACAAGCTGTCGCTGGACATCGCGCCGGGCGAGCTGCGCTGCATCATCGGGCCGAACGGTGCGGGCAAGACGACGATGATGGACATCATCACCGGCAAGACGAGGCCCGACTCGGGCACCGTGTTCTTCGGCAGCACCATCGACCTGCTGCGCCACCGCGAAGCGGAAATCGCGCAGCTCGGCATCGGCCGCAAGTTCCAGAAGCCGACGGTGTTCGAGCATCTGACGGTGTTCGAGAACCTCGAGCTCGCGCTCAAGACGAACAAGGGCGTGCGCGCATCGATGCTGTTCAAGCTCGATTCGGCGCAGAGCGACCGCCTGGCCGAGGTGCTGGAGACCATCCACCTCGCCGACAGCGTGTCGCGCCTGGCCGGCAACCTGAGCCACGGCCAGAAGCAGTGGCTGGAAATCGGCATGCTGCTGATGCAGGACCCGAAGCTGCTGCTGCTCGACGAGCCGGTCGCCGGCATGACCGACGAAGAGACGGCGCGCACCGCCGAGCTGTTCCTCACCCTCAAGGGCAAGCATTCGCTGATGGTGGTCGAGCACGACATGAGCTTCATCCGCACGATCTCCGAGATCGTCACCGTGCTGTGCGACGGCTCCGTGCTGGCTCAGGGCACGCTCGATGAAGTGCAGGCGGACGAACGCGTGATCGAGGTTTATCTTGGTCGCTGAAGCCCCCGTCGCCGTGGTCAGAGCGGTGGCGCACCCCCTGCCTTCCTCCCTCTCCCACTGGGAGAGGGCCGGGGTGAGGGCAGACGGCATCAACATCACGACAAGCGCCCGGTACGCGGCGCGGTGTGGGCGGCCCCTCTGTGCCGCCGAGGAGCGCAGCGTTTCGCGGATCAGGGCTCGCAGCTGTCTGAGCGAAGCGAGTTCTGCGAGACCCCGCGAAACGCGAGCACCGCAGGGCAGCCCGAAGGGCCGGCATAGCGGGGCCGACCGCGCCGCGCCGCGTACCGGGCGCCCTCCAAACGAAACCAGGAAGGAGCCCAAAAAATGCTGACAGTAAAAAACATCCACCAGTACTACGGCGGCTCCCACATCCTCCGGGACGTGAGCTTCGAAGCCAAGCTGGGCAAAGTCACCGTGCTGCTGGGCCGCAACGGCGTAGGCAAGACCACGCTGCTCAAGTCGCTCATGGGCCTGGTGCCCATCAAGAGCGGCAGCATCGAACTCGAAGGCAAGCCCATCCACAAGGCCACCCCCTACGACCGGGCCAGGGCCGGCATCGGCTTCGTCCCCCAGGGCCGCGAGATCTTCGCGAGGCTCACCGTCGAAGAAAACCTGCGCATGGGCCTGGCATACAAGAGCGGCAGCACGCCCATCCCCTCGGAGCTGTACGACCTGTTCCCCGTGCTCAAGCAGATGATCAACCGAAGAGGCGGCGACCTCTCCGGCGGCCAGCAGCAGCAGCTTGCCATCGCGCGCGCCCTGGCGCCCAAGCCCAGGCTCCTCATCCTCGACGAGCCCACCGAAGGCATCCAGCCCAGCATCATCAAGGACATCGGCCGCGTCATCCGCATGCTGGCCGACCGCGGCGACATGGCCATCGTGCTGTGCGAGCAGTACTACGACTTCGCCCAGGAACTGGCCGACGACTACCTCGTGATGGAGCGCGGCGAGGTCATCGCGCGCGGCCTCGGCAAGGACATGGAAGCACAGGGCGTGCGCCAGCTGGTGGCCATCTGAGCCTTGCTGCCAGGGCCTCGCGGCCTTGCGAGTACAAGGTCTTCGGCAATTCCGTATCGGCGGGATTTCAGGGTTAACCCTAAAATCGGGCTTTGCCCGCTGCTGCCGGGCACCTCCCAGGAGCCTGGCCTTGAACGCCTCCCCAACCGCGCCGGAAAGCGCGGGCACCGACATTTCCTCCTTTTCGCTGCCGTCCGGCAAGCCCGCCAACTTCCTGCGCGCGGTGCTTGCGCTCGGCGTCGGCGGCTTCGCCATCGGCACCGGCGAATTCGTCATCATGGGCCTGCTGCCCGAAGTCGCCAAGGACATCGGCGTGAGCATTCCGCAGGCCGGGCACGTCATCAGCGCCTATGCGCTCGGCGTGGTCATCGGCGCGCCGGTGCTCGCGGTGCTCGCCGCCGGCTGGCGCCGCCGCGCCTTGCTGATCGCGCTCATGGCCGTGTTCGCGGCCGGCAACTTCGCCAGCGCCATCGCGCCCAACTACCTGCTGCTGAACCTGCTGCGCTTTGCGGCCGGCCTGCCGCACGGCACCTACTTCGGCGTGGCCGCGCTGGTGGCCGCCACGCTCGCGCCACCGGGGCGGCGCGCGCGGGCCGTGGGGCTCGTCATGCTGGGGCTCACCGGCGCCACGCTGGTGGGCGTGCCCATCGCGGCCTGGCTGGGCCAGATCTTCGGCTGGCGCGCGGCCTTCGTCTTCGTCGGCGTCATCGCGCTGGTGGCCATCGCGCTGCTGCGCCGCGACATCCCCGACATGGCCCCGGCCGCCGGCGCCAGCCCGTGGCGCGAACTCGGCGCGCTCAAGCGCAAGCAGGTGTGGTTCACGCTGGGCATCGGCGCCATCGGCTTCGGCGGCATGTTCGCGGTGTTCAGCTACATCAAGCCCACGCTGATCGAAGTGGCCGGCATGCCGCTGGGCGGCGTGCCCTTCGTGCTGGCGCTGTTCGGCCTCGGCATGGTCATGGGCAACCTCGTGGGCTCGCGGCTGGCCGACAAGTCGCTCATGCGCACCATCGGCGGCCTGCTGGTCTACGCGGCGCTGGTGCTCGCGATGTTCACCTTCGCGGCCCACAACATGGTGACCGCGTCGATCAACGTGTTTCTCATCGGCACCACCGTGGCCATCGGCCCGGCGCTGCAGATCCGCCTGATGGACGTGGCCGGCGACGCGCAGACGCTGGCGGCGGCGCTCAATCACTCGGCCTTCAACATGGCCAACGCGCTGGGTGCATGGCTCGGCGGCGTCGCCATTGCGGCCGGGCTGGGCTGGACTTCCACCGGCTGGGTCGGCGCATTGCTTGCGCTGGCAGGCATGGGCGTGTTCGGCTGGGCGATCGCCAGCGCCCGCGCCGACGCGCGGCAGCGGCCGGCGGCCATCGCCTGCTGAGCCATCGGCGCCCGCCCGACCGCGCCGATTGACAGGGCAGAGCGAACCGGACGACATTGCCGGGATGATCGATGCCAACGTGAACGCCGCCGCGTGCAAATGAAGAAGAGCGCGGCAATGCAGAAATTCTCCCGCCGACAGCTCCTTTTCAGCGGCCTCGCTGCCGCTTCGCTGGGCCATCCCTTCCTGAGGCTGAACGCGCAGCCCGCGTCTCGGGCGCTGTTCACGCTGGGCGTGGCCTCGGGCACGCCTACAGCCGATGGCTTCGTGCTCTGGACGCGGCTGGCTCCCGAGCCCCTGCAAGGCGGCGGCATGGGCGATGCACCGGTCGAGGTGCGCTGGGAAGTCGCCGACGACGAAGGCTTCGGGCGCGTGGTGGCAAAGGGCGCGGCCACCGCCACGGCCGAGTTCGCGCACTCGGTGCACGTCGAGGTGCGCGGCCTTGCGCCGGGCCGCTGGTACTGGTACCGCTTCACGGCAGGCGGCGATCGCAGCGCCGCCGGGCGCACGCGCACCACGCCCGCCGAGACCGACGAAGCCTCGCAGCCGCTGCGCTTCGCCTTCGCCTCCTGCCAGCACTACGAGCAGGGCTACTACGCCGCCTACCGCGACATGGCCGCGCAGCCGCTCGACTTCGTCGTGCACCTTGGCGACTACATCTACGAAAGCTCCCGCGCTTCGCACCAGGTGCGGCGGCACGAGGGCGGCATTCCCACGCAGCTGGCGCAGTTCCGCGACCGCTACGCGCTCTACAAGGCCGATGTGCAACTGCAGGCCGCGCACGCCGCCTTCCCCTGGCTCGTGACCTGGGACGACCACGAGGTGGCCAACGACTACACGACCGACGTGTCGCCGCGCACCGCCGATCCCGCGCAGTTCCTCGCGATCCGCGCTGCCGCCTACCAGGCCTGGTACGAGCACATGCCCGTGCCCGCCAGCATGCGCCCGCGCGGCGCCGATGCCACCATCTACGGCCGCCACCGCTTCGGCCGCATGCTCGACGTGCTGCTGACCGACGGGCGCCAGTACCGCTCGCACCACGCCTGCCTGGCCGGCCGCAGTGCCCCGCCGCTGGCCGATTGCGCCGATCGCCTTTCGCCGGAGCGCAGCCTCTTCGGCGCCGAGCAGGAGGCATGGCTGGCGCGCGAGCTCGCGGCGCCGCCCGCGCGCTGGACGCTCATCGCCCAGCCCACGCTGCTGGCCGAGGCCGACCGCAAGCGCGGCCCCGAGCACGGCTACTGGATGGACGGCTGGGACGGCTACGCCGCCGCTCGCGCGCGCCTGCTCGACGGACTGGCCGCGCACAAGGCGCGCGGCGGCAACGCGCTGGTGGCCAGCGGCGACGTGCACGCCTTCTGGGCCGCCGACCTGCGGCAGGGCGATGCGCAGCAGGGGCCGTTGGTCGCGACCGAATTCGTCGGCGGCGCCATCACCTCCGAAGGGCCGAGCGCCGCCAGCGTGGCCAACATGCGCGCGAAGAACCCGCACCTGCGCTACGGCCGGGCCGACAGGCGCGGCTACGCGCTCATGACGCTCGACGGGCGCGGCTGCGCGGTCGAGTTCCGCGCGGTGGAAGACGAGAAGACGGCCGACTCGCCGGTCGGCACCATGGCCCGTTTCTCGGTGGAGCGCGGCGCGCCCGGCGTGCGTGCGGAAAGCACCTGAAAGCGCCACCCGCCTGCAGGATTGCGCGGCCGTGCCTATGATGGCCGCCGCCCCTTCCATCCTCATTTCTCATCTCCCCTGAGCGAGAACCGAACACCATGAGCATTCCCACCACCCGTCTCGGCCGCACCGGCCTTACCGTGTCCCGCCTGGCCCTGGGCACCATGACCTTCGGCCTGCAGACCGACGAGACCGTGTCGCACCAGATCCTCGACAAGGCGGCCGAGGGCGGCATCAACTTCCTGGACACGGCCGACGTGTACCCGCTCGGCGGCACCGTCGAGACCACCGGGCGCACCGAAGAAATCATCGGCCGCTGGCTGCAGAAGCAGGGGCCGGTGGGCCGCCGCCGTTTCGTGGTCGCCACCAAGGCGGTCGGCAAGGTCGGCCCCAACAGCTGGGACCAGGGCGCGTCGCGCAAGCACCTGCTGGACGCGATCGACGCGTCGCTCAAGCGGCTGCAGACCGACCACGTCGACCTGTACCAGCTGCACAGCGACGACCGCGAGACGCCGCTCGAGGAAAGCCTGGAGGCGCTCGACGTCATCGTGAAATCGGGCCGCGCGCGCTATGTGGGCGTGTCGAACTTCCTGGCCTACCGGCTGGCCCGCGCGCTGGGCAAGGCCGAGCTGCACAAGCTCACGCGCTATGTGTCGGTGCAGCCGCGCTACAGCCTGCTGTTCCGCGAGATCGAACGCGAGCTGCTGCCGCTGGCGGGCGAGGAAGGGCTGGGCGTGATTCCCTACAACCCGCTGGCCGGCGGCCTGCTCACCGGCAAGTACAAGGCCGGCGCCAAGCCCGAGGACAACACCCGCTTCACCCTCGGCACCGCCGGCAACATGTACCAGGACCGCTACTGGAACGAACGCAGCTTCAACACCGTGGCGCAACTGCACAAGCTGGCGGACGAAGCCGGCGTGCCGCTGGCCACGCTGGCCGTGGCGTGGGTCATGGCGAACCCGCTGATCACCGCGCCGCTGCTCGGCGCGAGCCGTCCCGACCAGCTCGATGCGACGCTGGCGGCTGCCGAATACAAGCTCGATCCGGCGCTGAAGCAGAAGCTCGACGAACTGACCGCCGAATACCGCAAAGGCGACGCACCACGCTGAGTTCGTCGTATTTCTCCTTCCCCCTCTGGGGGAAGGCCGGGATGGGGGCAGGACCTCGGATAAGCGCAATGCATCATCGAGCGCCGCCGTGCCCCCACCCCAACCCTCCCCCAGCGGGGGAGGGAGCAAAGCGGAAACTGTCAGAACTGTCAGTTAGTCGACAGCGAGGGGTTTGAAGGGGTTGCCTAGAGTGGCCCCATCATGGTCCTCCCTGACGCACCCCCTCTATCGCGCGCGGCCCTCGCGCTGGCCGTCCTGCTCCTTGCGGGGTGCGCCGTCGGTCCCGATTACGTCCGCCCGCAGATGGACGTGCCCACCGCCTTCAAGGAAACCGGCGGCCCCTGGAAAACCGCCGCGCCGCAGACCATCGACGCCGACCATCCCTGGTGGGACGCCTACGGCGACAGCACCCTCGGCGCGCTGATGGTGCAGGCCAACGCGGCCAACCAGAACATCCGCGTCGCCGAGGCCCAATACCGCCAGGCGCAGGCCATCACCGCGGCGGCGCGCGCCAACTTCTTCCCGACCGTCGGCCTGAACGCCGGCGCCGTGCGGGCGCAGAGCAACAGCACCGGCGTCGTCAAGCTGGGCACCACCGACACCCTGGGCCTGGGCGCGAGCTGGGAGCCCGACCTGTGGGGCTCGGTGCGCCGCTCGGTGGAGGCGGGCACCGCCAGCGAGCAGGCCAGCGCCGACGACCTGGCCGGCGCGCGCCTGAGCATCCAGACCACGCTCGCGCAGGACTACCTGCAGATCCGCGTCATCGACCTCGAGCGCGACCTGTACGCCAGCACCACCGCCGCCTATGCCAAGGCGCTCGAACTCACGCAGCACCAGTACGCCGCCGGCACCGTGCTGCGCTCCGACGTGGCGCTGGCCGAAAGCCAGCTCAAGACCGCGCAGGCGCAGGCGGTCGACCTCGAAGCGCAGCGCGCGCAGCTCGAGCACGCCATCGCCGTGCTGACCGGGCAGGCGCCGGCTTCGTTCTCGCTGCCGCCGCTGGAATCTTCGGGCCAGCCGCAGACGGCCGAATCGCTTTCCTCGGCCTCGGCACTGCATGTGCAGCTGCCGGTGTCGCCCGCGGGCCTGCCGTCGGAACTGCTCGAGCGCCGGCCCGACATCGCCGGCGCCGAGCGCCGCGTGCAGGCCGCCAACGCCAACATCGGCGTCGCCAAGGCGGCCTACTACCCGCAGATCACGCTCAGCGCCAGCGGCGGCTTCAGCGCGGCCAGCCTGGCCACGCTGTTCAACACGCCCAGCCGCGTGTGGTCGCTGGGCGCGGCGCTTGCGCAGACCGTGTTCGACGGCGGCCTGCGCAAGGCCCACACCGACCAGGCCGTGGCCGCCTACGACGCCTCCGTCGCGCAATACAAGCAGACCGTGCTCGGCGGCTTCCAGCAGGTGGAAGACGACCTGGCCACCCTGCGCGTGCTCGACAGCGAATCGACGCTGCAGGCCGACGCCGTGCGCTCCGCCCAGCTTGCCGAGCGGCTGGCCCTGGCCCAGTACCGCGCCGGCACGGCCACCTACTTGAGCGTGGTGACGGCGCAGACGCTGTCGCTCACCAACCAGCGCACCGCCGCGCAAGTGCTGGGCCGCCAGCTGGCCGCCAGCGTCTCGCTGATCGCGGCCACGGGCGGCGGCTGGAGCGCCGCCGATGCAGTCGCAAGCGCCGACAAGATTTCCAGGAATTGATGCCATGACGACCACACTCACCACCGCCACCGGGCACCCTCTGTTCCAGCGCCGATCGACCTGGCTCGCCACCGCCGCGCTCGTGCTCGTGCTGGGCGGCGGCACCTGGGCGCTTACCCACCATTCCGCCCATGCCGCCAAGCCCGAGGCCGCTCAGGCAGCGCCACCGGTGCAGGTGACCACGGCGCGCGTCAAGCAGCAGGACGTGCAGGTCTACCGCAGCGGCATCGGCACCGTGGCGTCGATGGCCACCGTCACCGTCAAGGCCCGCATTGACGGGCAGCTCGACAAGGTCGGCTTCGTGGAAGGGCAGGACGTGAAGGCCGGCCAGATGCTCGCGCAGCTCGACCCACGCACGCTGCAGGCGCAGCTCGCGCAGGCGCAGGCCACCCGGGCGAAGGACCAGGCCACGCTTGCCAACGCCCGCGCCGACCTCAAGCGCTACACCACGCTGATCGCGCAGGACGCGGCCACGCAGCAGCAGCTCGACACGCAGAAGGCGCTGGTCAACCAGCTCGAGGCCACCGTGCAGAACGATGCCGCGCAGGTGAAGTACGCCGAAGTGCAGCTCAGCTTCACGCGCATCTCGTCGCCCATGGACGGGCGCGTCGGCGCGCGGCTGGTGGACCCCGGCAACATCGTGCACGCGGCCGACACCAACGGGCTGGTGGTCATCAACCAGATCGACCCCATCGCCGTGCAGTTCACGCTGCCCGAAGACGCGGTGCAGGACATCAACCGCCTGCAGCAGAAAAGCAGCCAGCCGCTCACGGTGGTGGCCTACGACCGCAGCGGCGCGCAGATGCTGGGCACCGGCAAGCTCATCCTGCTGAACAACCAGATCGACACCACCAGCGGCACCGTGCAGCTCAAGGGCAGCTTCGCCAACCCGCAGCATTCGCTGTGGCCCGGCCAGTACGTCAACGTGCGGCTGCAGCTCGACCGCCGGCCCGACTCGCTCACCGTGCCCGCCGCCGCCGTGCAGCGCGGCCAGGACAGCACCTACGTCTGGGTGGTCGATGACCAGAACAAGGTCGGCAACGTGCCGGTGCACGTGGTGCAGATCGCCGACGGCACGGCCGTGATCGACAAGGGCCTGAGCGCGAACCAGCGCGTGGTGGTGGACGGCCAGTACAAGCTCAAGCCCGGCGCCACCGTCGTGGAGCCGCCGCCCGCGCAGAAGGGCGCGGCCGGTGGCGGCACCGACGCCAACAAGCCCGCCGGCGGGAGCAGCAATTGAGCATCTCCGCCACATTCATCAAGCGCCCCATCGGCACCACGCTGCTGGCGCTGGCCATCCTGCTGGTCGGTGCGGCGGTGTTTCCGCTGCTGCCGGTGGCGCCGCTGCCGCAGGTCGACTTTCCGACCATCCAGGTCTCGGCCAGCCTGCCCGGCGCCAGTCCGGAGACCATGGCCTCCAACGTGGCGCAGCCGCTGGAGCGCAACTTCTCGCTGATCGCGGGCCTGTCGCAGATGACGTCCACCAGCGGCCTGGGCAACACCCAGATCACGCTGCAGTTCGACCTCGACCGCAGCATCGACGCCGCCGCGCTCGACGTGCAGGCCGCCATCAACGCCTCCACCGGCCAGCTGCCGGCCAACCTGCCGAGCCCGCCCACCTTCCGCAAGGTGAACCCGGCCGACGCGCCCATCCTCATCCTGTCGGTGCAGTCGAAGACGCTGCCGCTGACCGAGGTGAACGACTACGCCGACAACATCCTCGCGCAGCAGATATCGCAGATATCGGGCGTGGGCCTGGTCAACATCGGCGGCGTGCAGAAGCCGGCCGTGCGCATACAGGTCGACCCGGCCAAGCTCGCCGCGCTGGGCCTGAGCCTGGAAGACGTGCGCACCGTGCTCTCGTCGGCCACCGTGAACGCGCCCAAGGGCACCATCGATGGGCCCAGCCAGAGCTTCACCGTCTACACCAATGACCAGCTGCTCAAGGCGCAGCCCTGGAACGACGTGGTGCTGGCCTACCGCAACGGCGCGCCCATCCGCGTGCGCGACCTGGGCGTGGCGGTCGACGGCCCCGAGAACTCCAAGATTGCCGGCTGGGCCTACGCCGGTGCCGCCGCGCCTGCCGGCAGCAACGTGCAGAACGGCCGCTCCATCGTGCTCGCCATCACCAAGCAGCCGGGCGCCAACGTCATCGAGACGGTGGACCGCATCAACGCGGCGCTGCCGCGGCTGAAGGCCTCGATTCCGCCGACCATCGACGTCAACGCCATCATCGACCGCACGCAGACCATCCGCGCCTCGGTCAAGGACGTGGAGTTCACGCTGCTGCTGACCATCGTGCTGGTGGTGGCCGTGATCTTCGTGTTCCTGCGCAACGTGCCGGCCACGCTCATTCCCAGCGTGACGGTGCCGCTCGCGCTGCTGGGCACGGTGGCGGTGATGTACCTGCTGGGCTACAGCCTGGACAACCTCTCGCTCATGGCGCTGACCATCGCGGTCGGCTTCGTGGTGGACGACGCCATCGTGATGCTGGAGAACATCTACCGCTACGTCGAAGAGGGCATGACGGCGATGGAGGCGGCCTACAAGGGCGCGGGCGAGATCGGCTTCACCATCATCTCGATCTCGGTGTCGCTGGTGGCGGTGTTCATTCCGCTGCTGCTCATGGGCGGCATCGTGGGGCGCCTCTTCCGCGAGTTCGCGGTCACGGTCACGCTGACCATCGTGGTAAGCGTGGTCATCTCGCTCACGCTGACGCCCATGCTGTGCTCGCGCTTCCTCAAGAACGAGCACGGCAGCAAGCACGGGCGGCTGTACCTGCTGTTCGAGCGCGGCTTCGACGCCATGCTCAGCGGCTACAAGCGCGGGCTGCACGTGGTGCTGGACCACCAGTTCATCACGCTGATGGTGTTCATTGCCACAGTGGCGGCCACGGGCGTGCTGTTCGCGGTGATTCCCAAGGGCTTCTTCCCGCAGCAGGACACCGGCTTCATCTCGGGCTTTGCCGAGTCGGGGCAGGACGCTTCCTTCGCGTCGATGAACGCCCGCATGCTCCAGCTGGCCGACGTGGTGCGCAAGGACCCCGACGTGACCGGCTTCGGCATGAACGGCAGCTCTTCCACCTACAACACCGGCAACTTCTTCATCAGCCTGAAGCCCAAGGACGAGGGCCGCACCGCCACCGCCGACGAGATCATCACGCGGCTGCGCCCGCAACTGGCCAAGGTGCAGGGCGTGAACCTGTTCCTGCAGGCGGGGCAGGACATCCGCGTGGGCGGGCGTGCTTCGCGCACGCAGTACCAGTACACGGTGACCGACGCCGACCTGGGAGAGCTCAACACCTGGGCGCCCAAGCTGCTCGCGCGCTTCAAGCAGCTGCCCGAGCTCACCGACCTGGCCACCGACCAGCAGAACGCCGCCGCGTCCGCCGTGCTGACCATCGACCGCGACCGCGCATCGAGCTTCGGCATCACGCCGGCCACCATCGACGCCACGCTCTACGACGCGATCGGCCAGCGCCAGGTGGCGCAGTACTTCACGCAGCTCAACAGCTACCACGTGGTGCTGGAAGTCACGCCCAGCCTGCAGCAGGACCCCACGCTCTTCAGCAAGCTCTACCTGAGCTCGCCCATCACCGGGCAGCAGGTGCCGCTGTCGACCTTCGTGAAGGTGGACACCAGCAAGACGGCGTACCTGTCGATCAGCCACCAGGGCCAGTTCCCGGCGGTGACCATCTCGTTCAACCTGGCACCGGGCGTGGCGCTGGGCGGCGCGGTGAACGCCATCAACAAGGCGCAGGCCGACATGGGCCTGCCGCAGTCGCTGACCGGCTCGTTCCAGGGTACGGCCCAGGCCTTCCAGGACTCGCTGGCCTCGCAGCCCTACCTGATTGCCGCGGCGCTGGTGGCGGTGTACATCGTGCTGGGCCTGCTGTACGAGAGCTACATCCACCCGCTGACGATTCTCTCGACGCTGCCCTCGGCCGGCGTGGGGGCGCTGCTGATATTGATGGCGGGCGGCTACGACCTGAGCGTGATCGCGCTCATCGGCATCATCCTGCTCATCGGCATCGTGAAGAAGAACGGCATCATGATGATCGACTTCGCGCTCAAGGCCGAGCGCGAGCAGGGCATGTCGCCGCACGACGCCATCTACCAGGCCTGCCTGCTGCGCTTCCGCCCGATCATGATGACCACCATGTGCGCGCTGCTCTCGGGCCTGCCGCTGATGCTGGGCCACGGATCGGGTTCCGAGCTGCGCCGCCCGCTGGGCTACGCGATGGTCGGCGGGCTGATACTCTCGCAGGCACTCACCCTGTTCACGACCCCGGTGGTCTACCTGTACCTCGACCGCGCCCACTACTGGTATCTGAGCCGCAAGGAAGCGCGCAAGGCCAGGAAAGCCGGGAAGGAAGGCAAGGCGCCGGTGCCGGCCGAGGCGCATTGACGAGCGCCGGCTGACATCATGGGCAGGGACGGAGACACAGAAGAAGACGCCATGAAGATCCTGATTGTCGAAGACGAACTGAGAACCGCGGACTACCTCTCCAAGGGGCTGACCGAGCAGGGCTGCGCGGTCGACATGGCACACAACGGCATCGACGGCCAGCACCTGGCGCTCACGCACGACTACGACGTGATCGTGCTCGACGTGATGCTGCCGGGGCAGGACGGCTTCTCGGTGCTGCGCGAGCTGCGCGCCGTGAAGCAGACGCCGGTCATCATGCTCACCGCGCGCGACCGGGTGGAGGACCGCATCAAGGGCCTGCACGAAGGCGCGGACGACTACCTCATCAAGCCCTTCTCTTTTCTGGAGCTGCTGGCGCGGCTGCAGGCGCTGAACCGGCGCGGCCGCAAGCAGGAGCCGATGCAGCTGCGCATTGCCGACCTGCAGATCGACCTGCTGGCGCGCAAGGCATTTCGCGGCAGTGGTGGCGGCAGCACCCGCATCGACCTCACCGCCAAGGAATTCGCGCTGCTGGCCGTGCTGGCCCGGCGCCAGGGCGAGATCCTGTCGAAGACGGCCATTGCCGAGCTGGTGTGGGACATGAACTTCGACAGCAACACCAACGTGGTCGAGGTGGCCATCAAGCGGCTGCGCGACAAGATCGACGTGCCCTTCAGCCCCAAGCTGCTGCACACCATCCGCGGCATGGGCTACGTGATGGAGGTGCGCGACGCGCCGGCCGAGGGCCAGGCGCCGTGAAGCGCTCCATCACCGCCCGGCTGGTGCTCATGTTCGCGGCCGTGGCGCTCGCGACATTCGCGCTGGCGGGCTTCGCGCTGCAGAACGTGCTGGCGCGCGAGCTGGAGCGGCACCAGTACGAAGAACTGGACACCACCCTCAAGAACCTGCAGTTCTGGATCAAGGCCATCGGCACCCCCGAGCGCTGGTCGCGCGTGCAGGCACGCATGGACGCGCTCACGCCCGCCGACGGCAGCGTGCGCTTCTGGGTGCTCAGCGACGATCCGCGCTTCCAGTACGGCAAGGGCCTGGCAGAAATAGACGGCCTCACGCGCGAGGCCAACGGCCACAGCAGCGTCATCGAGCTGCCGGGGCAGGCGCGGCCGTTCCGCACGCTGTCGGTGCACATCGATCCCCTCGACCAGCGGCCGGCGGTGCGGCTGATCGTCGGGCACAACACCGAGCCCTACGAGCGCACGCGCCAGGCCTTCCTGACCGCGCTGATCGGGCTCGGGCTGGGCGCGGTGCTGGTGGTGGCGGTGGCCGGCTACTGGATCGCGCGCGTGGGGCTGCGGCCGCTGGAGCGGCTGTCGCGCGAGGCGCAGGCCCTGCGGCCCAAGACGCTGTCGCAGCGGCTGCGCTCCGAGCCGCTGCCGGTGGAGCTGTCGGCGCTGACCGAGGCCTTCAACGGCGCGCTCGCCCGGCTCGAAGAAGCCTACGGCCAGCTCGAGGCCTTCAACGCCGACGTGGCGCACGAGCTGCGCACGCCGCTGGCCAACCTCATCGGCAGCACGCAGGTGGCGCTGTCGCGCCAGCGCAGCGCAGCCGAATTCCAGGAAGTGCTGCAGGCCAACCTGGAAGACCTGGAGCGGGTGCGCTCCATCGTCAACGACATGCTGTTCCTCGCGCGCGCCGACCGCGGCGAGGTGGCCACCGGCCTGGTGCTCACGCCGGTGGCGCAGGAGGTGCACAAGACCATCGAGTTCTTCGAGTTCGTGCTCGACGAGACCCGCACGCAGGTGTCCATCGAGGGCGACGTGCACACCGAGGCCCGGCTGGAAAGCGCGCTGTTCCGCCGCGCCATGTCGAACCTGCTGCAGAACGCCATCGAGCATTCGGAGCCGGGCGCGCACATCGCCGTCACGCTGCGCGAGGAAGAGGCCGTGACCTGGATCACCGTGTCCAACCCCGGCGCGCCCATCGATGCGCGGCACCTGCCGCACCTGTTCGATCGCTTCTACCGCGCCGATGCCTCGCGCAACGACCGGGGCGAGCACCACGGCCACGGGCTGGGGCTGGCCATCGTGAAGGCGGTGGCGAGCATGCATGGCGGGCAGGTCGGCGCGTCGCGCCAGGGCGGGCTGAACAATTTCGGCTTCAGCGTTGCGAGGTAGCACTGCCCGGCGCACCCCGCGAATGACCGTGGGGCGGTGCGTCCTTGCGGCATGCGGGAGAATCGCCGGTGGCATGAACCCCTCCCGAACCCCCCGAAAGTCCGCATGGCGCAGCTGATGTCGCTGCTCGTGCAGAACGCCATTCTGGTGGTGTTTGCCGTCAGCTTCGCCGCGCGCCTGGGGCTGCCCGTGCCGGCCGCCGCCGTGCTGGTGCTCACCGGCGCGCTGCTGGCGGCGGGCGACGTGTCGGTGCCCGGGGTGGTGCTGGCCGCGGTGGTTGCCAACCTGCTGGGCGACGCGGCGTGGTTCTATGCGGGCCGGCGCTTCGGCTACCGGTTCATGCGCCTCCTGTGCCGCATTTCGCTGTCGCCGGACACCTGCGTGCGGCGCGGCGAATCGCTCATCACCGACTGGGGCGGGCTGTCGCTGGTGGCGGCCAAGTTCGTGCCGGGCGTGTCGGTGGTGGCGCCGCCGATGGCGGGGGCGCTGGGCATGTCGGTGCGGCGCTTCATCGGCTTCGACATTGGCGCGGCGCTGGTCTGGACCGGCCTGTTTCTCGGGCTGGGCTGGGTCTTCCGCAACCAGATCCAGGAGGTGCTGGCCATCATGGCGCAGGCCGGCGGCATCGCCACGCTGGCGCTGGGCGTGCTGCTGCTGGTGATTCTTGCGGTGCGCTACTGGCGCCGCCGGGCCTTCATGCGGCTTACCGGCATGCCGCGCATCTCGGTCGACGAGCTGCACGAACTGCTCTCCAGCGAAGAACCGCCGCTGGTGATCGACGTGCGGGGCAAGGCCGGCTTGCAGGTCGATCCGCGCCGCATTCCGGGCGCCATGCCGTACACGCTCAAGGCGCTGCAGCAGCGCAACCTCGACCTGTCGCATGCCCGGGGCCGCGACGTGGTGCTGTATTGCAACTGCCCCAACGAAGTTTCGGCCGCGCAGGCTGCGCGCGTGCTGCTGGCCCGTGGCGCGCGCCGGGCGCTGCCGCTGACCGGCGGGCTCGACGCATGGGTGGCCTCGGGCCGGCCGACCAGCGTGGATTGAATCCAGGGTTGCCCCGGCGGCCATCTGCACGAATCGGCCTCCCGTGCTATGGTCCCCGGCCCTCGGGATAACCCTAGAGGTTGCCCTGCAGAAACCGGGATTCCTCGTGTCTTCAACCTCCAAAACTCCTCATTCACCGGCCGGCCTCACGCCCTTGCTGACGCTGGTCTTCGCCGTGGCCTGCGGCCTTTGCGTGGCCAACATCTACTACGCGCAGCCGCTGATCGGCCCCATCTCCGACACGCTGCAGCTGCACGCCGGCCTGGCCGGGCTCATCATGACGCTCACCCAGCTCGGCTACGGCGCCGGCCTGCTGCTGCTGGTGCCGCTGGCCGACGTGGTCGAGAACCGGCGGCTGATCGTCGGCGCGCTCTTCGGCGCGGTGATCGGGCTGGTGGGCATCGCGCTCTCGGACTCGGCCATCACCTTCCTGGCCGCTTCTTTCGTGGTGGGCGCATGCGCGGTCGCGGCGCAGGTGCTGCTGCCCTTTGCCTCGCACCTGGCGCCCGAGGCCACGCGCGGCAAGGTGGTCGGCAACATCATGGCCGGCCTGCTCGGCGGCATCATGCTGGCGCGGCCCTTTGCCAGCATGGTGGCTTCCGCATTGGGCTGGCGCGCGGTGTTCTGGCTGTCGGCGGTGCTGATGGCCGCGCTCATCGTGGTGCTGTGGCGCGTGCTGCCGCAGCGCCGCCCGCATGCATCGGTGGGCTATGCGCGCACCATGGCCTCGCTGCCGGGCATCGTCTGGAACACGCCGGTGCTGCGCCGGCGCGGGCTGTACCAGGGAATGATGTTCTCCGGCTTCCAGGCCTTCTGGACGGCAGTGCCGCTGGCGCTGGCGCACGAATTCGGCATGGGGCAGGGCGGCATCGCGGCATTCGCGCTTGCCGGCGCCGCCGGTGCGCTCATGGCGCCCATCGCCGGCCGGCTGGCCGACCGCGGGCTGACCCGTCCGGCCACGGGCATCGCGATTGCGGTGGCGCTGTTCTCCTTCCTGCTGGGGGCGGTGGCCATGCACTACCGCTCGCTTGCCGGGCTGGTGGCGGCGGGCATCCTGCTCGACGGCGCGGTGCAGCTATGCCAGGTGCTCAACTTCCGCAGCCTCTTCATGCTGGCGCCGGAACTGCGCGGCCGGCTCAACGGGCTGTTCATGACCTTCATCTTCATCTGCGCGGCGGTGGCCTCCGGCATTGCGGCGGCCGTGTATGCCTTCCATGGCTGGAGCGGGCTGTGCCTGCTGGGTGGCGGCTATGTGCTGGTGGCGCTGCTGTACTACGCGACCGAGTTCCGCCAGCAGCCTGCTGCGGCGGCGGCCAGCCGGTAGTTGCCTTGCAGCCGATGAGTTCGCCGGTTTTTTCGCGCTCCATCCAGGTAACCCAGACAGACGCCAGCGGCATCTGGCCCATCCTGGTGCTCTGCACGGCCTACTCCGCGTTGCTGGTCGCCGGGGCGGCATGGGCGATCGACCTGGACGCCAAGGGCTGGCACATCGCGCTGGACATGCTGGCCTTGCTCGCACTCGTGGCGCTGTGGCTGGTGGGCCTGGTGGCCGTCGTGCGGGCATGGATCTGGGTCGAGACGCATTGGCTGGCCAAGGGCCGGGCCAGGCCGTTCAGCGAATGCACGCCCGTCGACATCGGCGAAGCCGGCTTCTCCGTGCAGGGCCTCGGCCACGTCGACTGGATCGACGTGCTGGCCCTCGAAGGCATCCCCGACAGCGACAACTACCTGATCGTTCATACACGGCCATTCAGAAAGCTGATGCTGGCGGCGCCCGTCGATGAACTCGTGCCGGTCTTCAACCACTATCTTGCACAGGCAGGCAACGCCAAGGCGACACGGGCAGGCACGCTGCAAAGCCGCGCCCTGGTTTTCTGCTGGCGGTGCTTTCTGGCGTGGATCTGGGCGGGCTATGCGCTGGCGGGCGCAGGTGGCATCGCGCTGCTGCTCAATGCGTCGAATGCGGGATTCGTGAAGACCATGGTGGGCCTCTGCGTTCTCATGCCGCTGGTCGCCTGGCTGGTCTGGGCCGTTCCGATCTCGCGGATCAGCACCTTCGCGCCCTCGCGGGTGCGGGCCTTCGAGCTCCACGGTACGCGGCTGCGCAGCACCGACGACGAATGGCAGTCCGACCTGCTGCAATCGCGTATCACCCTTCGCCGTGCGAGCGGCATCGGCTACGAATTTTCTTTCCTGGCCATCCGCCCTCCTTCGGGCAAGGGGCTCGACCTGATCCTGCAAGGCGGCGCCGAGCAGGAGGCATTGCTCGACGCACTGAGCGACCGAGGCCTGCTGCCCGCGCTGAACCCGCAAGACTGAGCAGCATCAGCAGCCCGCCCAGGCGGCCGGCATTGGCAGAAGTGCGCGGTGGTAGGCTTGCCGCCCGATGAATCTCCGTCTCAAGATCGTTGCGCTTGCCGTCGCGCCCTTGCTCATCGCACTGGTGCTGGTGGCCCTTGCCGTGCGCCACCAGGAGCACGACCTTGCCCAGCGCGAGCGCGCCCTCATCGAGAACAGTTACATGGCCCAGCGCCGCAGCGAACTGCGCAGCTACGTGGACCTGGCCGTGAGCAACCTGCTGCCGCTGTACGAATCCGGCCAGGACGACGAGGCCACCCGCAACGAGGCACTGCGCCGGCTGGCCGCGCTCAACTATGGCGACGACGGCTACTTCTTCGTCTACGACATGGAAGGCAACTCCCTCATGCATTCGCGCCAGCCCGAGCTGGTGGGCCAGAACCTGTGGGGCATGCGCGATTCGCAAGGCCGCTACACCATCCAGGACCTGATCAAGGGCGCGAAGGAAAAAGGCGGCGCCTACGTCGAATACGAATGGCGCAAGCCGTCGAGCGCGCAGCTGGCGCCCAAGCTCGGCTACGTCACCGCCATGCCGCGCTGGAACTGGATGGTCGGCACCGGCCTGTACCTGGACGACATCCAGTCGACCATGGACACCCTCGACCGGCAGATGAACGCCAACGTCACCGCCACGCTGCTGTGGATAGCCGGCATTGCCGCGCTGTGCCTGGGCGTGGTCAGCGCCGCCGGGCTGCTGCTGAACCTCAGCGAGCACCGCACGGCCGAAGCCAAGCTGCGCCTGCTCGCAAGGCGCGTGGTGCAGTCGCAGGAAGAAGAGCGCGGCCACCTCGCGCGCGAGCTGCATGACGGCACCAGCCAGACGCTGGTGTCGGCCAAGCTGCTCATCGAATCGGCCGTGGAGTCGCTGGAAAGCCGGCACCAGCCCACGCCGCCCGCGCTGCCCAAGGCGCTGCAGCGGCTGAACGATTCGCTGCTGGAGGTGCGCCGCATCTCGCACCGGCTGCGCCCCGCGCTGCTCGACACGCTGGGCCTGCCCGCCGCGCTGGAGCGGCTGGTCGACGAGTTCCGGGACGAAGGCGCCGTCGATGCGTCGATGATGATCGAGGGCGAAGCCTTCGAGCTGCAGCCCGAGGTGAAGACCGCGCTCTTCCGCCTCACGCAGGAAGCCCTGACCAACGTGCGCAAGCATGCCGACGCACAGCACGTGCACGTGGCGCTGGCCTTCGACGAGAAAGACGGCGTGCGGCTCGAGGTGAGCGACGACGGCACCGGCTTCGACATCGATGCCGTGCAGCTCGACCCGCGCCGCGGCATCGGCCTGCGCAACATGCGCGAGCGCATGGAAGCCATAGGCGGCCAGCTGGCCATGCACTCGAACCAAGGCCGCACCTCCATCGAGGCCGAAGTGCCGGCCCGCAACGCAAGGGCCGCATCCGCATGACCGCAGACACCATTCGCCTCTTCCTGGTGGACGACCACCCGCTGGTGCGCGACGGCCTGCGCGCGCGGCTGGGCAGCATGCCCAACCTGGAGATCGTCGGCGAGGCCGGCAGCGCGGCCGAGGCGCTCGCGCAAGTCGACAGCGTGCGGCCCGACCTCATGCTGATGGACGTCGGCATGAAGGACATGAACGGCATCGAGCTTGCGGCCCTGCTGCTGCAGCGCCAGGGCGCGCCGCACATCGTGATGCTCAGCATGTACGACAACCCCGAATACGTGCAGAAGGCCCTGCAGGCCGGCGCGCGCGGCTACGTGCTGAAAGACGCGCCGGCGGCGGAGATCGTCGCGGCCATCGAGGCGGTGTCGGCCGGCGGCACCTTCCTGAGCCCGGCCGTGTCGAAGAAGCTCTTCCGCACGCAGGAGCCGCGCCCCCTGCTCACGCCGCGCGAGAGCGAGATCCTTTCGGCGCTGGGGCGAGGGGAATCGAGCAAGCAGATCGCGCGCGACCTGGGCCTGAGCGTGCGCACGGTGGAGGCGCACCGGCAGAGCATCAAGCGGCGGCTGGGCATCGAGGGGCAGGCGGAGCTGATCAAGTACGCGGTGGAGCACGCGCGGAAGTTCGGTCAGAGCTGATTCGACTGGCCGAGAGCCGGCACATCGCGAATACCTGCGCCATTCGAGAACTTCTGGGCAGAAGTTTTTCTCGCGCCGGACTGGTTTTCTCTACAGTGAATGCCCTTGTGATTCCACGCCCTGCTACCGGTGCAACGCGCATCGATGCAGGCGTGGAGCACAAAAGGCGACGGCCAAGGTGCGCGAACACCTTGACCGTCTAACCAAGTGACGTGCAATAACTTTGGAAAGCGAGCACACCAAATGGCTGGACGAATTATGGCCGGGCCTGCAAGGCCGGCATCCGCGGACGCGACCACTCCCACTACACCGGGGGCGTCTGATCTTCTCGAGAACAAGCTGGAGCAACTGAACTCGCTGCTGTGGTGCTTCTACGGCGCCGGGGACGGATGGTTCCAGGATGCGGGGGAGGCGCATCGGGAGAATCTGCTTTGGATTGCTTCGGATTTGGCGCGGGAGGCTGTGGCGTTGTTTCAGGAGATGAGCCCGGCTGGATAGGGCTTGCCAGCCAGCCGGTACATTCACGACGCCTGAACGTCGGCAGACCTCGGCCAATTCGGCGTGAACTTGCTTGCGGCTCAATGAACCCGCAGCACCTCAAACTGCAGTCGGGTTTGAGCCACCTGTATTGATACCTCATCACCCTCGCATTTGCCGAGCATGGCCCTGCCCAAAGGTGCTTCGCTGCTGATGACCTGAACGAGCTGAGCGCCGCTGGCCAACTTCATGCCGCCCGCATTCGGACCGAGGAAAAGCTGTTGCTGCTTGTCGTCGGAATCGACCAGGCAGACCAGCGCGCCGAGCTGTATACCTTTGCTGGCGTCGTAGGGACGCGGGCGGAATTGGCGCCAATTGGCCATCGCCTGGCGGATCGCTTCGGCGCGCCGGGCTTGGCCGGTGGCCAGGTAGGCGGCTTCGAGTCCCAATGTGTCGTATTTGTTTTCGGCGATGTTCTCTTCGTGGGTCGCGGTTTCATGGGCCGCCCGCACTGCCTGCTCGGCTTGCAGCAGGTCTTCGGCGAGCCGTTCCAGCACCTGCTGTTGCAGCAAGAATTTATCCATGACGAAAGGCCGGCATCTCGAGCAAGCGGGGGTAGGTTTCGAACATGAAGGGCTCCAGAACCCTTCGACGCTTATGTGTTGGCTGCAGGTCAACTTGAGCCATGGGCCCATCCGCACCGTTCGCTTCCAGCTGGTGAGCTGCCCTTCAACGCGGCGGCTCCGACTACCAGCGGGAAGAAAACCCGGCCATAAAAGCCGGGTGATTCAGTTCGCCCTGTGCTGTTAGCCTTGCACGGTCGGCAGGGTCTCTGCCACGCCAACTCCGGCCATCGCGCCCAATCTTAGAAGTGAACTCACTATGACCAGCCCGCTGTACAACGCCTCCGTTCCCGTCATGCAGCAGATGCTGCGCGCCATGTCCGACGTGCTCAAGAAGGCCGAAGACCACGCAACGCAAAAAAATATCGATCCGAACGCGCTGCTGCAGGCACGGCTGTTCCCTGACATGTTTCCGCTGGTACGTCAGGTACAGATCGCCGCAGACTTCTCCAAGGGCATCGCCTCCCGCCTGGCTGGTGCCGAGGTGCCGTCGTGGCCAGACACTGAGGCCAGCTTCGCCGAGCTGCAAGCGTTGATCGCCAAAGCTTTGGCCCATATCGGCTCGTTCGAGGCTGAGCAATTCGATTCAAGCGAGGGCCGCGAGATCGTATTGCGCCCCGGCACCCCCAAGGAAAAGAAGCTGACCGCAGGCGCATATCTTCTGCACTATGGGCTGCCGCAGTTTTTCTTCCACGTGACCACTACCTATGCCATCTTGCGCCACAACGGTGTTGAGATCGGTAAGCGCGACTACATGGGTGCGTACTGACCCAAGACAGAGAAGAGTTCAGCCGCTATGGCCACTGCCGCTCGATAGCAACTAGAGGCTCCGTTCGACGTTGTTCTGCTGATGGGGGTCATGCAGCGATCTCAATCTATCGACGCCGATCATCGCTTGTCCGGTGATTTGCCCACTGCGGACATCGAGCACAAGCCGCTCGGAGCCTCGAGCGACCGGTTTGTGGGGGCGGAGCTGCCGCCGGTGGCCCCTAACTTCCTCAAGGACGACTTCCGCGGCTCTGAACTCACGCAGTCGACCCACAGCAAACATCGATCTCGCAGAACAACGCTCTCTGAGCCGCCCAGCATCGGTAGCGAATGGTCGTGCTACATTGCATTCGAAGCGGAAGCGTTCGAAAGAGCTCCTCTCGCGTGGTTGATCGTCGGCACCCCCGAGGACATTGGAGTGCTCAATGGACGCTTCTAGCGCCTACTCAACCCTGTTCAGCATAGATGCAATACTGCCGCTGGCGATCTCATGCACTCCACCAAATTTACTCGTTACAGGAGCCCTGGAGCGACCCTATGACGATCTCGAACAACGCCATCCTGCCACAGCGCGTGGGCGGCGCTTCGATCAACATCGAAGACGAACTCGTGACCTACATGCGTTCGCTGGCTAGGACGTCCAATCGCAAGATCGAGGCAGTCCTTTCCTGGTATGGGCTGCGAGGGGGAAAGCGGCTAACGCTTGAAGATATCGGCGATCAATTGGGCGTCACTCGCGCTCGGGCGCAGCAGATGATCAATGGCGCGTTTCGAACGGCCATCCTCGCAAAGCCACTGTCTGTGCTCGCCGCTGTCTCGCAACTGCTAAGCGAGCAGCAGTGCATTCGTGGCGATGAGTTGCTGCGATTGCTGTCGGCCAACGGCATCACCTGGCCCGGAAGCATGGATGGCCTGCTGGTATTGCTGCACGAGGCGAATCTGTGCACAGGGGTGGGCTTGTACACAGCGTCTTTTCAGAGCACCACCCGCGGTGTCGTGGCCGAGCCCGCCTCCCTGTACCTGGGCCGAGAGCGATTCGTCGAGATGTTGAGGCGATGCTTCAAGGAGGCCTCCGATCTGCCGGGGCAACTTGGTATCGCCAACTTGAGGGACCTCGCCGCCCGCAGCAATTGGCCGCCTGATAGCGAACGCTTCGTGCGCAGCGCCATCAAAGCCTCGGGGGTCACCTGGTTCGATGAGCAGGGCGAGGACTTCTGGTATGTCTTCGAGACCCGCGCCAACACGCTGTTCAGTCTGCTGGCAAAAGTGTTCGCGGTGATCGATGCGGCCGAGATCTCGCAACTTGGACCTGTGCTGTCCAATGCTCTTCGCAAGCGCTCGCAGGCCTATGAATATCCGAGTGTGCCTGTCATCGAGTCGTACCTGCGCAATTCCGTTTACCTGATCCGACACGAGGAGATTGTGACCTGGGCCGGACGCGAGGCGCAGGACGGCACAAGCCATCAATTGGCGCCGATTGAACGCGACACGGTGCAATTCCTGTCCGCGGTGCCGTACACAACGTATCCCGCCTTAAAAGAACACCTGCAGGGAAAAGGCTACGGTGATCCGGCGATCGTCAAAGCCACCATGAGTTCCGCGCTGGTCCAAGTGGACAGAAGCGCGGGACGCCAGAACTACCTGTACCGGCTTGTGCCGGCCGCACACATGCCGGTCGTCGACCAGAATGCAGCGCGCTACGCGCAGTTCGTGGCCAAGCTGGGTGAACTGCTTGAGCACGGAACGGACGAGGAAGTCGAAGGCACGCGTCGCAAGGAACAGGGGCTTCTGCAGGATTGGCTGTTCGCAGGCAAGAAGGAGCAGTGCTGCGCCATGTGCGGGCGCACTTTCTCAGTTGGCGCGCTGGTGACGGCGCACAAGAAAAGGCGGGCCGACTGCGTAGCCGCAGAGCGGCTTGATCCGCACATCGTCATGCCGCTGTGCACCTTCGGTTGCGACTACCTATACGAGCGCGGCTATGTGTACTTCGACGGCTTCGAGATGGTGGCGAACCAGGACATGACCGCTGCAACTGCTGACTGGAAAGCCGCACAGGATCTGGCCGGACGGTCGTTGCACAGTTTATTTCGCGCCGGCGGCTCGAAGTACTTGCGCGGCAAGCCAGCCGTCTAACCCCTTTCAGCTTGGTGCACCTCTGCTCGTCGAAGCGGCACGGGATTTCCGAGCAGACGGAAATCTTCGGCGCTCGCTGGCGACCGCGCTGGCGTAAGCGCGAGCCGGCCGCTCCGAACGGCTGCAGTCTAGTGTCGGGCGAACTGGTGGTACCGGCCAGATGCGGAGTCGCTGGTGCTGCTCGCGGGCCTGTTCTACTTGATCCTCAACTTGCGATAGGGGTCGCTCCTGAAAATGCATGCACAAGGTTCCTGCAGGACAGAGTGAAAAACTGCTAGAGCACCGCCCAGCTCACACCGAGCGCAACCCGAGTTGCTATTCAAAGCGCTCATTGCGCGCCTGATGCTCCTCGAGCTCCCGCCTCGTCTCGCGGTCAATCGTGAGCATCACACGGCTTCTCCAACTCGCGACAACATTGGCATTCTCGGGCCCCAGTACGTCCGCCAACTGATCCAACAAAGGTAGTCGCTGCCGGATGGTTTCCGCCCGAGAGCCACTCCATCCAGAAGGCTCCACAAGTTCCACGAGTACCGCACCGACTGCCACAGGATCGGGTGAGTTTTGAAGCAGCGTCAGGACACGCTCGGACCACCTCGGGGCCTGGTTGCTCTCCGCGACGGCAAATGCAGGCAATAACGGCGCGACCCGAAGCCATCTCTGCGGTGATCCGGTGCGACACCAGTTCATGAGCGCATCGATCGGAATTTCGGTCAATGCGCTGGTTCTACGGCCCCCAGCCAGTGCGTAGCGACGCATGTAGTAGTTGTCGGTGTCGTCCTCATCGCCCACCAGCGCATTCAAGGCAAGGTGTGGCTGAACCTTGAACAAGGCCGCAATTGTTTCGGTGAGGTCATAGCGCGAGAACCTGTGGTCGTCGAACTTCTGGCGCAACGTCGAGAGCAGGGTGCGTGCCGTCGATTCCCCTTCAGGTCTGCAAAGGAATTTTTTGATCACGCCGGAGAGCTCGTGATCCAGACGATGATGCGGGTTGGCTAGGGAAGCGTTCGCGATCAACGTATGAGCGGCCGCCGTCACGAGGGGGCCGATCGGATGGTCCTTGCCATGGATGTGCATATATAGAACGTCGATGGCGACACTAAGACCATCCGGCTTGATGCTCAATTTCTGCAGTAGCCCGGCAAGAAGGTCGTCCGACAAGTGTTCGGTTGCGCGGCCGAACGCAAGATGCCGGAATACCCACGCGGTCACGGCAGGGTTGTCCATGGACGTAAGCAGGCGACTGCATCCTGACTCGTCGAGCGGGGCGCTCAACTGAAGTACTGGAACCCACGGTGCGAGAGCTGCGCGGCCCATCGCCTCATCGAGGCAGCGCTCGAATGTGCCTCGATCCCGGCCATGCGTCGCATGCAGAAAACCACGGAGGATTTGGACACTTCGCTGCTCTTCAGGTGTGTCTTCAAAGGCGCTTGTCACTGCCGCCCAACAGGCGCTCAACGACTCCACGGCGTCGGCCAAGCCTGCCCCAAAGCTCCAATGCCGACCTTGCTGATTCGTGACAAGCAGAGGCAGAAGGACATCGAAGGCTCCCGGGTCATTGGCGACGAGCTCGCCAAGCTCCTTCGCGCGCACTTCAGCAAGCTCGTAGCCAGAGACGGCGTCCTCCCCCTCAACGTAGTCAAGCCCGGAGGCGTAGTCAACCAGCACCGTGGCCTTCACACGGGCGACGAGCGTCTTCGGACGAGCGCGCTCCTCCAGCTTCTTAAGCCGTTGGAGCACGGCGGCGTGCAGCGACTTTTCGTCGAACCGGATGGTTTCCCGGATGCCCAGCCATCCACGCTCCCAGCCCAAGTCAATCAGCCGCTCAGCGACGGGCTCCAGCACGTCCGCCATACCCGCAACTGACCAGAGCGTCCGAAAGCGCTTCGCCAAAAGATCTCGCGCGTCGGAGGCCCGTGGCCCGCTTCCCGTGGCCACCTCGGCGGCGAGATTGATAAAGGTAGCGAACCACTCGCGGATCGCTTTTCCTTCCGGGTTGGAGCCATAGTCGCGCACACGAGCGCCGAATTCGAACTCGTAGCTTGACGAGAAGTGATGCGCCTCCATGGTGGAGTCAAGTGCTTTCAAGCCAATTTTCCCCAACACTTCGTCACCAGACTCCAATGTTTCTCGGATCCAATTCGCGCGTTGTTCCGTTGTAGCGTGCGTGCCCGAAAGGTAGAGCGTAAAGAGGGATGCAATTACGGATCGGGTGGGCTCCATACGCTCATCCTCAGCCTCAGTGCGAGCAAAGGCGACGAGGACAGACAGACATTCGTCGAAGTACTTTGGCTCGTAGGCAATGGATCGGACCAGTCGAACAAAGCGCGTGCGTGAGGGTGCTTTCGCTGACAGTAGCTCTGCCGCTGCAGGCCCCTCGACGGCTCGCTTGATAGCGGATAAGGTTCCCGCAGGAGAAACCGGCGCAATGTTGGACAGAACTTCCAGCAGGAATGGGGAGAGGCCCGCTACGTCCCCTAGTAGACCGCCCTCAGCCAGCCAGCCTTTGGCGAATCTCTGGGCAGATGGTGAGGTGTGCAGGTAGCCTAGCCGCCGAGAGAAAGAGCGCAGCAATCGATCTTGGGGCGCCACCAGCTTCGCGTGCAGCAGTGAGTGTGGAATGGAATCGAGCGCTTGCGCCGCAAGCGGGTTCGCGATCGCATGAGGAAGAATGGCGCGCCACTTGCTTCGGCGCTGTGCCAGGCCGCGCTGCTGGAGGTCATTCACAAGCCGGTAGAGCGTCAGGGGCGAGATTTCAGCGAGTGCGGATAGCGCACTGAGCTCGCCTTCTAGGTCTTCTCCATCGAACGAATAGACAAGGGCACATGCCTCGGCGGCGACCTTCAGTTCGTGATGCACTTCCTTGCCGAGCCAGAAGAGGCGATCGAACAAGGCGCGATCGGTCAGACCAGCGAGCGAGTCATTGGAGCCCATCGTATTGGCCAAGGCGATTGCGACACGGGAGTTGCCATCTGCGAAATCGGTGATGGTCTGGGCATTGACTTGCGAGATCTGCGGAAATTGCTGCTCGATGACTTTCGCGATGAGGTCTGGGGACGCCGCGTCAAGTTGAAAGACGCTTGTCTCAAGAGGCAAGTCCTCGCGAATGTCGTATTCGATCGTCAACAGGCTCACGCGATCAGAGATCTTGCAGCGCGCAGTGAGTTGACCGTGAAGTTCGGAGCCACAGTTGTCGACGACCAGAATCGCTCTGCGGCGCGAGGCAAGCAGTTCGTCGAGCAGTGCCAAGGGGGTCGGGTTGGAGCCTTCCCCTGTATCGGTATAGATCGCATGGTCCTGCGGGAGCGCCTCGGGGGCTGCCTCCTCTTCGAAGAGCGCCTGCGCAAAGCGCGTCTTCCCGACACCGGACAGGCCAGTCAAGCGAATTGAGGTCCCCCCAGTTCTGAGCATGGACCTGATCTTATGGAGGCCGTGGGTCAACGTGAGGCCGTTTTCCCGATCATGAGGGTCAAACAACCGGTGTTTCTCATCGGGAAGGAAGGGCTGCGCCTTGCCATCACGCGTGTTCGACCACTGACCATAAGGACGCCAACCCTGAAGGGCGCGTCCCAACTGGCTTCGGACCCATGCGACAACACCAGGATGCCGATTGGTCCAGTCGGCCAATCTCCTTGCGTCGTAATAGTCGACAAGGGCGGTCGCGGCTTCAGCTTCGCCGGCCACCGCGGCTTTCATTGCTGTGACGCGCCGCTGGTACTCGGCATCTGCCGCAGCGTCGGATGTCGCGATGATGTAGGCACCGTTTCGTTGGACCAACTCCTTTATAGAGGATCGTAGAACGCCCCCTGGGCACATCTCTTTCTGGATCTCATTCAGTCCCATCTTGGTCGCTTTGACCTGGAAGCCGACAACGCTTCGCTCGAAGTGGGACTTTTCGGCGTCCTGCTCGGAGAGCTGAACCCTGACGTCGATGCCTCCGTCAGGTGCACGCTGGTCGCCTCCCCATGTCACCGCCATCGGCGGGAGTACGGCGTCAGCCAAGCGGGCGAAACAAAGTCGCGCAATCAGGCCTCGAAGATCGGTGTCGGACAGGTCCGCAATATCTCGGGGGGAGATTTCGAAAAGTGTCTGAGCGCCTTGGGGTGTCGGCTTGCTCTTTTTGGGGCGAGCTCCTCTGGATTGCCCCCGGGTCACTTGGAGGTCGCCGCTGTCTTCCAGTGCGCGCACGTGCTTCTGCGCCGCACTTCGCGACGCAAACCCACAGGCTGTCGCGATCTCGTCAAGCGTGGGTGGGCGCCCGTCCGCTTCTACTCTGGCATGGATGAATGCCAAGACTTCACGCCTGCGGTCGCTTGATTTGTTCATGGAGAACAAATGTACTCTTCGCTGAGAACATTTGTCCACTTTTTCGGGGTGCCTGCGAAACGCGACCAAGGCTGGAGCTGGACTGCGACGTGCGCGGATCTCGCGAAAGATAAATTCTTGGGGTAAATCGACTGACGAATTGCAGCGCGAGTACGCGGCGGCCCTTTTTGATGCCGCGCTGCTCCGTCACGCGCCGCAGCTCAGCCTGTGAGACCTGCGCTTGCCCCTAGCCCTGAGTACGCCTTGATCCGTTAAAAAAGGCTGTGATGGCTAGCGCCGATCCGGGCGGAGAGATCGGCCACTCGATGGCCTCGCTCCATGATCTGCTTGACTATCTCGATCTTGAATTCTTCTGGGCAGAGTTGCTTGCTGTGCATGGCATATCCGATTGGGCCTCAGTTTGAAGCTCGAAGGTGTCTACTGGGTCCGAGGCGATTCAGCCTGTACTTGGCGAATGACCAATGTCAGATGAGCAGCGGCCATACCTTGCACGGTCAGTCGAATGACTGGTCCTGTTAGAAGCGGCCGTCCAGACCGTCGTCCGCGAATGCCTCTGACCAGTCTGAAATAGCCATTCGCTCAAAGAGGCTCGAAGACCTCCACGCCGGCGAAACCTCCATCAGCCAAGCATCGAGATCATCGAAATGTCCGGTCGCGCAGGCGATGTGTTCCTGATGGACTTGCGCGCGCCGCACACTCCATCGGTCAACTCGACGAAGAACGTGCAACTGATGGCCACCACGCGCTTCTTCTTCGGTCGGCCTTCGCGCCAAGCCCTTCCGCATCACATTTTTTAAAAAAAGTGCACGCCAGCTCTGTCGGCCCTTTCAACCCAAATCCTCAATACCCCGCCCCGGATCAACCACATCCGTCGGCTCTTCCCCCTCCGCCACACGCAGGATGTCCGCCGCACTCTGCCGCGCAGACAAAGAGGGAATCGCAACCAAAGCCAGATGCGGCGTGATCAGTACATGCTTCATTCCACACAGCAGATCATCGGCCGGCAGCGACTCGCGCCCGAACACATCAAGAGTCGCGCTGCCCGTGTGCCCGCTCTGGAGCAGTGCGGGCAGCGCGGCCTGACGCCGACCAACGCCCCGCGGGCCACGTTCGACAAGGCGGCGCCGGGGCGCTGGCGCTCAAGCCGTGCGCGGTCGAAAAGGCTCTTTTGGTCTGCGATCCGATGCGCTCGCGATCACCCGCGCAATCACCGAAGTCAGGGTTTCCAGTCGCGAACGTTGCAGACCGTCTTGGTGCCTGGGCCCATGTCCTTGACCTCGCCGGCCCCAGCGGCTGGTTGGCATGGCCGGGTCGACTGCTCGTTGTCCATGGCAGAGGAGCGCGCCCACACGGAGACCAGGCCGGAGTTCTCGATGGTCTGGTTGCAGCCCTCGCGTGCGTGAAAGGCGTGAATGGCATTTCGTTCAAAGTAGGTCAGCCACTCCTTGTTCGAATCGGTGTTGGCGAACCATTTCTTCCACCGGCCGTTCGAGCCGTCGATTTCGACTGTCCAGCCCTTGTCGCCGCGCTTCTGACGAAACTGGTCGCTGTCCCAATTCATCACCATGTATTTGTTCTGGTCGATGCACTGCGGCTTGGTCAGTGTTGCGTACATCTCTTGCGGGTGGTGATAGTGGAACGGGTAGGTCGTGTTGAACAGCTGAGCCGTCATGCCGATCTCGGCGCCCACGGTTTCCCCGTCGATCTCCTTGATGCGCAGGTTGCCCCATGGTCCCATGACCTCTGCGTAGAGGTAGCCGCCGCGGAAGCGTTCGCTGCCCGCGGCCTTGTTTTCGGCATAGAAGGGAATCCAGCCGACCGAAGACCATAGCGTCGGCAGTCCGTTGATGCTCACGTCCTTGGCCCAATGGACGCTCGTGTCGGTCCGCGAAGTGACGGCGACGAAGTTCTCGTTGAACTCCAGGCCGGCCTTGCCCACTTCGCCGCCCATCTTCTTGTAGAAGTCGGTGAGCAGTGGACGGTTGAGCCACTTGGCCGTTGCCGACAGGTTCCTGGTCTGCTCGCTGGGCGTGTAGAGGGGAAATTCCTTGTAGTTCTTCTGGGTGTCGAAGCACGCCTTTGCCTTCTCCGGCTCCGCCAGGACGGCTCTCACGTGCTTGGCCATCAGCTCGACGTCACGGTACTTGAGCACGCATCGCGTCTGCGCCTTTCCGGTTTGAGAGCTGTATGTCTGAACGGTTGCCTGCGCAGAGTCCTTGCATTGGCCCGTTGGCGTTTCGATGGTCTTCAGGAACTGGCCCAGGTAGGTGAGCGACTCGTTCCAGAACTGGTCCACCAACTTTTGCTCTTCGGGCGTGTGGTTCACAGGTACCACGTCGTCCTGGCACTTGAAGTCGGCCGCGAAAGCATGGACGGATACGAGTGCGCTGCCGATGAGGCAGCTCAGAATGCGTTTGCTCATGTTTGTCTCCTTGGATACTGCAAAGGAACAGAAGCCGGGTCGCCCTCGAACAGGCGAGGCCGCTTTCTGAACTCAGGAATTGACGTCGACGACGACCCGCCCGCGGACTTTTCCGTCCAGCAGCCTTGGAGCCGTGGCGATGACCTCGGAAAGGCCGATCTCCTTGGCGATGTCCGGTAGCTTGGAAAGGTCCAGGTCGGTGGACAGGCGCTTCCATGCCGCGATTCGTTCTTCGCGAGGGCACATCACGCTGTCGATGCCCACAAGCGTTACGCCACGCAGGATGAACGGGGCTACCGATGCGGGAAGGTCCATTCCTCCAGCGAGGCCGCATGCGGTCACGACGCCGCGGTATTTGGTTGCGGCACAGATGTTTGCGAGCGTGTTGGAGCCGACCACGTCGACGGCACCGGCCCATCGCTCTTTCTGCAGCGGACGTCCGGGCGCCGCGAACTCGGCACGATCCAGCACGAGGCTTGCACCGAGTCCCGTGATGTACTGGGCCTCGTCCAGGCGGCCGGTCACGCCCGCGACCTGGTAGCCAAGCCTGGCGAGGATCGCCACCGCAAAGCTGCCGACGCCACCGGCTGCCCCGGTCACCACGATCTCGCCCGCTTCCGGTGTCACCCCGTGGCGCTCCAGTGCCATGACGCAGAGCATGGCGGTGTAGCCTGCCGTGCCGATCGCCATGGCCTCGCGCGGAGAGAACGTCGTCGGCAGCGGCACGAGCCAATCGGCGTCGACGCGTGCGCGTTGCGCCAGGCCTCCCCAATGCCGTTCACCCACGCCCCAGCCATTCAGCAGCACGGCATCGCCGGGCTTGTACATCGGGCTTTCGGACTCTTCGACCACGCCCACCAGATCGATGCCTGGAATCATCGGGAAGGAGCGGGCGATGGGAGCGCGTCCGGTGATGGCCAGCGCATCCTTGTAGTTGAGCGTGGAGTAGCTCACGCGAACCGTCACGTTGGCATGCGGAAGCTCGCTGTTGTCGAGCCGCTTGAGCGCGGCTCGATCCGGCCCTGGGCCGTCATCGATGACGATGGCTGAGAAATGTGATTGCATGGTGTTTGGACCTGTCTTCTATGAAGGGAAAAGCCGGTGCGCGGCAAATCAACGGTGCCGGAACACGGGCGCGCGTTTCGACAGGAAGGCATTCATGCCCTCCTTCTGGCCGTCGGTCGCAAAGGCTGCCTGGAACAGGCGGCGCTCGTGCAGCATGCCTTCGGACAGGCCTATTTCCAGCGCGCGGTTGACGGCTTCCTTTGCCATGCGAACGGCCGGGGCGTTGTAGCCAGCGATGGTGTGGGCAGCTTCGAGAGCCGTCTGCAGCAGTTCGCCCGCCGGCACGATTCGCGCGACCAGGCCGGCGGCCTTTGCTTCGGGCGCGGTAAGGCTGCGACCCGTAAGAATCAGGTCCATGGCCAGGGCCTTGCCCACCGATTTCGTGAGACGCTGGGAGCCACCTATGCCGGGCAGGATGCCGAGCTTGATTTCGGGCTGTCCGAAGTGCGCATCCTCGGACGCGATGATGAAGTCGCACATCATCGCGAGTTCGCAGCCGCCGCCCAACGCATAGCCGCTGACGGCCGCGATGATCGGCTTGGAGACATCGGCAAGCTCATTCCACGCGGCGAAGATGTCGCGCGACTGGAGTTCTGCAAACGTCTTGTCGGCCATCTCCTCGATGTCGGCTCCTGCGGCGAATGCGCGGGGGCTTCCGGTGATCACGATGGCGCCTATGTTGTCGTCCACGTCGAAGGTCTTCAGGGCATCGACCACCTCGCGGGACATGCGCACGTTCAGCGCGTTGAGCGGCTTGGGGCGATTCAGCGTGATGAGGCCGACCCGGTCGCGGCGCTCGACAATGATGGTCTCGTACCGTGCGGACGGAGCGTCTCGTGTTGCAGGCGGCGTGGCAGCGTCGGCGGCCGGTGCGGGGATGCTCCTGGCGGGGGCTGGCGCGGAGGTCTTTGGTGAAGTTGCGGCAATGGACATGTGGAGTTCTCCTTCGGACAGATGGGACGGATGGTTCAAGCGGCGGCGTCGAGCTCTGCGCTGCCGGCCGCGGGTGCGTAGTCGCCGGTGCGCGACATCAGTTGCGCGAGGATGCTTTCGCGGTGTTCGTCCAGGCCCGGAGCGCGCAAGGGCGTCTGCACGTCGATGTCGGCAAACGCGCTCATCTTGATGGGGTTGCCGGCTGTACGGATGGGCTTCTTTCCCGCGCCTTCGACTTGAACAATCATGTTGCGCGCCAGGAGCTGCGGATGGTCGAACAGCTTGTCGATGGTGTTGATTGGCGCGCACGGAACGCCGGCTTCGTTGAGCCGCGCGATCCAATGGGCAATCGGCTCGTTTCGTGTGATGTCTTCGATGGCCTGGACCAGCGCCGGACGATTCCGGCAGCGCAGGTCATTGGTGAAGAACCGCACGTCCAACGCCAGCTGGGGGCTCTCCAGCGCATCAGCCATCAGCATGAAGAGCTGGTCATTGCCTGCGGCGATGACGAAGCGTCCATCCTTGGCGGCGAAAGTCTCGAACGGCGCGAGGGACGGGTGGCAGTCGCCGGTCCGCATCGGAACTTTCTTTTCCACGTCGAAACGAGCGAGCGCGGTTTCCATGAGCGCGGCCTGGCAATCGAGCATGCCGATGTCCACTCGGGTGCCCTGGGCGTCGCGTGTGCGCTTGTAGAGCGCCGAAACGATTCCGATGGCTGCGAAGAGCGCCGCGCTGAGGTCACCGAAACTTGTGCCGACCCGTGCCGGAGGGGCGTCCGGCCATCCGGTCAGGCTCATCACGCCGCCCATGGCCTGCACGACCATGTCGTAGCCGGGAAGGTCGCTGAACGGGCCGGTATGCCCGAAGCCTGAGATGGAAGCGTAGACGAGATGAGGGTGGGTGCGGGCCAGGCGTTCCGCGCCGTAGCCGAGCCGGTCCAGCACGCCCGGGCGGAAGTTCTCCACCAGTACGTCGGCCTCGGACAACATGCGCTCGAGCAGGTCGCGGTCGCGTGGGCTCTTGATGTCCAGCGCGATACTTTCCTTGCCCCGGTTGAAGCACATGAAGTAGGCCGATTCGTGGTCCACGAAGGGGCCGAACGCTCGGGTGTCGTCGCCGGTCGCGATGCGCTCGATCTTGATGACGCGCGCTCCGAGATCCGCCAGCACCATCGTGCAGTAGGGTCCGGCAAGTACGCGCGAGAAGTCCAGGACGGTGATTCCGTCCAGCGGCCCTTTCTTGGGGGGCGAGCCCGGGGTGGTATCCATGGCGGATGTCTCCTCTTTGGGGGTAAGTCAGATGCCAGCGAGAATCCAGCGCGCCGCCTTCTCGGCGATCATGAGCGTCGGGCTGTTGGTGTTGCCGCTGGTGATGGTCGGCATGACACCGGCGTCGACGACCCGCAGGTTCTTGACGCCGTGGACATGCAGATGGCTGTCGACGACCGAGAGTCGGTCGCGAGCAGGGCCCATGGCTGTGGTTCCGACCGGGTGGAAGATGGTCGTTCCGATGTCCCCTGCCAGGCGGGCGAGCTGCTCGTCCGTTTCGTATTGAGGGCCGGGCTTGTACTCGACAGGCTTGTAGGGAGCCATGGCTTGCTGGGCCGCGATGCGCCGCGTCACGCGCAATGAGTCCGCTGCGACTTGCCTGTCTTCCGAGGTGCTCAGGTAGTTCGGCGCAATGCGCGGAGCTTTGTCGAAGTCGGGGCTCGAAATGGAGACTTGCCCGCGGCTGGTCGGATTCAGGTTGCAGACGCTCGCCGTGATCGCCGGGAAGGTGTGCAGCGGTTGGCCGAACGCTTCCAGGCTCAAGGGTTGAACGTGGTACTGGATGTTCGGGTGAGCGTACGACGGGCTGCTGCGAGTGAAGATCCCGAGCTGCGACGGGGCCATGCTCATCGGGCCGCTGCGCTTGAGAACGTACTCCAGGCCGATTCCTGCCTTGCCCCACAACGTAGCGGCCTGGGTGTTCAGGGTCTTGGCTCCCTCCACCTTGTAGACCGACCGGATCTGCAGATGGTCCTGGAGGTTGGCTCCGACGCCCGGCAGGTGTTTGACCACGGGAATCTGCAGTTGGCGCAGGGTGCTCTCGTCGCCGATGCCTGAGAGCTGCAATAGCTGTGGGGAGCCGATGGCACCGCAACTCAAGATGACTTCGCCGCTGGCATGGACTGCCTGGCGGTGGCCGTTCATCACCAGTTCGACGCCATGGCAGACAGGCTGGCCGTCGGCGGATTGTTCGAGCAGGAGCCGGCTGGCTTGCGCGCCAGTCCACACGGTGAGATTTGCGCGGCTCTTGCGAACGGGCTTCAGGAAGGCCTTTGATGCATTCCAGCGCCATCCGCTGCGTTGATTCACCTCGAAGTAGCTGACGCCATCGTTGTCGCCGCTGTTGAAGTCATCCGTGGCAGGGATTCCAGCCTGCCTGGCCGCGTCGGCGAAGGCATCGAGTACTTCCCACTTGAGGCGTTGCTTCTCGACGCGCCATTCGCCGCCGGACCCATGCAGCGACTTGAAGACAGCGCCGTGCCCATTCAATGCTGCCGCGTTCCGGGCGTCCAGGCGGTAGTGGTCTTCGTGCGCCCTGAAGTCTTGCAGGCAGTTTTCCCACCGCCATGCGTCGTCGGCGGTGACGTTGGCCCAATGCTCGTAGTCCCGGGCCTGTCCGCGCATGTAGATCATGCCGTTGATGCTGGAACACCCGCCCAAGGTCTTGCCTCGTGGATACAGGAGCTCACGCCCGTTCAGGCCAGGTGAGGCTTCGGTGCGGAAGCGCCAATCGGTTCGCGGGTTGTCTATGCAGTAGAGGTACCCGACCGGAATATGAATCCATGGATAGCTGTCAGGTCCGCCCGACTCGATGAGGAGGACTTTCCTTGCCGGGTCGGCGCTCAGACGGTTGGCCAGCAGGCAACCAGCTGTGCCTGCACCGATCACGATGTAGTCGAAGGAAGGGGGCGTCATGGATGAATTTCTTGTGCGACCAGCGGTGTGAGGCGTCTCATTAAATAGACCGATCGTCTTTTAAAGGGTCAAAAAAAGGGCCTTGGGCTTGCGCAGTGACAGCTGCCAGGCCCGGCGGCAGGGCCTGCACTTGCCAAGAGCTGGCTGCCTTCTTGCCGACAGCGAACAAATATTAGACCGATTGCCTAATTAAATGATTAGGGTTTGTTCGGTGTCTCCATGCTTCGACGACGCGCCCCATGCCCAGGTGTCCCGAGGAAACACTCTGGACATATTGATCCGATCGGTCTAATACTCGCAGGATGCATTCACTCGCCGCACTCCCTCGCAGAAGAGGGCGGCCGCCAAAGGCGGCCGGTGAGCACCGGGAAACTCGCGAGCAACTGCTCCGAGCTGGGGTGGCCGCACTCACCGAGAAAGGTTTCTCCGCAACCGGCATCGATGAAGTGCTGACGGCTGTGGGCGTTCCCAAGGGCTCGTTCTATCACTTCTTCGCGAGCAAGGAAGCCTACGGTGCGGAGCTCATCCGGCTCTACGCCGACTACTTTGTTCGCAAGCTCGACCTGGCTTTGCTCGACACGAGCTTGACGCCACTTCAGCGCATCGATGCTTTTTGCAAGGAAGCCGAACAGGGGATGGGCCGGTTCGACTTCAAGCGGGGCTGCCTCATCGGCAACCTCGGCCAGGAGATGGGCGCGCTCCCGGAAGCATTCCGGAAGCAGCTCAGCGACGTGCTCCTCGACTGGCAGGAGAGAGTTGAACGCTGTCTCGAGGAAGCGAAGCGTCTTGGCGAGATTCCAGAAAAGGCCGACTGCGCACGGCTATCCGCCTTCTTCTGGATCGGCTGGGAGGGGGCCGTCTTGCGGGCAAAGCTCGAGCGCAAGAACGAACCCCTGCGGATATTCGCCGAAGCTTTTCAGGCGTGCGTGAAGAACTAGGATAAGTTGACGAGGCCTGCCGACACGGCCACCATGGCCCAGCACCGCCACAGCCGTGGCTTGCAAGGAGCCATCCCATGACCGAAACCGACAAGCTATTCGCGGGCTCGATCCCCAAGCTCTACGACACGCTCATGGTCCCGTTGATCTTCGAGGCCTACGCAGCCGACACGGCCGAACTGGTGGCCGGCTTCTCGCCGGGCGCGATCCTCGAAACAGCCGCCGGCAGTGGCGTGGTCACGCGCGCGCTAGCGCCCAGGCTGGCCACCGGCACGCGCTACGCGGTGACCGACCTCAACCAGCCCATGCTCGACTACGCCGCCAGCCGGCAAGCCGCCGATGGCCGCATCAACATCGAATGGCAACAGGCCGACGCGCTCAAGCTGCCATTCGAAGACGCCTCGTTCGATGTCGTCTGCTGCCAGTTCGGCGCGATGTTCTTCCCCGACCGCGCCGCCGGCTATGCCGAGGCGCGCCGCGTGCTGAGGCCGGGCGGGCGCTTCGTCTTCAGCGTGTGGGACCGCATCGAGGAGAACGCCTTTGCCGATGAGGTCACCAAGGCCATGGCCGAGCTGTTCTCGCAAGACCCTCCGCGATTCCTGGCGCGCACGCCGCACGGCTATCACGACGTTGCGCTGATCCGCGAAGACCTGCGCCGCGCCGGCTTTGCCAGCATCCATATCGACACGCGCGAGAAGCAGAGCCGCTCGCCCTCAGCGCGCGACGTGGCCACTGCCTATTGCCAGGGAACGCCGCTGCGCAACGAGATCGAGTCGCGCGACGCCAACGCACTGCAGCGCGCCACGGACCGTGCGGCACAGGCCATTGCGAGCCGTCATGGCGAAGGCCCGGTGGCCGGCAAGATCCAGGCGCATGTGATTGTGGCGGCGGGGTAGTTGAGGGTGGGCCGGCCGGGCTGGGCCGACTGCGGGTACAAACCGAGGTTCTCGTTCTCACCTGCCTGCTTGTTCTTCCTCCAATGTCCAGCCTTCCTCACAGCCCTTCCGCCGACCGCAACAAGCAGCCTATCCTCGATGCGTTGACCGCCATCCTTGGCGAAGAGGGCGCCGCACTGGAGATCGCGTCCGGCACGGGCCAGCATGCGGTCTGGTTCGCGGCGGCGATGCGCAGGTGGAGCTGGCAGCCCACCGACGCCGACCCGCGCATGCTGCCCACGATGGCAAGCCGCATCGCGGAGGCCGCGCTGCCCAATCTGCATGCGCCGCTTCTCCTCGACGTGATGGAAGCCCGATGGCCATCGGAGGGTTCCGCGTTTGCCGCAGGGCAGGGAGACAAGCAGTTCGACGCGATCTTCTGCGCCAACATGCTGCACATCTCGCCCTGGGCCACATGCGCCGCGCTGATGCAGGGAGCCGCACGGCATCTGCGTCCTGGCGGGGTGCTCGTCACCTACGGACCTTATTTCGAAGCAGGCGTGCCGGCGGCGCCGAGCAACATCGCGTTCGACGAAGACCTGCGCGCACGGAATCCCGACTGGGGCATTCGTCGCCTGGACGACGTGGCCGCGCAGGCGCAGCAGGCCGGGCTTGCATTGCGCCAGCGGCATGCGATGCCTGCGAACAATCTGCTGCTGGTCTTCGGGCTTCGGTGAATGCTCCGAATCAGGCCATGAACCCAACGCTTCGAATTCTTTTCATCGCCGGCTGCGCGCTGCTCTTCGGGTTCGTATCGAACTCCATCCTTATCGGGGTCGGGCATTGGTACGAATTGAAGCTGGCTCGCAGCGAGTACGACATCTCCGACGCCTTCATGATCGCCGTCTTCGTGCAGGCACTTTGCGTCGTTGCCGGTGGGTTCGTCGGCAACTGGCTGTACCGGCGCTGGCGCAACAAGAAGAAAAGCGCCGGAACCTGACCTAGGCCGCCTCCGCGTACCGGCTCGAATACCAATCCAGCAAATCCCCCGCAGGCAGCGGACGCGAAAACAGAAAGCCCTGCAGCTCATCGCATCCCATCGCGATCAGTATGTCGCGCTGGGCCTCGTTCTCCACGCCTTCGGCCACCACGCTCAGGCCCAGCGCGTGGGCCAGGCGGATGACGGCGTCGATCACGGCCCTGGCGTCTTCCTTGGTCTGCAGGTCCTGCACGAAGCTGCGGTCGATCTTGACCTGGCGCGCGGGCAGTTTGCGCAGGTGGCTCAGGCTCGAATAGCCGGTGCCGAAGTCGTCGATCGACAGGAACACGCCGACCCGCGCCAGCCCTTCGAAGGTGCGCTGCGTGGCCTTGATGTCTTCCATGGCAACCGATTCCGTGATCTCGCACAGCAGCAGCGTGGCCGGCACGTCGTGCCGCAGCAGCGCCCGTTCGACGCGCGCGACGAAGTCGACCTCGCGCAGCTGCATGACCGACAGGTTCACGGCCACGCACATGCGCGTGCCCTGGGCCTGCCATTGCGCGATCTGCCGGCAGGCCTCGTCGAGGATCCAGTCGCCCAGGTGCACGATGAGGCCGAAGCGCTCGGCCAGCCCGATGAATTCGGTCGGGCCGATCAGGCCGTGCTGCGGATGGTTCCAGCGCACCAGCGCTTCCACGCCGCTGATGCCGTGGCCGGTGCCGTTGATCTTGGGCTGGTAGTAAAGCTCGAACTGCTTGAGCTCCACCGCGCGGCGCAGGTCGCTCTGCAGCTGCAGTTGCTTGGCGGCATCGGCGCCCATGTGCGACTCGAACATCACGTAGTTGCCGCCGCCCGCGCGCTTGGCCTCGTACATGGCCGCGTCGGCGTTGGCCACCAGCTTGTCGGGCTCGCCTTGTTCAGGGTGCAGCACGATGCCGATGGAGCATGCGATCTGCAGCTGCTTGCCCTGCACGTTGAAGGGCTCGCCGAGCGCGCGCAGCACGCGGTTGGCGGCTTCCGCGCATTCGGCCCGGTCGCGCACGCCTTCGAGCAGCAGCAGGAACTCGTCGCCGCCGATGCGGGCCACGGTGTCGCCTTCTCGGGTGGTGCGGGCCAGCCGCTCGGCGGCGACGCAAAGGATGCGGTCGCCGGCCGAGTGGCCGAAGGAGTCGTTGATGGGCTTGAAGCCGTCGAGGTCGACAAACAGAACCGCAATGCGCTCTTCGACCTGCAGCTGGTTGGCGCGGTTCATGCGCGCCAGGGCGTGGCGCAGCCTGTCTTCGAACAGCACGCGGTTGGGCAGGCCGGTCAGCGCGTCAGTGAAGGCGCGCTTCTGCAGTTCCTGGTTGGCCTGGGTGAGTTCGGCATTGGCCTCTTCGAGCGAGCGCGACAGGCGCCTGGCGACCAGCTGCAGCCGCGATTCCAGTATGGAAGTGAAGAGCGTGCCCAGCAGCAGCAGCCCCGAGGCCAGCCCGACGATAGCGGTGAGCCCGGTGCCGCCCAGCTGGCCGGCGCTGAGGCAGACCGAATCGGCCGGGAAGCTGGCCGCCGCCATGCCGGTGTAGTGCATGCCGCAGATCGCGATGCCCATGACCACCGAGGCCAGGAACTGGAAGGCCACCCGGTGGTTGCTGCGGGCATTGCCCAGGTACTTGAAGATGAACAGCGCCGCGGCCGAGGCGCCCAGGCCGATCAGCAGCGACAGCAGCACGGTGGGCGCGTGCCAGACGATGGGCGGCGCCATGTCGAGCGCGGCCATGCCGATGTAGTGCATGCCGCAGATGCCGACGGCCATTGCCAGCGAGGCCACGGCGATGCGGCGCAGCCCATAGTCGGCCTCGCTGGCCACCCACAGCGCGACGCCCGACGCCATGACGCCGGCCACCCACGAGGCCAGGGTCAGCCCGCCGGAGAAGCCGAGCGAAATGGGCAGCGAAAAACCCAGCATGCCCACGAAGTGCATCGACCAGATGCCCGTGCCCATGGCCAGCGAGCCCAGCGCCCACCACAGCAGGTGCGGCCGTCCGCTGGCGTGCCGCACGCGGCGCGACAGGTCGAGGGCCACGTAGGAAGCAAGGGTCGCGAGGAGCAGGGACGCGGCGACGGCCCACAGGTTGTGCTGCGACGGAAGAAAGGCGGGGAGATTGTTCACGGTGACGGTGCAAAAGCCGCGCGAGGGCGCCTGGCGAGCACCGCGCCGGCGCTCATGTCCTCAGGCAGAAGCCGGCCATCGCGGATGAGTCTGCCACAGTTTTTCCGGCGGCCGCCTTACCATGCGATCAGGAAAAACGGGTGCATCCAGTCGCCGCTTGGCTGCGTACGGGTGTCAGTGGCACGCATTCCGGCGTGCCTTCAGCCGAGGAAAAGTCATGCCGCAGGACATCGCATTCGCCATCCGCTGGGTCGAAAAGGGCCTGGTGCCTGACCCGGTGGTTCGCCGGGGCATTCGCCGGTTGCTGAAAGACCGGCTTGCGGAGCTGCATTCGGGCAACGCGCTGGCGGTGGCCGAGCTGACGCAGGATTTCGTCGCCCGCATGGGCGCGGCCAACCTGGCGCCGCTGCCCGAAAAAGCCAACGAGCAGCACTACGAGGTTCCGGCCGCCTTCTTCGGCGAAGTGCTGGGAAACCACCGCAAGTACAGCAGCTGCTACTGGCCCGAGGGCACCCGCACGCTGGAAGAGGCCGAATCCGCAGCGCTGGCCGCCACCTGCGAGCGGGCCGGCCTGGCCGACGGGCAGGACGTGCTGGAGCTGGGCTGCGGCTGGGGCTCGCTCACGCTCTGGATGGCCGAGCACTACCCGGGCAGCCGCATCACGGCGCTGTCCAACTCCAATTCCCAGCGCGAATACATCGAGGCGGAGGCGGCGCGCCGCGGACTGGGCAATGTGCGGGTGCTCACGCGCGACATCAACGTGTTCGACACCGACGAGCGCTTCGACCGCGTGGTGTCGGTCGAGATGTTCGAGCACCTGCGCAACTGGCCGCAGGCCTTTGCCAACGTGGCGCGCTGGCTCCGGCCGGGCGGGCGCTTCTTCATGCACGTGTTCGCACACAAGGAAGCGCCGTACCCCTTCGAGGTGCGCGACCCCAGCGACTGGATGAGCAAGTATTTCTTCTCCGGCGGCATGATGCCCAGCGACGACCTGGCGCTGCACTGCCAGGACGACCTGCGCCTGCTGCGCCGCTGGCGCTGGGAAGGCAGCCACTACCAGCGCACGGCCGAGGCCTGGCTGCGCAACATGGACGCGCGCCGCGACACGCTGCGCCCGCTGTTCCAGGCCACCTACGGCGCCGAGGCCAACGTGTGGTGGACGCGCTGGCGGCTGTTCTTCATGTCGGTGGCGGAGCTGTTCGGCTTCGACCACGGCCAGCGCTGGTGGGTGAGCCACTATCTGTTCGAGCGACGCGCATGAGGCTCGCCCCCAGGCTTCGCGCACTTCGTGTCGCTTCTCCTTCCCCCTGCCGGGGGCGCCGCCTGTGGCCCGGCGGCGCCGGTTCCACGGCGTCTCTTGAATCTTCGAGGGCGGTTGCGTCATGAGCGGCATGGTGTCGGTTGCATTCGCCGGTTTGGCCCTGACGGCGTCTCTGGGCTTCCTGACATGGGTGGCCAGCCTGGTGCGGCATGACGTCAGCCTGATCGACCGCATCTGGTCGGTCTGCATCGTGGGGGCGGGCATCGTCTATTTCCTGCTGCTGCCGGTGCAGACGGTGCGCGGGCTGTGCATGGCGGTGCTGGGCGCGGCGTGGGCGGTGCGGCTTTGCCTGTATGTCACCTGGCGCAACTGGGGCCACGGCGAAGACCGGCGCTACCAGGCGATCCGCGCGCGCAACCAGCCGAACTTCGGTTTCAAGAGCCTGTACCTGGTGTTCGCGCTGCAGGCGGTGCTGGCCTGGATCGTTTCGGCGCCGTTCCTGCCGGGCATGGCGGCGGCGCGGCCGCTGGGCGCGCTCGATGCGCTGGGCATCTTGCTGGCGCTGTTCGGCATCTTCTTCGAGGCGATCGGCGACGCGCAGATGGCGCGCTTCAAGGCCGACCCGAAGAACAAGGGCCAGGTGATGGACCGCGGCCTGTGGCGCTACACGCGCCATCCCAACTACTTCGGCGAAGTGTGCGTCTGGTGGGGGCTGTGGCTGCTGGCCCTTGGCGGCGCGGGGTGGAGCGGGGCATGGAGCGTGGTGTCGCCGCTGCTCATGACCTGGCTGCTGCTGAAGGTATCGGGCGTGAGCATGCTCGAAAGCGATATCGGCGAGCGCCGCCCGGCGTATCGCGACTACATCGCGCGCACCAACGCCTTCCTGCCGGGGCCGGTGCGCGGAAACCACAAGGCGCCGTGAGCAAAATGACGAAGAAGCACTGGCTCTGCGCGCTGGCCGCATTGGCCGCGCTGTCGAACGGGGCGGCCACCGCCTCGGCCGCCGGCCCGTCGGGCGGCGAATGGGATTTCCGCGTGCTGCTGGACGACTCCCCCATCGGCGAGCATCGTTTTGCGCTGGCCACCAACGGCGGCGAGCGCAAGCTGGTGAGCGACGCGCGCTTCGCGGTCAAGCTGCTGGGCGTGACGGTGTACCGCTACCGGCACGAGGCCACCGAGCTGTGGCGCGGCGACTGCCTGCACCGGCTCACCTCCAAGACCGACGACGACGGCACGCCCGAGAAGGTCACCGCCGAGCCCGCTGGCGACAACGCGCTGGCCGTTGCCACGCCCAAGGGCACCCAGTCGGTCGACGGCTGCGTCATGAGCTTCGCCTACTGGAACCCCGCGATCCGCACGCAGGCCAGGCTGCTGAATTCGCAGAGCGGCAAGCTGGAGCAGGTGCGCATCAGCAAGGCCGGCAGCGGCACGGTGGAGGTGCGCGGCCAGCCGGTGGAGGCCACGCGCTGGCGCATTGCGACCGACGCGCAGCCGATCGACGTCTGGTACTCGCAGCAGGGCGAATGGCTGGGGCTGGACTCCACGGTCAGCGGCAACCGCAAGCTCAGCTACCGGCTGAAGTAGCAGGGGCTGTGGCGGTGCCCGCCCGGCGGTGGCACCATCTGCCGCAGTGAAGCCCTCGTTGAAACGTATGTCGTCGATGCGCATCGTCCTGGCTGGCGCGGTTTTCCTCGCCGTCGCCGTGCTGGCGGGGGTGGTGTACGAGCAGCTCGGCCGCTACCGCGCAATGCGCGACTTTCCCCCGCCCGGCAGGATGGTCGACGTCGGCGGCGGGCGGCGCATTCAGCTCGACTGCCGCGGCAGCGGCTCGCCCACCGTGGTGTTCGAGGCGGGGCTGAGCATCGACGGCTCGCTGAGCTGGGCGCCGGTGCAGCCGCAGGTGGCCGCCCACACGCGCGCCTGCTCGTACAGCCGCGCGGGGCTGATGTGGAGCGACCCTTCGGACGCGCCCTACAGCGCCAGGCAGGTCGCGCAAGACCTGCATACGGCACTGGCCCGCGCGGGCGAGCGGGGGCCGTACGTGCTGGTGGGCCAGTCCATGGGCGGGCTCTACGCCATGAACTTCACGCAGCATTTCGGCGACGAGGTGGCGGGGCTGGTGCTGGTCGATCCCTCGGACCCGGACCAGGTGGCGCGGGTGGCGGCCTTCATGGTGGAAACGCGGTCGCTGCAGTCGCGCATCGGCGTGGCGCTGGCGTGGTCGGGGTTGTTGCGGGCTGCGGCCTCGGCGCTGCTCTCGCAGGCGCCGCACCAGACGGCGCACGACGCGCAGGCGGTTCGCGCCTTTGCGCCCAAGTCGATGCGCACCCAGCTTATGGAAGGCGATGCGATGGACGACACGCTTGCCGAGACGCGCGGCTTCAGGAACCTGGGCAACCGCCCGCTGGTAGTGCTGACGGCGATGGCGCCCTACACCGAAACCGAGCTGCGCGGCATGAAGATCACGCCCGCCCAGGGCACGCAGGTGCAGGCCATCTGGAAGCAGATGCATGCGGAAATGGCAGGCTGGTCTTCGCGCAGCGTGCACCGGCTGCTGCCGAATGCGGGGCACGACATCCAGTTCGACGACCCGCAGGCGGTGATCGATGCGGTGCTGTCGGTCGTCACCACCGTGCGGTCCGACCAGGGGGCCGCGCCGCACTGAAGCGTGGCGCTCCGGCCTGGCCTACCTGCCTGCCTACCAGCGAATCTTCACGCCCACGCTGCCGTTGATGCCGCTGCGCACACGGGTGTCGCCACCCGAAGACCACAGCTTGCCGAGCTCCGCATAGAGGCTCGTGCTCTGCGTGAGCTGCAGCGTGGCGCCGGTCGCCAGCTCGCTGCTGGTGCCGCCGGTGCGCGTGGCGATGGGCGTGCTGCCGGCCGGGCCGATGAAGTTCGCCACGTCGGTGCCGCTGCTGCTGCGGTACACGTTCACCCGGACATAAGGCTGCAGCCGGCCGGCGGACGTGTCGATCTCGCCCTTGAGCCGCACGCCCGCACGCGCGAGCCAGCCGTCGTGGTTGTTCTGCTGCACCAGCGCGCCGCTGATGCCGGTGTCGCCCAGGTTGAGCCGCTGGCGCACCAGCTGCAGCTGCGGCTCGATGACCCAGCCGTCCGCGATGGCGAAGGACTGGCCCACTTCCACGGACGCCAGCAGGCTGTTGCCCTTGCCGCTGCTCGAGAAGCCCAGCGTGGGCGAAGCGGTGTAGCGGTGGCGCCCGGCCTGCAGCACGCCGTCCACGTACAGGCCGCTGTCGTTCTTCCAGGTGGCATAGGCGCCCAGGTATTCGCTGCGCAGGTTGTTGGTGCCGGCCGCTGCGTTCTGCAGTCCGCCGACGAAGCCGTTCACGCGCATGTCGCCCTCGAGCTGGCCGACGTACACGCCCACGCGCCAGTTCGGGTCGGCCCACAGGTCGGTACCGGCCTGGAAGCCCGTGAGGCGCCCGCTGCTGTTGGGGCTGACCGTGCCGCTCTGGCCGATGGTGCGGTCGGTGCTGATGATGCGGCCCCAGGCCTGCCGGTAGCCCATCTCGGGCGTGGCGGTGTTGGTGCCCGAAAGGCCGGTGCCGGTGTCGTCACCCACGCGCTGGTGCAGGTTGGACAGCATCGCGAGGTTGGACTGGCGCAGCTGCTCCGGCAGCGCCGCGTACAGCGGTACTTCGGCGCGGTAGGTGGGTACGAGCACGCCACCCCCAGTGCCGCCCCCAGTGCCACCTCCGGTGCCGCCGCCCGTGCTGCCGGTTCCGCCGCCCGTGACGGGCGCGCCCGTGACCGGATCGACGGTCATGGTCGAGCGCAGATACCAGTTCTCACCCGCGCCGCTGGCGTCGGCCGCGTACAGGCGGTACTGGTAGGCGCCGGCGTCCACATGGCCGCCCGCGAGGTTGAAGGCGCTCTTGGTGGTCTGCGCGGTGGTCGTCGCGCCGTTCACGGCGCTGATCACCTCGATGCCGTTGCCGCTGGTGAGCGCGCCCAGGCCGCCCAGGTTGGTGATCTGCACGTTGGTGGTGCCGCTGGCAATGGCGGTGCTGCCGCTGAGGATCAGCCGGTCGGTCGCGCTGCTGTTGCCGCCCAGCGCCGTGCCCAGCCGCAGCGTGCCGCCGTTGCCCACCCACGGGCCGGTGACGGTGAGCGTGGTGCCGGGCGCGCTGCCCACCAGGGAGACCGTGCCGCTGTTGGCCACCGAGGCCACCGTCTGGCTGCGGCCCGCCAGGTCCAGCGTGGCGCCCGAGCCGACCGTGAAGGCGCTGGCGCTGCTGAAGGTGTTGGCCGCGCCGGCGGCCAGCGTGCCCGCCGATACGTTGGTGCTGCCGGCGTACGTGTTGGCGCCGCTCAGCGTCAGCGTGCCCGCGCCGCTCTTCACGAGGCCGCTGGCGCCCGAGATGGGGCCGGTCCAGCTCAGGTTGTTGCCGTTGGTGTTGATGGTGCCGGTGCCGCCGAGCAGCAGGGCGCTGCCCACGCTCAGGCCGTTGGCGCCGGCGATCACGCTGGCGGTGGCGCCGCTGTCGATGGCCACGGCGCCCGTCAGCGAGTTGCCGGTGTTCAAGGTCAGGCTGTTGGCGCCGCCGGTGAATTCGATGGCCGAAGCGCGCGTCACGCCGTCGCCGCCCAGACCGCCCGCGATGCTGCCGCTGTTGACGATGGCGATGTTCGCGCCCGCCACGCCCACGCCGCCCACGCCGTTGGCGCCGATCGCGCCGCCGTTGCTGTTGGCGCCGCCCGCGCCACCGGCGCCGCCGGTGATGCTGCCGCTGTTGGTGAGGGTTGCGCCGCTGCCGGAGGACCACACGCCGGCGCCGCCGTCGCCGCCGCCGCCCGGCGTGCCGGTGCCGCCAGCGCCGCCGCCGGCCGCACCGCCGGCGCCACCCGCGCCACCGGTGATCTGGCCGGTGTTGGTCATCAGCACGGTGCTGCCCGCGAGCGTGACGCCGTCGCCGCCGGCCCCGCCGCCGCCGCCCGAGGCGTTGGGGCGCGGCGTCGCCAGTTCGGAGCCGCCGGCGCCGCCCACGCCGCCGGCGATGGTGCCGGTGTTGCCGAACGCGAGCCCCGGCGTGGTGGCGTTCAGGTAGAAGCCGACGCCGCCGCTGCCGCCGCCGCCGGCCTGCGAGAACGCATTGCCGCCCGCGCCGCCTGCACCACCCGTCGACGAGCCGGTGGCCGTGTAGCTGCCGAGCGGGCCGTTGAGGATGGAGCCGTAGCCGCCCGCGCCGCCGCCGCCGGCCGCCCAGTAACCGTTGCCGCCCGCTCCGCCGTTGCCGCCGGTGTAGCTGTTGGACGTGGTGCCGACGTTGTTGCCGATCGTCGCGCCCTGGAAGCCGCCGCCGCCGCCCCCGCCGTAGCCGTTTCCGTTGTTGGCGTCGCCTGTCTGGGCCTGGCCGGCGCCGCCGTCCGCTCCCTGTATTACGCCGGGGCTGACGACCGTGCTGCCGTTGCCCGCCGCGCCGCCCGCGCCCGCCGTGGCACCGCCGGGGAAGTTGGTGGTGCTGGCGGCCGAGCCGGCCGTGACGCCGGAGGGCGTTGACGAGCCGCCGGTGCCCCCGGTCGCGTTGATCGTGGTGTCGTTCAGGCCGCCGTTGCCGCCGCTGCCGTTGCTGCCGCCGGAGCCGGCGTTCAGCGTCGGGTCGCCGACAGGCTGGCCGCCAGTGCCGCCCGCGGCCAGCACCGGCCCCGCTCCGAGGAGCAGTGCGGCGGCCACGGCCACGGCGCGCAGGTCGCCGCCCTTGGCGGACGACCGTGAATGGCCGCGCGAAGTTTCAGGCGCGGCCACCCAGGTACCGAGCGTTGGATTCCAGAGGGTGCGGAAAATCTTGTTCATGGCGTCTTTTCATTAGTGGCTTGTTGCGTGCAGGCGCCCGTATGCAGCAGCAAGCTCTTCCTCTTGCTCCTCCACACGCCGCGAATCTCAAACTTCAAGCCAAAAATGTAAGTACGCGTACAGGCTGGCGATATGCCTGAAAGGGGGTACCTGCCTGGAGCGCACCGACGCCCGAAAGGCGTGCTTCCAGACCCTGCGCAAGCCCTTGGGCGGGCTTGGCACCGAACTGCATCCACACGTAACCGATGTTTCTTGGTGGATGCAAAAGTATTCAGTTTGCCGTGGCCTCAGGCCGGGACCTTCTGCGCCGGCAAGGTTTGCAGCGGTGGCGTACCGGCCTTGAACATGCCCGCCAGCTGCTTGCGCAGTTCCGGCGTGTCGGTATGGCCGTGAACGGCCACGGCGTGCTGGACGGCGGCATCGAGCAATTCGCTCTCGGTGTCGGCCGAGAGCGCGACGCTGCAGTTCATCGTGCTCGGGTACTCGCGGCAGTCGATGTATTGGCGTGACATGGCAGCTCCTGGAATATGTCCTTGCGGACGGGCGGCTTGCTGGCCCCATGCCTGCCTATACTGAATTCGCGGCAAGGAGCCCGCGAGCATCCTGCGTCCCGATGCGAGCGGGCGCCATACGCAGCAATGCGTACCCGCCGTGAAAGGGGCATGCCATAACGCATCTGACGCGCAACGATTGCGCGAGCGCGCTTCGCCTGCTGGAGCAGCTCGAGTCCTGGCGTTCGCCCGTGCGTCATCACGGCACGGGCCACGGCAACGGCTGGCGCGAATTGCGTCGCGCCGAACTGCAGGCCGATTACTACCGGCGCGTGGGGCTGGAGCATGCGGTGGCGGTGGCCTTCCTGTACCGGCTGGCCTGCCGCGCGGAGGCGCCGTTGCCCGATGCGCCGCCTGTCGGCCTGACGCCCCGCGAGGGCGATGTCATGTACTGGCTCTCGCGCGGCAAGACCGACGCCGAGATCGCCGCCTTGCTGTCGATAAGCCCCCGCACCGTCCACAAGCACCTGGAGCATGTGTACGTGAAGCTGGGCGTGGAGACCCGGACGGCGGCCGTGATGCGCGCGCTCGCCATGGGCAGGAACCCATGACGAACAAAGGCTGCGCCGTCAGCGCGAGGCCACCGCCACCGGCGCATCCGCCGGCGACGCACTCCGGCCGATCATCCACGCGCACACCGCCGACACCACGCCCGCGAACAGCACGTACAGGCAGATCTGCCACGGCTCGCCGCCGCCGGACTTCAGCAGCGCGGTGGCAATGATGGGCGTGATGCCCGAGGCGAAGATGCCCGAGAACTGGTAGACGAAGCTGATGCCCGTGTAGCGGACCTTGGCGTCGAACAGGTCGCAGAACAGGGCAGCCTCCGGCCCGTACACCGACGCATACAGGATGCCGAAGGGCACGATGATCGACAGCCATATCAGCAGCACGTTGCCGCCGCTGTGCGTCATCAGCCAGAAGCCCGGGAACGCCGACACGGCGGTGATGAGCGAACCCCACATGTACACGCGCGGCCGCCCCAGCCGGTCCGACATGCGCCCGAAGAACGGAATGGCGAAGCACATCACCACCGCCGCGGCCATCACGCCCAGCAGCGCCTCGGTGCGGCTGATCTTGATGGTGCTGGTGAGGTAGTTGATGGAGAACACGCCGAAGATGTTGAAGAACACCCCGTCGATGTAGCGCGCGCCCATGCCCTTGAGCACGTTGCCGGGGTAGCGCCGGATCATGTCCATGAACGGAATGCGCAGCTCCGCGTTGCGCGCCTTCACGGCCGCGAACTCCGGCGTTTCCTTCACGTGCAGGCGGATGTACATGCCCACCATCACCATCACGCCCGAAATCAGGAAGGCGATGCGCCAGCCCCACGACAGGAACTGCTCGTCGGTCAGCAGCCACGACAGCAGCGCCACCACGCCCGAGGCCAGGCACAGGCCGATGGCCAGCCCGATCTGCGGCAGCGACGCATAGAAGCCGCGCTTTTCCTTCGGCGCGTATTCGTAAGCCATCAGCACCGCGCCGCCCCATTCGCCGCCCAGGCCGATGCCCTGCGCCACGCGCAGCAGCAACAGCAGCAGCGGCGCCGCGATGCCGATCTGCGCATAGGTGGGCACCAGCCCGATGAGGAAGGTGGCCACGCCCATGATCATCAGCGTGATGACGAGCATGCTCTTGCGGCCGATCTTGTCGCCGAAGTGGCCGAAGATCACGCCGCCCAGCGGCCGCGTGACGAAGCCCACCGCGAAGGTGGTGTACGCCAGCAAGGTCGACACCACCGGGTCGCTGCCCGGGAAGTAGAGCTTGTTGAATACGATGCCGGCCACCACGCCGTACAGGAAGAAGTCGTACCACTCGATGGTGGCGCCCACCAGCGCCGAAACCACCACCCTGCGAATCGCTTTCTCGTCGCTTGCGCTCATGTCGTTGTCTCCGATGAGGTTGTCGTGGCGGCCTCTGCGGGCCGTGGGTTTGCAAAAAACTCAGTGCGCGGCGGTTGCCGCTCTCACGTCCTCTCTGATCAGGTCGACGGCCTTCTCGGCCATCATCACGGCGGGTGCGTTGGTGTTGCCCGACACCAGCGTCGGCATTGCCGAGCAGTCGATCACGCGCAGCCCCGCCACGCCGTGCACCCGCAGCCGCGCGTCGACCACCGCGAGCGCGTCGCTGCCCATGCGGCAGGTGCCGGTGGGGTGGAAGATGGTGGCGCCGTTGTTGCGGCAGAACTCCAGCAGCCCGTCGTCGCTCGTGATGTCGGGGCCGGGCTTCACCTCGCGCTTCACGTAGGGCCGCATCGCGGGAGATTCGGCAATCGCGCGCGCCGCCCTCACGCCGGCCACGGTGGTGGCGCGGTCCAGTTCGGTGGCGAGGTAGTTGGGCTGCATCGAGGGCGGCTCGGCCGCGTCGGTCGAGCGGATGCGGATGTAGCCGCGCGACTCCGGCCGCAGCTGGCACACCGACATCGTGAAGCCGGAGTAGGGGTGCACCTTGCCGCCCGCCATGTCGGCCGACAGCGTGGCCACGTGGAACTGGATGTCGGGCGTGGCCGCCACGGGCCGGCCGTGCGCATCCTTCAGCGCGCGCATGAAGCAGCCGCCCTGGTTGATGCCCACGGCCAGCGGGCCGGTGCGGTGCAGCAGCCATTCCAGGCCCATGCCCATCTGGCCGAACCAGGAGTTGAGCTGGTCGTTGGTGGTGATGGGCTTGGTGCACTCGTAGCCCAGGCGGATCTGCAGATGGTCCTGCAGGTTCTCGCCCACGCCCGGCAGCTCGCGCACCACCGCAATGCCGAAGCGGTCGAGCAGTGCGCGCGGGCCGATGCCCGAGAGCTGCAGCAGCTGCGGCGACTGGATCGACCCCGCCGACAGCAGCACCTCGGCGCGGCAGCGCGCGGTCTTGAGCACGTGGTCTTGCCGGTAGGTGATGCCGACGGCGCGGCGCCCCTCGAACACCAGCTTGTCCGCCAGCGCGCCGGTCTCGATGCGCAGGTTGGGCCGCCGCTTCACGGCCGGCGTCAGGTAGGCCTTGGCCGTGCTGCAGCGCCAGCCCTTGTGCGTGGTCAGCTGGTAGTAGCCGGCGCCTTCCTGCGCGGCGCCGTTGAAGTCGCCGGTGCGCGGCACGCCGGTCTGCTGCGCGCCGTCGATGAAGGCTTCGATCAGCTCGTGCCTGGCCGCGATGTCCGACACCTTCAGCGGCCCGTTGCCGCCGTGGAAGGCGTCGGCGCCGCGCTGGTTGCCTTCGGACTTGATGAAGTAGGGCAGCACGTCGTCGTAGCCCCAGCCGGGGTTGCCGAGCGCTGCCCAGTGGTCGTAGTCCTCGCGCTGGCCGCGGATGTAGATCAGCCCGTTGATCGAGCTGGAGCCGCCCAGCGTCTTGCCGCGCGGCCAGTAGATGCGCCGGCCGTTCATGTTCGGGTCCGCATCGGTCTCGAAGCGCCAGTTGTAGGTGGGGCTCCACATGGTCTTGCCGTAGCCGATGGGCAGGTGGATCCACAGCGACCGGTCGGCCGGCCCCGCCTCGAGCAGCAGCACGCGGGTGGCCGGGTCTTCGCTCAGCCGGGCGGCCAGCACGCAGCCGGCGGAACCGGCGCCGACGACGATGTAGTCGAACGCTTCTTCAGACATGCAATGGGCGCCTGTTGCTTCGGTGGAGTGGAACAATCGCTTCGCTCGGCCGCATCCTAGGCCAATGATTTTCGGAACGCAACGTTCCATTTTTAAGGTTTACCCGCATGCCCCGTCCAGCGCGCCCGTCCGCCGCAGTGGTTTCCATCGAGGAGCCGGAGTCCGCATCCGCCTCCGGTTCGTCGGCCGAACGCAGCCTGCGCCTGCTGGCGCTGCTGGCCAACGAGGGCAGGGCGCTCACGCTCGCCGACCTGGCCGCGCAGCTGGGCCTGCCCAAGGGCACCGCGCACCGCATCTGCACGCAGCTGCTGGCCGGCGGGTTCCTGGCGCGCGACGTGGACGAGCGCTCGTTCAGCGTCGGCCCCGCGCTGCGCAAGCTGGCCTTCGACACGCTGAACCACGGCGTGGTGCGCGGACTGCGCCACGAAGTGCTGTCGGCACTGGTGCGCGAGGTCGGCGAGACCTGCAACCTCACCACGCTCGACGGCGCGCAGGTGCTCTACCTCGACCGCGTGGAAGCGCAATGGCCGCTGCGGCTGACGCTCGACGTGGGCTCGCACGTGCCGCTGCACTGCACCGCCAGCGGCAAGCTGTTCCTCGCGCAGATGCCGAAGAAAGAACGCGACGCGCTCATCGACAACCTGCCGCTGGAGCGCATGACCGCCAACTCCATCACCGGCGCTGGGGCGCTGCGCGCCGAGTGCGACGCCATCGCCAAACAGGGATATTCGTGCGACCGCGAGGAGTTCATTGCCGGCCTGGTGGCGGTGGCCGTGCCGGTGCGCGACGCGCAGGGCGCGGTGCGCGCCGCGCTGGCGGTGCATGCGCCCACCGCGCGGATGTCGATGGACGATGCACTCGAGCGCATCGACGCGCTCAAGGCTGCCGCCGCAAAGATGACCGCGCTGCTCTGAAACCTGCCGGCTCCGCCGTGCCGGCGGCTTCGGAATCCGCCATGACGCCAAAGGGAACACACGCATGCTGAACGTCGCCGAGACCATCCGCAACTACAACGCCGGCCGCGACCCCGAGCGCCTGGCGATGAAATACGCCAACCTGCGCACCAACCCCTTCGTGTTCCTGCGCGGGACCTGCCACCTGTTCTACGAGCGCCTGCCCCAGGACGCGCTGTTCGCCGGCAAGGCGCCCGCCGGCTGGGTGTGCGGCGATGCGCACCTGGAGAACTTCGGCAGCTACAAGGGCGACAACCGCCTCGTGTACTTCGACCTCAACGACTTCGACGAAGCCGCGCTGGCGCCCGTCACCTGGGATCTGGTGCGTTTCCTGTCGAGCATCCTCGTCGCCGGCGACGGCCTCTGCGCCACCACCGATGACGCCGATGCGCTGTGCAACACCGCGCTCGACGCGTACGTCGGTGCGCTGCAGTCGGGCAAGGCGCGCTGGGTGGACCGTGACAACGCCGGCGGCCTGATCGGCCAACTGCTCGACACCCTCAAGGCGCGCACCAGGCCGGCCTTCCTGGACAAGCGCACCGACCGCAAGGGCCACGGGCGCGTCATTCGCATCGACGGCAAGCGTGCGCTTGCCGCCACCGATGCGCAGCGCGACCGCGTGACGAAGCTGGTCGGCGCCTACGCCGCGACGCAGGACAAGCCCGGGTTCTTCAAGGTGCTCGACGTGGCAAGGCGCATCGCCGGCACCGGCAGCCTGGGCGTGGAGCGCTACATCGTGCTGGTCGAAGGCAAGGGCTCGCCCGACGGCAACTACCTGCTCGACCTGAAGGAGGCGCTACCTTCATCGCTCGTGCCCCGCCTGAAGCTCGCGCAACCCGCCTGGCCTTCGCAGGCGCACCGCGTGGTGGGACTGCAGCGCCGCATGCAGGCCGTGTCGATGGCCTTCCTGCAGCCCATCGCCGGCCCCGGGCCGAATGCTGCCGCCTCCTACGTGCTGCGCGGCCTGCAGCCCAGCGAAGACCGCGTGAGCCTTGACGTGAAGCGAACCTCGCCCGACCAGATCCGCGGCGTCACCGACGAAATGGGGCAGCTCATGGCATGGGCGCAGCTGCGCAGTTCGGGCCGCCAGGGCTCGGCCACCGCCGATGCGCTCATCGACTTCGGCGGCTCGGCCAAGTCTTGGCGCAAGGACCTGATGGCGGCTGCGCACCAGTGCGCGGCGCAGGTGGTGAAAGACTGGGAGGATTACTGCGGGGCTTATGACGCGGGGGCGATGGGACCGTCACGGTAGTGCCAACAGGCATTGGTAGCCGAATGGCCCAGCGCCCTGGCCTGACTGAGCCTTTGTTCCACTACAAACGAGGGTTGGGCCGCTGCTGATGACTCAGGAGCGGCCCAACATCTATGCAACCCGAGTCCAGATTCTCCTTGATTTGCTATCCAAACATCCCCTGCCACCACAGGTGCGTCCTTCAGGGCCTCTTTAATTCCGTTTTTAACGATATCTAAGTATTTTTTTATTACTTCTCCCTTTTAAAAATCTATTGCAGGCAATCGTCCCGAACGAGATAAATACCGAGCCTGGAATTTATTGATAATAATTCTTGGAGGGGAATAATCATGAAGGGTGTTGATGTAGGACAAGCCACAAGAATGATTTTCGACTCCCGATTTTTTTCAATGGCACTGGCAACTTCTTTCGGGGATTGAGAACTCATGGATTGATACTTATAGTTTGATGAGTCTATGTACACTCTGCCTTCGGAATTTGTCAATCCACAAGATTGCAAAAGTAAAAGTGAAAAAAGAAGTGGTAGTGATTTAATTTTCATATTTCGCAGTTTGCTAGATCTGTGGGGCTTTTTCATTCAATTTTTCAATTTTCCTTTCGTGCTATTTGTGCAATTAAATATATCGCGTAATTACTCTCATTGCATTTGAGCCGAATGGCGATTTTTAAAGAATTCTTTTACTCCTTGAAAGCAAAGTAGGGCGCACGCAATTGAGGGCAATATCATCCGGCTTTCTTTTTGAATCGAAACACTTGCAGATCTGGTGATGAGGATGAGTTCGCCTGTCCAGTGCGCGGCGAAGACTTCCAGGGGTTCGATGACCGGGCGGCCGTTGGAGGCTGACGGGTCTTGCAGCAGGACGCGTTGAGCGTTGCATTGGGCAAGGATGACGAAGCGTTCCTGACCGGACTCGTCCCGCAAAACGGCCAACGCCGGCAGCGGTGTCAGGGACAGGCGATCCAGTGTGGTGCGGGAGGACTTGGCCTTCAGGCCCAGGTGCTTGGCTGCGCCCAGCAGCGTGGCGGTGTCGACAGCCTCAGTGGATGCAAGGCCCAGTTGATGGGCCAGCAATAACGCATCGGCTGCAATCTGGTGAAAGCGTGCGATCGTGCACAGCGCGATGAGCGACGGATGCGCTGCACCTCCAGCGTCAGGTGCTTCTTGTGGGCGCGCGCGCTCCTCCGCGTGCGGCTGCACGCTTGCATCCACCATTCCCATGGCACTCCCTGATCAACTTATTTTGTGTCATGAAGATAGCCGATTGGAGGACTGCACAAAGGAGACGCCCTACGGAGCACCTGTGCATTAACAATTAGATGGGCTTTGATAATTTCAGGTGCAAAGGCGAGAGACAAGGATGTGGGCTCGATGGCAAGCGTGCGCCTCAGCTCCTTGTATGGGTGAAGATGATCAAGAAGCCAACCCAACCACCGACCGCACCACACTCACCGCCGCCAACCCGATCAGCAGATTCAGCACATGCTTCCTGAACTGCTCCGGCGACACGCCCTCGAACGAGCGCTGTCCCCACCAGATGCCTGCAAGCATCGCCGGTGCCAGCCACAGCGCCCACTTCAGCGTGTCCGGCCCCAGCAGGTTGCCGGATGCATGCGCCGATGACGGCATCAGCGCCGCGCAGACCAGCGACACCACGTCGCTGAACAGCAGCAGCGCGATCAGCGTGGCGCGCAATCTGGCCGGCGCCATCTTCGCGGTACTCAGCAGAACGGCGATGGCGATGCCGCCGATGGCCGCGACGCCGTTGATGAAGCCCGACGCCAGCCCCGCCGACAAGCGCACGCCGCGTGTCGGCACGAGGGTGGCGCGCGCGCCGGCGCGCAGCAGCAAGGCGGCCGACATCAGCAGCGCGCCGATCAGCAGCCGCAGCGGCGTCTCCGGCAGCCACGCGAGCAGCGCCACGCCGATGGGAATGCAGATGAGGTTGCCCAGCATCAGCCAACTGAGCCACGGCATGTCGATGTCGCGCGCGATGCCGCGCAGCTGGCTCAGGCTCGCCAGTATCTCGAGCATGAAGATCGCGGGCACCACCAGCGCGGGCGACACCACCAGCGACATGCCCGCCACCGTGATGGCCGAGAAGCCGAAGCCCGCGAAGCCGCGCACGATGCCGGCCGCGAACACCACGCACAGGCTGTAGGCCAGCGTGGCCGGTGCCAGTGGTGGCACCAGGAGCGCGGACACGATGGCCGACATTGAGTCCATGAGACCGTAACGCGTCAGCGGCGGTGGCGGCCGGCCATCAACCCGATCACCTCGCGAAAGATGGTGTTGCCGCTGCTGCCGGCCAGGTCGAGCACATGGCTGCGGCTGTAGCAGGGGCTCAGATCGAGGCCCACGCCGATGCCTGCAATGGCGATGTCGCCGCGCTGCTCCTGGCGCGCGACCACGTCTCGCAGGTGGTGGTCGAGGTAGTGCGCGTCGTTGGCCAGGTGCGTGGCGCTGTCCATCGGCGAGCCGTCGGAAATCACCAGCAGCAGCTTGCGCGCCTCGCCGCGCTGGCGCAGCCGCGTGCAGGCCCAGTCGACCGCCTCGCCGTCGATGCCTTCGCGGAACAGGTCGGCCTTCAGCAGCGCGGCCATTGCGGGGCGCGCGCGGCGCCACGGTGTGCCGGCGGCCTTGAAGACGAGGTGGCTGCGCTCGTTGAGGCGGCCGGGGTGGGGCGGCCGGCCGGCACGCACCCATTCGCGCTGTGGCCGACCGCCGTTCCATGCGCCGGTGGTGAAGCCCAGCACTTCGCTGGCCACGCCGGCCTGTTCGAGTGCGCGTGCGAACACGTCGACCATCATCGCGACCGATTCGGCATGCTCCTTCATCGAGCCCGAGCAGTCGATGAGGAAAGTGACGATGCAGTCGGCCAGCGGCTCCATGCGCTCGGTGCGGAACAGGCGGCGCTCGGTGGGCGATGCGACGAGCTGCGCGAGCCGGCGCCCGTCGATGAGGCCTTCTTCCTGCCCGCCGTCCCAGCCGTCGCGCTCCGGCTCTGCCAGCAGGGCGCGCAGCTCTCGCGCGAGGCGGGCGATGTTCACGCCCTGCGCGGCGATGCGGCGGTCGAGCTTTTCCCGGTGCTGCGCGAGCACTTCCTTGCGCGCGAGCGTGGCGGCGTCGTGTTCGCGGTCGTAGGCCGTGGTGAAGACGCGGTAGGCGCCGCCGGCGTCGTCGAGCACCGCGCTGCGGCCCGACTCGGCGGTGGTGAAGCGCTCCACGATCTCCTGGTCCATGTCGGCCACGAGGCTGAACACGCTGCGCTTGTCGTCCACATGCGGATCGCGCGCGGCGCCGCTGCCTTCCTCGCCGGCCTCGTGCAGCATCGCGGCCACGGTGCGCGCGATGGCGAGGGCATGCACCGCATAGGCGGCCTGGTGGTCGCGGTCTCTGCGCAGGCCCGCCAGCGCATGGCCGATCAGCGGCGCAAGCGCGAAGCGCGTGGCTTCGAGCATGTCCTCTGTTTCTTCCACCACCTGCTGGCCGCTCACGCGGGCGCGGCAGATCTGCGCCACGGCGTACAGCAGCAGGCCGCGCGCGGTGTCGGTCAGCCCCGAGTGATGGAAGGCCAGCGACCATTGCTCATGCCGGTGCCGCAGGTTGCGGCGCATGCCGGCCATGGCGTCGGGCGCGAGCGCCTCGGCGCGGAACTGCTCCAGCATTTCGAACAGCATGCGTTCGACCGGCTCCTGTGGCTGCAGTGTTGCATGCAGCGCCGCATCCGACACGGTGAGCCGCAGCGCGAGCCCGTCGGCCACGCCGCGGAACGAAGCAAAGTCGTCGGTGTCGGGCGAAGGATGCAGGTGCGGCGCGAACCACGGCAGCGCGACGCGGCCACGGTGCAGCCGCCGTCCGCGAAAGTGCAGGTCGCGCTCGCCGCTGAAGGCGCGCACCACGCCCGCGCAAAGCTCCGCGACCTGCTCCTCCTGCCGCACGCGGCGCTGCATCGCGCTCGCGGGCTCGGGGCTCATTCGCGCGGACCTGCGCAGAGCTGGTGCGACTCCTTCAGCTCGCGGTCGAAGCAGCGCTGGAAGTATTCGGCCACCAGCGGCCGTTCGGCGTCGTCGCACTTGTTGACGAAGGAGAGACGGAATGCGAGCGCCGGGTCCTTGAAGATCTCGATGTTCTCGGCCCAGGTGATGACGGTGCGCGGCGACATCAGCGTCGACAGGTCGCCGGCCGCAAAGCCTTTGCGCGTGAGGTCGGCCACGGCCACCATCGACGCGACCAGCTTCGTGCCCGCCTCGCCGGCCAGCGAAGGCACGCGCGCCTGCACGATGGCGATTTCTTCTTCGGCCAGCAGGTAGTTGAGCGAGGCCACGATGTTCCAGCGGTCGATCTGCGCATGGTTGAGCCGCTGCGCGCCGTGGTACAGGCCGTTGAGGTTGCCCAGGCCCACCGTGTTGGCGGTGGCGAACAGGCGGAAGAAGGGGTGCGGCCGCAGCACCTTGTTCTGGTCCATGAGCGTGAACTTGCCGTCGCGCTCCAGGATGCGCTGGATGACGAACATCACGTCGGGCCGGCCGGCGTCGTACTCGTCGAAGATCAGCGCCACCGGCCGCTGCAGCGCCCAGGGCACGATGCCTTCCTGGAACTCGGTGACCTGCTTGCCCTCGCGCAGCACCACCGCGTCCTTGCCGACGAGGTCGAGCCGGCTGATGTGGCCGTCGAGGTTCAGGCGCACGCAGGGCCAGTTCAGGCGCGCCGCCACCTGCTCGATGTGGGTGGACTTGCCGGTGCCGTGCAGCCCCTGCACCATCACGCGCCGGTCGCGCGTGAAGCCGGCGAGGATGGCCAGCGTCACGTCGGGGTTGAAGCGGTAGACGGCATCGACCTCGGGCACGTGATCGTCACGTTCGCTGAAGGCGGGCACCTGCAGATCGGTGTCGATGCCGAACACCTCGCGCACGCTGAGCATCCGGTCGGGGCGAAGGTCGGCGGTGTCGGTCACGTTGGGCTTTCTGGAAAGAAGAAAGGTCAGGCCTGCGCGCGGTCGGAGAACGCCGCGCCTGCATCGATGCGGCTCAGTGCCTTGGCTGCACGCTGCATTGCCGGCAGCAGCGTCTTCGCCTTGGCCGCATCGAGCCGCATCACCGGCGCCTGCACCGCGATGCAGAGGTTGGATGGCGCGTCGTCGCCGGAAGGCACCAGCGTGGCGATGCACAGCAGGCCGGGCAGGAATTCTTCGTGGTCGATGGCATAGCCGTCCTTGCGGATGCGCTGCACTTCCTTTTCCAGCGCCTCCGGGTCGGTCAGCGTCCTGGGCGTGTACGGCTCCAGCGGTGCGTTCGACAGCAGCCGGCGGCGCTGCGCCGCGCTCATCTGCGACAGGAAGATCTTGCCGCTGGCCGAGCAGTGCACCGGCACGCGCGAACCCGAGTGCAGGTAGAAGCGCAGCGGCGCGGCGGTTTCCACGCGGTCGAGGTACACCACCTCGCTGCCCGACAGCGCCGTGAGGTTGCAGCTTTCGCCGATTTCTTCCACCAGCTGGCGCAGCACCGTGTGGCGCGCGCCGTGCAGGCTGTCGTTGAGCAGCAGGTTCTCGGCCAGCCGCCGCAGCCGCGTGCCGATGCCGTAGTGCCGGCCGTCGCCTTCGCGCTGCAGCAGCCCCGCGCCCTCGAGCTGCTGGAGCATGCGGTGCAGCGTGGGCTTGGGCAGGCCGGTTTCTTCCACCAGGCCCTGCAGCGAGTAGCGCTGGTCTTTCGCGGCCATGACTTCGAGCAGCGCGAACAGGCGCATGGTGGGTGTGTCGCCCGCCGTTTCGGCGGCTTCCACGGGGAGCCCTTTGACGATCTTCATGGGGCGGATCATAGATGTTTTAAAAAAAAAGAGACAAGGCGTACCGATTTTTGTAAATTGTTTGACGCCGTGCCGATGCCGTCCTATATTCCGCCGGAATGAATTCCGGAACAAGTCGTTCCGACTTTTTGGGTGCAAACCACCGCCCATCATCCTTTCAGGAGACGCCTTCCATGAGCCAGAAGCCAGCCGCAGCCCCCACCCGCGAAGCCGTCAAGGGCGTGCAGAAGATGACGCCCTCCGAGGCCTTCGTCGAGACCATGGTCGCCAACGGCGTGACCGACATCTTCGGCATCATGGGCTCGGCCTTCATGGATGCGATGGACATCTTCGCGCCCGCCGGTATCCGGCTGATTCCGGTGGTGCACGAGCAGGGCGGCGCCCACATGGCCGACGGCTATGCGCGCGTGTCGGGCCGCCACGGCCTGGTCATCGGCCAGAACGGCCCCGGCATCAGCAACTGCGTGACGGCCGTTGCCGCGGCCTACTGGGCGCACAGCCCGGTGGTGATGATCACGCCCGAGACCGGCACCATGGGCATGGGCCTCGGCGGCTTCCAGGAAGCCAACCAGCTGCCGATGTTCCAGGAGTTCACCAAGTACCAGGGCCACGTCAACAACCCCAAGCGCATGGCCGAGTACACGGCGCGCTGCTTCGACCGCGCCATCTCCGAGATGGGCCCGACGCAGCTCAACATTCCGCGCGACTACTTCTATGGCGAGATCCAGTGCGAGATCCCGAAGCCGATGCGCGTGGAGCGCGGCGCGGGCGGAGAGAACAGCCTGAACGCGGCGGTCGAGCTGCTGGCCTCGGCCAGGTTCCCTGTGATCCTCTCGGGCGGCGGCGTGGTCATGGGCGATGCGGTGGAAGAGTGCAAGGCCCTGGCGGAGCGCCTGGGCGCGCCGGTGGCCAACGGATACCTGCGCAACGACTCCTTCCCCGCGAGCCATCCGCTGTGGGCCGGCCCGCTGGGCTACCAGGGCTCCAAGGCGGCGATGAAGCTCATCGCGCAAGCCGACGTGGTGCTGGCTCTGGGCTCGCGCATGGGTCCCTTCGGCACGCTGCCGCAGCACGGCATGGACTACTGGCCGAAGGACGCGAAGATCATCCAGGTCGAGGCCGACCACACCAACCTGGGCCTGGTGAAGAAGATCACCGTCGGCATCCACGGCGACGCCAAGGCCACGGCCAAGGAACTGCTCAAGCGCCTGCAGGGCAAGACGCTGGCCTGCGACGCCACCAAGGCCGAGCGCGCCGAAAAGATCAAGGCCGAAAAGGCCGCGTGGGAAAAGGAACTCGACGAGTGGACCCACGAGCGCGACCAGTTCAGCCTCGACGCCATCGAGGAAGCCAAGGGCGAGAAGACGCCCACCGGCGGCAGCTACCTGCACCCGCGCCAGGTGCTGCGCGAGCTTGAGAAGGCCATGCCGCCGCGCGTGATGGTCTCCACCGACATCGGCAACATCAACGCCATTGCCAACAGCTACCTGCGCTTCGAGGAGCCGCGCAGCTTCTTCGCGCCGATGAGCTTCGGCAACTGCGGCTACTCGCTGCCCACCATGATCGGCGCCAAGTGCGCCGCACCCGACCGCCCGGCCGTGGCCTATGCCGGCGACGGCGCCTGGGGCATGAGCATGGTGGAAATCATGACGGCGGTGCGCCATGACATTCCGGTGACGGCCGTGGTGTTCCACAACCGCCAGTGGGGCGCCGAGAAGAAGAACCAGGTCGACTTCTACAACCGCCGCTTCGTGGCCGGCGAGCTTGAAAGCGAGAGCTTCGCGGGCATCGCCAAGGCCATGGGCGCCGAAGGCATCGTGGTCGACAAGCTCGAAGACGTGGGCCCGGCGCTGAAGAAGGCCATCGACATGCAGATGAACGAAGGCAAGACCTGCGTCATCGAGATCATGTGCACCCGCGAGCTGGGCGACCCCTTCCGCCGCGACGCGCTGTCCAAGCCGGTACGATTCCTCGACAAGTACAAGGACTACGTCTGAAGAACCCATGACCGATTCGCTGCTGACGCTCAACGCGGGCTCGTCGTCCATCAAGGTCGCATTGTTCGATGCGGCACATCGGGGCGGCGGCGATGCGTTGCCGTCGGCGCGCTGGTCGGGCCAGGCGGACGGTCTGGGCGCGGGCCTGCAGGCGCGGCTGCGCATTCGCGATGCACAGGGCAAGACGCTGCTCGACGAGCCGCTCGATGGCGCACGCGCCTCGCACCAGGGCGCGCTGGCCGCGCTGCTCGAATGGCATGCGCAGCAAGGCGAGGGCGGGCGCATCGCGGCGGTGGGGCACCGCATCGTGCATGGCGGCACGGACTTCGTGGCGCCGGTGCGCGTCGACGCGGCATTGCTCGATGCACTCGCCAAGCTGGAGCCTTTGGCGCCACTGCACCAGCCGCACAACCTGGCGGGCGTGCGCGCGGCCATGGCCGCCTTCGAGGGCGTGCCGCAGGTGGCGTGCTTCGACACGGCCTTCCATGCGGTGCAGCCGGAGGTCAACCGGCGCTTTGCGTTGCCGCGCGAGTTGCACGACGCTGGCGTGCGGCGCTACGGCTTCCACGGCCTCTCGTATGAATCGATCGTTGCGCAGTTCGCGGGCATCGCGCCCGAGTTGGCGCAGCGGCGCGTGATCGTCGCGCACCTGGGCAATGGCGCGTCGATGTGCGGCATGGTCAACGGCCGCTCGGTCGCGACGACCATGACCTTCTCTCCGCTGGACGGCCTGACCATGGGCACGCGCTGCGGCCGCATCGACGCGGCCGTGGTGCCCTACCTGATGCGATCGCGCGGCATGTCGGCCGACGCGGTCGAGAAGCTGCTGTTCCGCGAATCGGGCTTGCTGGGGCTGTCGGGCGTGTCGAGCGACATGCGTGCGCTGCAGGCTTCGGCAGAGCCGGCGGCTGCCGAGGCGATCGCGCATTTCGTGGAGCAGGTGGTGCAGCACATGGGCATGCTGGCGGGCGCCTTGCGCGGCGTGGATGCCATCGTGTTCACCGGAGGCATCGGCGAGAACGACGCGCCGCTGCGCCAACGCATGCTCGAAGACTGCGCCTGGCTGGGCGTGCAGATGGATGCAGCCGCCAACCGGGACGGCGCTGCGCGGCTCACCATGGCCGGCAGCCCTGTGAGCGCCTGGGTGCTGCGCACCGACGAAGAAGCGGTGATCGCGCGCCACACGGCGCGCGTGCTGCACATGGGCTGAGCGCGGGCTGAGCGCTCAGCGCGCGGCGGCGCTGGTGGCCATGCGCGGCACCGTGGCGCCGCAGTGGCGCAGGAAGTCGGCGGTTGCGCCGCCCAGCAGCTTGTCGCGGTGCATCACTGTCGCCAGCTTGCGCACGCCGGCCGGCAGCCGCGTGCGCAGTTCGACCAGGTGCCCGTCTTCCAGCGCCTGCGCCACGGTGTAGCGCGACAGGCAGGCCAGGCCGGTGCCCGTGGCCACCACGCGCTTGATGGCCTCGGTGCTCCCCAGTTCGAAGCCCACGTTCACCTGCTCCAGGTTCTGGATCAGCCAGGCATCGGTGACCTGCCGCGTGCCCGAGCCGTGCTCGCGCAGCACCCAGGTGGCCTGCGACAGCTGCTTGTGCGTGGCCACGCGGCCGGCCAGTGCATGGCCCGGCGCAGCCACGATCACCAGTTCGTCGCTGCGCCATGCGCGCACCACCAGGTCGGGGTGGGTCTGCGGGCCTTCGATGAAACCCACGTCGACGTCGAAGCCCGCCACCGCCTCGATCACGTCGCGCGTGTTGGCGATGTGCAGCCGCACCTGGCTCTGTGGGTGCAATGCGGTCCATTGCGACATGCGCTCGGGCAGCAGGTATTCGCCGATGGTGAAGCTCGCCGCCACGCGCAACGGCGCCGCATGCTCGGCGCTGAAGAGGGCCTGCACCTCGCCCGCCTGGTCGAGAAGCGCCTGCGCTTTGGGCAGCAGGGCGCGGCCGTTCTCGTTGAGCACCAGCCGGCGGCCGATGCGGTCGAACAGCAGCACGCCGACCGAGGTTTCCAGGTCGGCCAGCGCGCTGCTCGCGGCCGACTGCGAACGCGCAATGCGGTCTGCCGCCGCACGGGTGCTGCCGCCGCGCGCGGTGGCCACGAACACCTCCAGCTGCCGCAGGTTCAGGCGCAGGCGCTGCGCCGAAAGTTGATCTGTTTTTCCGGTCATGGTGAGAGATATTCTGCGCTTTTCCGATTGATCGGGTGTGCCTAACATCGGCTGCGCCACGCCTGAAAACAAAGGACCGACAGTGTTCAGTTTCCTGTCCCGCGAGCCCGTGCACGACCCGCTGTCGGCGCCCACTCCCACGGCCGACACCACGGTCAAGACCACCACCTGCTACATGTGCGCCTGCCGCTGCGGCATCCGCGTGCATCTGCGCGAGGGCGAGAAGGGCCCGGAGGTGCGCTACATCGACGGCAACCCGGACCATCCGCTGAACCAGGGCGTGATCTGCGCCAAGGGTTCGTCGGGGATCATGAAGCAGGTGTCGCCCGCGCGCATCACGCAGCCGCTGTTGCGCAAGGCCGGCAGCGAGCGCGGGGCGGCCGAGTTCGAGCCCATCAGCTGGGAGCGCGCCTACGACCTGCTGACCGAGCGCCTCGCGAAGATCCGCGCCACCGACCCGAAGAAGTTCGCGCTGTTCACCGGGCGCGACCAGATGCAGGCGCTCACCGGCCTGTTCGCGCGCCAGTTCGGCACGCCCAACTATGCGGCGCACGGCGGCTTCTGCTCGGTCAACATGGCCGCGGGGATGATCTACACCATCGGCGGCAGCTTCTGGGAGTTCGGCGGCCCCGACCTGGAGCGCGCCAAGCTGTTCGTGATGATCGGCACCGCCGAAGACCATCACAGCAACCCGATGAAGATCGCGATCAGCAAGTTCAAGCGCTCGGGCGGGCGCTTCATCTCGATCAACCCGGTGCGCACCGGCTATTCGGCCATTGCCGACGAGTGGATCCCCATCAAGCCGGGAACCGACGGCGCGCTGTTCATGGCGCTGCTGCACGAGCTGATCGCAAGCGAACTCGTGGACCATGCCTTCCTCAAGCGCTTCACCAATGCGCCGCAGCTCGTGGTGCTCGACGACTGCGAGCGGCAGGGCCTCTTCGCCTTCGACCCCGACCCGCAACGCGGCCCGCCCGGCGACGGACGCAATCCGCACAACAAGCTGGTGTGGGACAAGGCCAGCGGCAGCGTGAAGAACGCGTACCCCGAAGGAATCGAGGAAGGCTGCGACCCGGCGCTCGAAGGGCACTACACGCTGGCCGACGGCACGCGCGTGGCGCCGTCGTTCCAGCTGCTGCGCGATCGCGTCGCCGCCTGCACGCCCGAGTGGGCGCAGGCCATCACCGGCATCGACGCGGCGCGCATCCGCAAGCTGGCGCGCGAGATGGGCGAGACCGCGCTCAAGCAGGCCTTCGAGCTGCCGATTCCGTGGACCGACGCCTGGGGCAAGAAGCACCCGACCACGCAGGCGCGGCCGGTGGCCTTCCATGCAATGCGCGGGCTGGCGGCGCACTCCAACGGTTTCCAGACGGTGCGCGCGCTGGCGGTGCTGATGAGCGTGCTCGGCACCATCGACGCGCCCGGCGGCTTCCGGCACAAGGCGCCGTATCCGCGCCACATCGTGCCCAACTACCGGGCCTTCAACGACCCCGGCATGATCCAGCCGAACACGCCGCTCAATGCGGCTCCGCTGGGCTTTCCGGCCGGCCCGGACGAGCTGGCCATCAACCCCGACGGCTCGCCGATACGCATCGACCATGCCTTCTCGTGGGAGCACCCGCTGTCGGCGCACGGGCTCATGCACAACGTGATCACCAACGCGGCCAAGGGCGACCCCTACCGCATCGACACGCTGCTGATCTTCATGGCCAACATGGCCTGGAATTCGAGCATGAACACCATGGCCGTGCGCGAGATGCTCAACCGCAAGGACGAGAAGGGCGAGCACATGATCCCGTTCCTGGTGGTGTGCGACGCCTTCCAGAGCGAGACCGTGGCCTTCGCCGACCTGGTGCTGCCCGACACCACGTACCTCGAGCGGCACGACGTGATGGGCATGCTCGACCGGCCGATCTCGGAGTTCGACGGGCCGGTCGATTCGGTGCGCGTGCCGGTGGTGCCGCCGACGGGCGAGTGCAGGCCGTTCCAGGAGGTGCTGATCGAGCTGGCTTCGCGGCTGAAGTTTCCGGCCTTCACCACGCCGGAGGGCGGGCGCAAGTACACGGGCTACCCGGACTTCGTCGTCAACTTCGAGCCGCAGCCGGGTATCGGCTTTCTCATGGGCTGGCGCGGCAAGGACGGCACCGAGCACCTGCGCGGCGCGCCCAACCCCAAGCAGTGGGAGGCCTATGCGCAGAACAACTGCGTGTTCCAGTACCACATGCCCGAGACCATGCACTACATGCGCAACTGGAACCGGGAGTATCTGGACTTTGCGAAAGACAAGGGCTGGCGCCAGCGCAACGACCCGGTGCAGCTGGCGCTGTATTCCGACACCCTGCAGAGCTTCAGGCTCGCGGCGCAGGGCAAGAGCCCGGGGCGGCAACCGCCCGATGCATTGCGCGAGCGCATCGACAAATACTTCGACCCGCTGCCGTTCTGGTATCCGCCGCTCGAAGAAGCGGCGACCGACCTGGCCGCCTATCCGCTCAACGCGCTCACGCAGCGGCCGATGGCGATGTACCACTCGTGGGACTCGCAGAACGCGTGGCTGCGGCAGATCCACAGCCACAACTACCTGCACGTGAATCCGCTGACCGCGCAGGCGGCGGGCATTGCGGACGGCGGCTGGTGCTGGGTCGAGAGCCGGTGGGGCCAGGTGCGCTGCATGCTGCGCTACAGCGAGGCGGTGGAGCCGGGCACGGTGTGGACCTGGAACGCCATCGGCAAGGCCGACGGCGCATGGCAACTGGCACCGGGAGCCGACGAGGCGCGCAAGGGCTTCCTGCTGAACCACCTGATCAGCGAGGAACTGCCCTGCGCAGGCACCGCGAGCGGGACCATCAGCAATTCGGATCCGATCACCGGGCAGGCGGGGTGGTACGACGTGCGGGTGCGCATACGGCCGGCGGAGCCCGGCGAGCCCGAGGAGAGCTATCCGCAGGTTGCGAGCATGCCGGTGGTGCCCGGGGTGCTGGGGAAGGCGGCGAGTGTGTTGACGTACTTTGCGGGGAGGGGGAAGAAATGATGCAGTGGCTCAAGGATCTGCTGTCCCCCGTGTCGCTCCCTCCCCCTCTGGGGGAGGGCGGGGGTGGGGGCATCGGCGTTGGAGCTGGAAGCCTTGTTGCATCGAAGGCCGGCGTGCCCCCACCCCGACCCTCCCCCAGAGGGGGAGGGAGCAATGCAACCCAGCGCGCAGAGCAGGGCGAAACCCTCGCCAAGCAACTCGCCCTCGTCATCGACCTCAACGTCTGCGTCGGCTGCCACGCCTGCGTCACCTCCTGCAAGCAATGGAACACCTCCGGCAGCGCGGGCCCGCTGGCCGATGAACGCCCCTATGCCGCCAACCCCACCGGCACCTTCTTCAACCGCGTGCAGACCTACGAGGCCGGCGCCTTTCCCGTCACCGAGACCATCCATTTCCCCAAGAGCTGCCTGCACTGCGAAGACCCGCCGTGCGTTCCGGTGTGCCCCACGGGCGCGAGCTACAAGCGCAAGGAAGACGGCATCGTGCTGGTCGACTACGACAAGTGCATCGGCTGCAAGTACTGCGCATGGGCCTGCCCCTACGGCGCGCGCGAGCTCGACGAAGAGCGCCAGGTCATGACCAAGTGCACGCTGTGCGTGGACCGCATCTACGACGAGCAGTTGCCCAAGGAAGACCGCAAGCCGGCCTGCGTGAAGGCATGCCCGACCGGCGCGCGTATCTTCGGCGACGTGAAGGACCCGGACTCTGAAGTGTCGAAGGCCATCCGCGAGCGCGGCGGCTACCAGCTGATGCCCGAGTGGGAGACCAGCCCGGCCAACCAGTACCTGCCCAGGCACATCACGCAGCCGGCGGACGCGAAGGAGTAGCCGCATGCATCCCGCGTTCTCGATTCTTTTCTTCACCACGCTGGCCGGCGCCGCGCAGGGGCTGGTGTTCGCGCTGGCGCTGGCGGTGCTGTTCGGCCTGGAACTGGCGCCGGGCTTCCTGGGCATTGCGCTGGGCGTGGCCGAGGTGCTGCTGGTGGCGGGCCTTGCCGCATCGTTCATGCACCTGGGCCGCAAGACGCGCGCATGGCGGGCGGTGCTGATGTGGCGCACTTCGTGGATGTCGCGCGAGGTCATCGTGCTGCCGGTGTTCATCGCGCTGGTGGCGTCGTGGTGGCTGTCGCTGCGGCTGGGCGCCGGCGCGCCGTGGTCGTGGCTGTTGCCGCTGCTGGTGCTGTGCGGCGCGATGCTGCTCTGGTACTGCACCGCGATGATCTACGCCTGCCTGCGCTTCATCGAGGAATGGGCGCATCCGCTGACGGTGCTCAACTTCACGCTGATCGGGCTGTCTTCGGGGCTGGTGCTGGCATGCGCGATGGCGGCCCTGAGCGGCGAGGCGCGCTTCGTGCAGGTGTTCGGGCCATGGGCGCTCGTCGCCACGCTGGCCGCCTGGGCCGCGCGCGGCGGCGCCTTGCGGCGCAACGCGCGCCTGCGCCACAAGTCGACCTTGCAGTCGGCCACGGGCATCCGCGCGCAGAAGCTGGTGCAGAAGTCCATGGGCATGTCGGCCGGGTCGTTCAACACGCGGGAGTTCTTCCATGGCGTGTCGCTCGCGGCGCTCGGGAACATGAAGCTCGGTTTTCTGCTGCTGGCCTTCGTGCTGCCCGCGTTGCTGGCGGCATGGGGCGTCGCGAGCGCGTCGGTGCTGCCGTGGCTGCTGGCGGTCGCCGTGCAGGCGCCGGGCCTGCTGGCCGAGCGCTGGTTTTTCTTCGCGCAGGCCAGACATCCGCAGAACCTCTATTACCAGGTCGTTTCCTAGGCTTGTTGCTGTTTGCGCCACGGGTCATCGGCGCGTCATGCACGGATGGAAGGATTCGAAACTTTTGTTTCCTGCCCTTCCTCCATGTTGCCGAACCTGCCCCTTCCCCGTGCCTTGACCGGCCTGCCGTCTTCGTCCCTCGGCCTTGTCGCGCTGCTGCTGGCCTCTTGCGGCGGTGGAGGCGGCGGTGGCGGCGGCGTTCCTTTCGCGCTGCCTCCGGCCGCCACGACGCCCGCGCCCGCACCTGCCGCTTCTTCGAACGTGAGCGGTGTGGTCGTGGGAAGTTATTTCGTCAACGCGAAGGTCTGCCTCGACATCAACGCCAACGGCCGCTGCGATGCCGACGAGCCCTCCACGCGCACCGACAAGCAGGGCGGCTTCACGCTGGCCGGCGCAAGCGCAGGCATCGTCGCCGAGATCGGCACCGATGCCACCGAGCTCGACCCCGCCACCTCCACCTCGAAGCCCGTGACCTCGCGGCTCGTGCTGCGCGCGCCGAAAGAGGCACCGGGCGTCGTCGACTACCAGTCGACTGCCGTGGTCGCCGAAATGGAAGCCGGCGGCCTGGACTTCAAGGCGGCCAGCAGCAAGGTCGCCATCTCGGTCGGCGTGGTGGCAGCCAAGCTGCTCGGCGACTTCAACACCGAGAGCGATCCGGTGACCAAGGCCGCGCTAAAGGCCGCGTCCGACGAGGGGCTGCAGCGCATCCGCGACGCGCTTGCGTCGGCCGCCGCCGGCGACGACGTCAAGGCTGTGCTGACCGCCGCGGCCCTGACCGACCGCTACTACCAGACCAAGGCCCCGTACCGTCCGCAGCAGGACGTGAGCACCTACGAGGCGCCGCCCGCGGGCTTTGCGCCGGTCTACACGGAGATGATCGCGCGCCACGGCTCGCGCGGCCTGTCCAGCCTCAAGTACGACCTGGCCGTCTACAACATGTGGGAGAAGGCACGGGACGACGGTGCGCTCACGCCGCTCGGGCAGAAGCTCGGCCCCGACGTGCTGAAGATCATGAAGGCCAACTTCCTGCTGGGCTACGGCGTGGCGGGCATCAGCACGCCTGGCTACGGCAACGAGACGCAGGTCGGCATCAACGAACACACGCAGTTGGCGGCGCGGCTGGTGCAGCGGCTGCCGGCCTACTGGAAGCAGGTCGGCGACAGCGCCGGCTCGGCGCCCCGGCAGATCGTGACCGTCACTTCCGGCGTCGACCGCGCGGTCGACAGCGGCAACTTCTTCGTGCAGTCGCTCAAGGCGGCGCAGCCCGCGCTGGCGCCGCTCGTCACCTATCCGCCCGCACCGGCGCCTTACCCCGACACCGGCGCCGCGGTGAGCCAGCCGGCCGGCACCAACCGCTTCCTGCTGTACTTCCACAAGCTCGTGAAGGCCACCGACCAGGTGACCAAGCCGGCTGACCCGCTCTACACGACCTACCAGGACAGCCAGGCCTACCAGGCCTACAAGTCCGGCGACGCCGACCTGGCCGCCAAGCAGAGCGGCCTCACGGTCACGCCCGAGGCCGCGGCTGCCGGCCGGGTGCTGCTGGAGCGCCTGTTCGCCAAGAGCTTCGTCGACAAGATCGCCGACGGCAGCTACAGCTTCGCGAATACAGGCACCCGCACTTTCGCGAGCGACGACGGCAAGTTTTCGTCCAGCCTGAGCGGTGACGGCAAGACCGCGATCAAGTCGCCGGGCGATGCCGGTTCGCTGCTGTACGAGCTCTACGTGATCGCGCCGGCCATGCGCAGCGAGGCCGGCGTCGACTTCGCCGCCTACATGCCCGCCGCGCAGGCGAAGTTCTTCGCCGCGCTCAACGACGGCTCCGACTTCTACGACAAGGGCCCCGGCATGACCGAGAAGGGCGACATCACTTCGCGCATGTCGCAGATCCTGGTGGACGACATGTTCAACGAGGTCGACGCCATCGCGCGCGGCGACCGCTCGCATGCCGCCAAGCTGCGCTTCGCGCACGCCGAGATCCTCATGCCCTTTGCCGTGCGCATGGGCCTGAAGGGCGTGGACCAGAGCGTGCCCAAGGCCGCCAACTTCAGCTACGGCAGCAACGCATGGCGCGGCGAGTACGTGTCGCCGATGGCTGCCAACATGCAGTGGGACGTGTACGCGGACGCCAGCGGCAAGCTGCTGGTGAAGATGCTCTACAACGAGAAGGAAACCGACTTCAAGGCCGCCTGCGACGGCGCGAAGAAGGCGGGCACCGCCCACTACTACGACTACACGGCCCTGAAGGCCTGCTACGGCCACGTGGTGGCGCAGTAGGCCTGCTTCGTGTTGCCGCGGCGGCCGGCAGCGGCTGCGCCTACTTGCGTACCGGTTCGCGTATCGCGGCCCGCGCAAGCCGCCACGCCGCGAACAGGAACACCAGCGGCAGCACGATGGTCTGCAGCACGAACAGGGCGATCAGCTTCACGATGCGCTCCGCCCAGTCGGAGGCGGATTTCAAGATCTCGTCGTAGGTCGCCTTGAGGTTGGGCAGCTTCGGCAGCCAGCGTTCGACGCGGTCGCGCCAGCCTTCCTGCGCCGCGGGGGCTTCCTGCGTGGCATCGACCACGGCGGTCGGCGACTTCTCGATGCCCGAGAGCGCTGCCTGGTAGTCGTTGGCCATGAACACGCGGTAGAGGCCTTCGTTGGCCACGGCCGCCAGCGGCACCGCGAAGCGCACCAGCAGCAGGCCGATCAACGCCGATTGCAGCCAGCGCGGCGAACTGCCGCGCCGCCAGCGCCACACGATCCAGGCCAGCGCCACCGCGCAGACCAGGTAAGACATGAGGTGGTGCGCGCCGATGCTCAGCAGCACCAGCTGAATGCCGAAAGACACGCTGGCCGCGAGCATCACCGCCGCGAATTGCTCGATGAGTTCGTTCAGCGGCTTCAGCGCCTGCCCCGGCGCGAAGCTCACGCCCACGCCGCCCGGCGTGGCGTCGACCTGCGTGCCCTGCGCCACCGACACCACCGCGCCCAGCGCGCGTGCCGCGGCAAAGGTGGTCAGCGCGCGCTTCAGCCCGTCGTTGACCTGGGCTCGCGCGGGCGCGTCGATGGGTGCGACCCAGCAGCCGATGAACACCAGCACGGCGATGAGCAGGAGATAGGCGCGTTGCAGCAGGAGGGGCTTGGGCAGGGGCATGGTCGGGGCGCGGTCGGGGCGGAGGATGCGGCCATTCTCCACACGGCCCCCGGCACGCGGTGCCGATACCCTTGAGCGGTGTCTAGCTTCTGCGCGACCCCGTGGCGCGCGGCTTGCCGGGCGTGCCCGGCAGCAGGTGGTCGAGCGGCAGCGCCGTTTCCGACTTGATCTCGCGCAGCACGATGCTCGAGCGCACGTGCGTCACGCCGGGCAGGCTGAACAGCACCTCGTGCAGGAAGCGCTCGTAGTGCTTCATGTCGGGCACGGTCACGTTGAGGATGTAGTCCGCCGGGCCGGTGGCTGACACGCAGCGGATGATCTGCGGGCTCGCCGCCACGGCTTCTTCGAAGCGCTGCACCATTGCCTCGCTGTGGCGGTCGAGGTTGACCTCTGCCACGGCCGACACGTGCAGGCCGACCTGCTCGGGGTCGACCAGCGTGGTGTAGCCGCGAATGACGCCGGCCGCCTCCATGTCCTTGATGCGCTTCCAGCAAGGCGTGGGCGACAGCCCGATGGTCTCGGAAATCTGCTGCACGGTCTGTCGCCCGTCGTGCTGCAGCGCGGAGAGGATCTTGAGGCAGTGCTCGTCGAGTGAAACGGTGCCGGCATTCATCGCGGGATCGCAGGTAGTGGCGTCGCAGCGATTCTCACTGATCGATGTGTCCGGCCGGTGCCGTGCCCCGGCCGCCGCCGGCGCCGAAGCTATGCGTCGCGGGCGCGCGCGAATTCCAGCGGCAGGTCCTTGAACTGCTTTTTCAGCGAAGCGTCTGGCGAGCCGCCCACCACGATGCGCGCGAAGGCATCGAGCGGGCTGAAGAACGCCGGGCGCAGCGTGCCGAGCTTGCTTTCGTCCACCACCAGGAAGCTCTGCGACGCGCAGCGGATGGCCGCCTGCTTCACGGGCACTTCGTGGAAGTTGGAGCAGCTCGCGCCGCGTTTCAGGTCGATACCACCCGCCGAGATGAAGGCCTTGCTCACGCCCAGCCTGGCGAGGTACTGCAGGCCCTCGTCGGAGAAGAAGGTGGCCGAAGAGGGGTGGTAGAGCCCGCCCATCAGCATCAGCTGCGTGTTCGGACGGCGACTCAGCACCTGCGCAATGTTCGTGGAGTAACACGCCACGCTCAGCGGCATTTCTGGCGGCAGCGCCTCGGCGAAATGGACCATGGTGGTGCCGCAGTCGATGAACAGGCTGTCGTGCGGCTGCACCAGCCTGGCGGCGTGTTCGCAGGCCAGGCGCTTGTTGGCCGCGTGCTGGTCGCTGGCCTCGTCGAGCGAGTAGCGCTCGGCACCGGGCAGCGTGGTGGCCAGCACATAGCCCCCGAGGGCGGAGAGGGGCGATTCGGCCGACGACAGGTCGCGGCGGATGGTCATTTCCGTCACGTCGAGCTGCAGCGCCGCCTGCTTGATCGGCAGCGGGCCGCCGGCCTCGACGAGTTCCTGCATCCTGGCCAGGCGCATGGCCCGGGCTTCGGCTCCGGCTGTTCTTCGCATGTTCGGTTTTCTCAGATCCACGTGGCGGAGTATCGGTCATGGCACGCTGGATTAATGTTTCTTGAAAAACATATTGCGCTGATAAATGTTGTTGTAATAACATTTAGGCCAACACGAACAGCATCAAGGCTGAGCAGCCACGCGGCGCAGCCCGGAGACAAAAGACATGCCCATTGCCTGCCCGCCGCAGCCGCGGCCCTTGCGCCTGACGGCGCCCGCCCATCCATGACCTCCACTTCCCTCGTTCGCCCCAGCGGCGCGGTGCGCTCGCGCCCGGCGCCGCCGGCTTCCGCCAATGCGGATGCCCCGGCCTTGCCGGCGGCGCCCGCGCAGGCGCATGCCGCCGCTGCCCGCAACACCGCCCAGCCGTTCGACGCGGGCTGGATCGAAGGCATCCGCTTCAACCTCTCGGCTGCGGAGCGCCGCGTGGCCACGCTGCCCGGACGCCGCTCGGTCAAGAAGGACGCGCAGGCCGGCTGGCTGCTCAAGGCGATCACCTGCATCGACCTGACCACGCTCAGCGGCGACGATACCGCCGAGCGCGTGAAGCGGCTCTGCGCCAAGGCCGCGATGCCGGTGCGCCCGGACCTGCTGGCCGCCCTCGGCTTCGCCGACCGCAAGCTGCACACCGGGGCTGTGTGCGTGTACCACCGCTTCGTCTCGACCGCGGTCGAGGCGCTGGCGGGCACGGGCATTCCGGTGGCGGCGGTGTCCACGGGCTTTCCGGCGGGCCTGATTCCGCACGAGCTCAAGCTCAAGGAAATCGAGGCCTCGGTGCGCGACGGCGCCTCGGAGATCGACATCGTCATCACCCGCGAGCACGTGCTCACCGGCCAGTGGAAGAAGCTCTACGACGAGATGCTCGATTTCCGCCGCGCGGCGGGCGCGGCGCACGTGAAGGCGATCCTCGCGACGGGCGAGCTCAAGACGCTGCGCAACGTCGCCAAGGCCTCGATGGTCTGCATGATGGCCGGCGCCGACTTCATCAAGACCTCCACCGGCAAGGAGGGCGTCAACGCCACGCCGCTGGTCACGCTCGCGATGCTGCGGATGATCCGCCAATACGAGGCCCGCACCGGCCTGCGCGTGGGCTACAAGCCGGCGGGCGGCGTCTCCACCGCCAAGACCGCGCTCGACTACCAGGTGCTCATGAAGGAAGAGCTGGGCCGCGACTGGCTCGAGCCCGATCTGTTCCGCATCGGCGCTTCCACGCTGCTGGCCGACATCGAGCGCCAGCTGGAGCACCACATCACCGGCCGCTACTCGGCCTACAACCGCCACCCGATCGGATGAGCCCGATGAGCAGCAGCAGCAACAACAAAAACTCCGCCGCCGGCAGCAGCGTCGCGCGCTATTTCGACACCATGGACTACGGCCCCGCGCCCGAGAGCGACACCGATGCACGCGAATGGCTCGCGCGCCATGCCGAAGGCTTCGGCCACTTCATCGACGGGCGCTTCACGCCCGCTTCCGGCGGCGTGCATTTCGACACCGCCGAGCCGGCCACCGGCCAGCGGCTGGCGCGCGTTGCGCAGGGCTGCGCGAAGGACGTGGACGCCGCGGTGGCGGCGGCGCGCGCCGCGCAGCCCGGCTGGCATGCGCTCGGCGGCCATGGTCGCGCACGGCACCTGTACGCACTGGCACGCATGGTGCAGCGCCATGCGCGCCTGCTCGCGGTGGTCGAGGCGCTGGACAACGGCAAGCCGATCCGCGAGACGCGCGATCTCGACGTGCCGCTGGCCGCGCGCCACTTCTATCACCACGCCGGCTGGGCGCAGCTGCAGGAGCGCGAGTTCGCCGACCAGGTGCCGCTGGGCGTGGTCGGCCAGATCATTCCGTGGAACTTCCCGCTGCTGATGCTCGCTTGGAAGATCGCTCCCGCGCTGGCGCTGGGCAACACCGTGGTGCTGAAGCCGGCGGAGCTCACGCCGCTGAGCGCCTTGCTCTTCGCTGAACTGGCGGCGCAGGCGGGGCTGCCGGGCGGCGTGCTCAACGTGGTGACGGGCGACGGCGCCACGGGCGCTGCGCTGGTCGCGCACGAGGGCGTGGACAAGATCGCCTTCACCGGCTCGACGGAAGTAGGGCGGCTGATCCGCGCCGCCACGGCGGGCACGGGCAAGTCGCTCACGCTGGAGCTGGGCGGCAAGTCGCCCTTCATCGTGTTCGACGACGCGGACATCGACGCCGCCGTCGAAGGCGTGGTCGACGCCATCTGGTTCAACCAGGGCCAGGTGTGCTGCGCCGGTTCGCGGCTGCTGCTGCAGGAAGGCATCGCGGACGACTTCATCGCGCGCCTGAAGCGCCGCATGCAGACCTTGCGCGTGGGCTTGCCGCTGGACAAGGCGATCGACATGGGCAGCCTGATCGACCCCACGCAGCTCGAACGCGTGCGCTCGCTGGTGGCCGCCGGCGTGCGCGATGGCGCGACCTGCTACCAGGCGCCGGGCGAGCTGCCGCCGGGCGGCAGCTTCTTTGCGCCGACGCTGCTGACGGGCGTGCAGCCGGCATCCACCGTGGCGACCGAGGAGATCTTCGGGCCCGTGATGGTCACGATGACTTTCCGCACGCCCGACGAAGCCGTGGCGCTCGCCAACAACACCCGCTACGGCCTCGCCGCCAGCGTGTGGAGCGAGACCATCGGCCTCGCGCTGGGCATCGCGCCGCAGCTGCAGGCAGGCGTGGTCTGGGTCAACGCGACCAACCTGTTCGACGCGGGCGTGGGCTTCGGCGGCTACCGCGAATCGGGCTACGGGCGCGAGGGCGGAAGAGAAGGCTGCTACGAATACCTGAAGCCGCGTGCCTGGGCGCAGCGCAAGCCGCGCCTGGCAGATGTGGCCGCTGCGGCGGCGGCTAACGAAGCCGCCGCGAAGACCGGGAACGGGTCTTCGCCCGCGCTGCCCGCCATCGACCGCACCGCCAAGCTCTTCATCGGCGGCAAGCAGGTGCGGCCCGACGGCGAGCTGTCGCGCCCGGTCTTCGCGGCCGGCGGAGAGCGTGCCGGCGAAGTGGGGGTGGGCAACCGCAAGGACATCCGCAACGCGGTGGCCGCTGCGCGCGCCGCGGCGAGCTGGTCGAGCGCGACGCCGCATCGCCGCGCGCAGGCGCTGTACTACCTCGCGGAAAACCTGTCGGCCCGCGCCGGCGAGTTTGCCGCGCGCATCGCGAGCCTGACCGGTGTTGGCGCGCAAGCCGCGCAGGCCGAGGTCGACGCATCGGTGGGCCGCCTGTTCGCCTACGGCGCCTGGGCCGACAAGTACGAGGGCGCGGTGCATGTGCCGCCGCTGCGCGGCGTGGCGCTGGCCACGGTCGAGGCGATCGGCGTGGTGGGGGTGGTGTGCCCCGACGAGGCGCCGCTGCTGTCATTCGTGAGCCTGCTCGCGCCCCTCATGGCCATGGGCAACCGCACGGTGATCGTGCCCGGCGAGAAACACGCGCTGGTCGCCACCGACTTCTATCAGGTGCTGGAGACCTCCGACCTGCCGGCCGGTGTCGTCAACCTCGTGACCGGTCCGGCCGCGAGCCTCGCGCGCACGCTGGCCGAGCACGACGATGTGGATGCACTGTGGGTTTTCGGCGCGAAGGAACTGTCGCGCGATGCCGAACTGCTGTCGGTCGGCAACCTCAAGCGCACGCTGACCGACCACGGCCTTGCCACCGACTGGCACGACCCGGCCTCGGCCGAGGGCCCCGCGTTCCTGCGGCACGCCACGCAGGTCAAGAACATCTGGATTCCCTATGGCGAATGAGCGGGCGGCCGTCGTGCCCGTCACACGAACCAAGGGAAATCCCCAAATAGCAAACGTTTGCGCAAACGTTTTCTTTACTTAAGATCGCAACCGCGACAGCCGTTCCAATTCGAGGAGACAGACCGCATGCTGAAGTCCATTCATCCGCTGCTCAACGCCGACGTGCTCTACGCCCTGCGCGCCATGGGCCATGGCGACGAACTGGTGCTGTGCGACGCCAACTTCCCGGCCGACTCGGTCGCACGCCAGACCACGCTGGGCCGGCTGCTGCGCATCGACGGCGTGGGCACCACCGAAGCGGCGCGCGCCATTCTTTCGGTGCTGCCGCTGGACAACGCGGTGGACGATCCGGCGCGGCGCATGGAAATCATGGGCCAGTCCGACGAGATCCCGCCGGTGCAACTTGAAATGCAGCGCGAGATCGACGCGGCCGAAGGGCGCCCACGGCCGATGGGCTCCATCGAGCGCTTCGCCTTCTACGAGGCCGCGCGCCGCGCGTACTGCGTGATCGCCACCGGCGAGCGCCGCTTCTACGGCTGCTTCGTGTTCAAGAAGGGCGTGCTCGCCCCCGAGGCCTGAATCGCGATGACCGCCTTTTCCTCGCAGCAGCACGGCGTGGCCGTGCTCGGCATCTTCGTGGCCGACCTCGCCTTTCGCGCGGCCGATCTTCCGGGCGTCGGCCAGACCATCGCCGGCTCCGGCTTTGCCATGGGCCCCGGCGGCAAGGGCTCCAACCAATCTGTGGCGGCGGCGCGCGCAGGCGCGCAGGTGACTTTCATCTCCAAGCTCGGGCAGGACTCCTTCGGCGCCAACGCGCTCGCACTGTGGGCGCAGGAAGGCATCACGCCGCGCGTGCCGCAGGTGGCGACGCAGCCGACCGGCGCGGCCTTCATCTACGTGCACGAGGTCACGGGCGCCAACGCCATCATCGTGGTGCCCGGCGCGGCGGCGCTCATCGACACCGCCGACGTGGATGCCGCCGCCGATGCCATCCGAGGCGCCCGCGTGTTCGTCACGCAACTGGAGCAGCCCGCCGGCGCCGCGCAGCGCGGCCTGGAACTCGCGCGTGCGGCAGGCACGGTCACGGTGTTCAACCCCGCGCCCGCGTTGCCCTTCGACGATGCCGTGTACCCGCTGTGCGACTACATCACGCCGAACGAGCACGAAGCCGCCGCGCTCAGCGGCATTGCCGTCGAGACCGTCGAGGACGCGCGCCGGGCTGGCGACTTCTTTCTTTCCAAGGGCGTGGGCTGCGCGCTCATCACGCTCGGGGACAAGGGCGCGCTGCTGCACAGCGCGAACCAGTCGGTGCACCTGCCCGTGTTCAACGCCGGCGCGGTGAAGGAAACGGCCGGCGCGGGCGACGCCTTCAACGGCGGCTTCGCGGCCGCGCTGGCCGAAGGCGCCTCGCCGCTGGAAGCCGCGCGTTTCGGCTCCGCCGTGGCGGCCATTTCGGTCACGCGCGCGGGCACCGCGCCGTCGATGCCCACGCGCGCCGAGGTCGACGCGCTGCTGGGCCGGGCGGCAGCCTGAACCGCGAACCGCAAAGGAGTCTTTCGTGAAATTCAGGTTCTCGGACCGCGAGCTCAACTTCCTGGTCGGCATCAACGTCGCGATCCTCGTGGTTGCCACCGTGCTTTCGAAGGGCGACTTCCTCGACGTCTACAACTTCCAGTCGATGGGCGGCCAACTGCCCGAACTCGGCCTGCTCGCCATGGGCGTCGCGCTGTCGATGATCTCCGGCAACGGCGGCATCGACCTCTCCGGCGTGGCGCTGGCCAATCTCTCGGGCGTGGTGGCCGCCACGCTGGCACCGATGCTGGTGCAGCCCGATGCATCGCCGTGGCTCTACACCGGCGCCTTCGCAGCCATTGCCATAGCGGTGGGGCTGGCGGGCGGGCTGCTCAACGGCGTGCTGATCGCGCGCGTCGGCCTCACGCCCATTCTCTGCACGCTGGGCACGCAGCTGGTCTACACCGGCCTGGCCGTGGTGCTCACCGGAGGCTCCAGCCTGCGCGTGGGCAATGCGGATCCGCTGTCGGCCATCGGCAACGAGACGGTGCTGGGCGTGCCGATTCCGTTCGCGATCTTCGTGGTGATGCTGCTGGCCGTCGGCTGGCTGCTCAAGCAGAGCCCGTTCGGCATCCGGCTCTTCCTGCTGGGCACCAATGCCAAGGCGGCGCGCTACGCGGGCATTCCGCAGGGTCGCATGCTGATAGCCACGTATGCGCTGTGCGGCGTGCTGGCGGCGGTGGCGGGCGTGATCATCGCGGGCCGCACGGCCAGCGTGAAGTCGGACTACGGCAACTCCTACCTGCTGATCGCCATCCTCATCACGGTGATGGCGGGCGTGCGGCCGCAGGGCGGCTACGGGCGCATGGTGTGTCTGTTCTTCTCGGCCGTGGCGCTGCAGCTGCTGTCCAGCACCTTCAACCTGCTGGGCATTTCCAACTTCTTCCGCGACTGCGCCTGGGGCCTGCTGCTGCTGTTCTTCCTGGCATCGGCGCGCCTGAGCCTGAGCGACCTGCGCAGCTTCATTTCCGTTTCGCGCACCAGCGCACCGCCGCATCAGCCCCCTCCTGGCGCGACGCAGAGAACCACCGAGGGCTAGGAGACAAACGAACATGCTGAAGAAAACCAAGATCGCCTGCACCGTGCTGGCACTGGGCACCGTGGCCTTCGCGTCGGCGCTGCATGCGCAGGGCAAGCCGCAGGACATCGTCACCGTGGTGAAGATCACCGGCATCAGCTGGTTCAACCGCATGGAAGTGGGCGTGAAGGAGTTCGGCGCGAGCACGCCGGGCGTCGCCACGCGCCAGATCGGCCCGGCCCAGTCTGACGCCGCGCAGCAGCAGCGCCTGGTGGAAGACCTGGTGGCCAAGAAGGTCGACGCGATCGCGGTCGTGTCGATGGACCCGCCCACGCTGGAGCCGGTGCTCAAGCGCGCGATGGAGCGCGGCATCAAGGTCGTCACGCACGAGGCGGACAACCAGAAGAACACCATGGTCGACATCGAGGCCTTCGACAACACGGCCTACGGCGCGCGCATCAACGAGCGCCTGGCCGCGTGCATGGGCCAGCAGGGCAAGTGGACCTCGCTGGTCGGCTCGCTGGGCAGCCAGTCGCAGGTGCAATGGGCCGACGGCGGCGCGGCGAACGCGAAGAAGTACCCCAAGATGCAGCTGGTCGACGCCAAGAACGAGTCGCTCAACGACGCCGAGAAGGCCTACGGCAAGGCCAAGGAAATGCTGCGCAAGCATCCGGACCTGAAGGGCTTCCAGGGGTCGTCTTCGCTGGACGTGCTGGGCATCGGCCGGGCGGTGGAAGAGGCCGGCCTGCAAGGCAAGGTCTGCGTCTTCGGCACCGGGCTGCCGAGCGAGGCGGCCAAGTTCCTGGAGTCGGGCGCGGTCGGCGGCATCGCCTTCTGGGACCCGAAGGACGCCGGCATCGTCATGAACAAGGCGGCCAAGATGCTGCTCGACGGCAAGACCATCACCGAGGGCACCGACATGGGCGTGCCGGGCTACAACAAGGTCTCGGTGAAGAAGGGGCCGGGCGTCGGCATCGTCGTCACGGGCCAGGCCTGGGTCGAAGTCGACAAGCAGAACTACAAGAAATACGCCTTCTGAGCCTGCGAGCCATGACCCTTGAAGCGCTCTCTACCCACGCCCCGGCCGCGCCGGCGGGGCGCCGCGTCTTTCTCGAGGTGCAGGACGTGCACAAGCGCTTCGCGGGCGTGCACGCGCTGCGCGGCATCGACCTGACCATCGAGGCCGGCGAGATCTACCACCTGCTCGGCGAGAACGGCTGCGGCAAGAGCACGCTGATCAAGATCATCTCGGGCGCGCAGCCGCCGAGCCAGGGCCGCATCGTGATCGACGGCAAGCCGCACGAATCGCTGTCGCCGCTGCAGGCGCTCGCGCTGGGCATCGAGACGGTCTACCAGGACCTGTCGCTGCTGCCGAACATGAGCGTGGCCGAGAACGTCGCGCTCAGCGAGCAGCTTGTCGCCACCGGCGGCAGGCTGGCGCGGTGCTTCGACCGCAAGGCGCTGGCGGCCACGGCCGCGCGTGCGCTGCAGGCGGTGAAGCTGCCGACCGACACGGCGTTCCTCGCGCGGCGCGTCGACGAAATGCCCATTGCCACGCGGCAGCTCGTGGCCATCGCGCGTGCCGTGGCCACGCGCGCGCGCATGGTCATCATGGACGAACCCACCACCTCGCTTACGCAGAAGGAAGTGGACAACCTCGTACACGTGGTGGAGGCGCTGCGCGAGCAGGGCGTGGCCGTGCTGTTCGTGAGCCACAAGCTCGACGAGTGCATCGCCATGGGCGGCCAGGCCATCGTTTTCCGCGACGGCACGAAGGTGGCGCAGGGACCGATCCGCGACTTCACCAAGGCCGAGCTCGCCCACTGGATGACCGGCAAGCACCTCGACGGCGAGCGCTACCGCCACGGCTCGCACGGCGGCGAAGAGCTGCTCAAGGTGGAGTCACTGGGCCGCGGCGCGCTGTTCAGCGACGTGAGCTTCACGCTGCGCAAGGGCGAGATCCTCGGCGTGACCGGGCTGCTCGACTCCGGCCGCAACGAACTGGCGCTGGCGCTGGCGGGCGTCCAGGCGGCCGACCGCGGGCGCGTGCTGCTCGACGCACGCGAGATCACACTGAAGACGCCCACCGACGGCATCCGCCAGGGCATCGGCTACGTGCCCGAAGACCGCCTGAGCGAGGGCCTGTTCCTCGACAAGCCGATTCGCGACAACATCGTCACCGCGGTGCTCGACCGCCTGCGCGGGCGCTTCGGCGCGCTCGACGCGCGGCAGTGCCAGGCGCTGGCCGAACGCACCGTGGCCGATCTGCAGATCGCCACGCCCGACGTGGACCGGCCGGTGCAGTCGCTGTCGGGCGGCAACCAGCAGCGCGTGCTCATCGGGCGCTGGCTGGCCATCGGGCCGCGCGTGCTGATACTGCACGGCCCCACCGTGGGCGTGGACGTGGGCTCCAAGGACACCATCTACCGCATCGTGCAGCGGCTGGCCGAGCAGGGGCTGGGCGTGATCCTGGTGAGCGACGACCTGCAGGAACTGCTGCAGAACTGCGACCGCATCCTGCTGATGCGCAAGGGCCGCATCGCCAACGACTTCGACGCGCCGGGGCTCGCCGAGAGCGATCTCTATCACGCGCTGGTTTCAGACACACCTTCTCCCGCATTCCCATGACGGCTTCCACCATGCAAGCGCATTCCGCGCCGGCCACGCCCGCGCCGCAGGCGCGGGTCTCCCTGCGCGGCTGGCTCGCGCAGCGCCCCTCGGTCTTCACGCTGGCGCTGATCGTGCTGGCGAGCCTGGCGGTCGGCGCCATCAACCCGAGTTTCTTCCAGCTGCCCGTGCTGTTCGACATCGTGCGCGCCTGCACGGTGCTGGGCCTGTTCGCGCTGGGCGTGCTGATCGTGCTGGCGGCCGGCGGCATCGACGTGTCGTTCGCGGCCATTGCCGCGCTCACCATGTACAGCATCACCAAGCTGGTGCTGAACTACTTTCCGGAAGTGCCCATCGCGCTGCTGCTGATAGCCGGTGCCGCGAGCGGCGCGGTGCTGGGCGTGCTCAACGGGCTGCTGGTGCACTGGCTCAAGGCGCCTTCGCTGATCGTGACCATCGGCACGCAGTACCTCTACAGGGGCATTCTTCTGACCTTCGTGGGCACCGTGTTCTTCATGAACGTGCCGGCGCCCATGGACGCCTTCGGCAAGCTGGCGCTCTGGCGCTTCGACACGCCGCAGGGCCTGCACGCGGTGCTGCCCGCGACCGTGCTGGTGCTCGCCTTCGCGGCGGTGCTGACATGGTGGCTGCTGAACCGCACGCTGATCGGGCGCGCGGTGTACGCCATCGGCGGCAGCCTCCCCATCGCGGAGCGGCTCGGCTACAACCTGCGCACGGTGCATGTCTTCGTGTTCGCGTACGCGGGCTTCCTGTCGGGGCTGGCGGGCATCGTGCACGTGTCCAGCACGCGGCTGGCGAACCCCTTCGACCTGGTGGGCAACGAGCTGGACGTGATCGCCGCCGTGATCCTGGGCGGCGCGCGCATCACCGGCGGCAGCGGCACGGTGGGCGGCACGCTGCTGGGCGTGGTGCTGGTCACGCTGATCAACAACGTGCTGATCATGGCCGGTGTGCCGAGCACCTGGCAGAAGGTGATCATCGGCGCGTTCATCCTGGTGGCGGGCGGCTTCTTCGCGATGCGCAGGCAGGACTGAGCGCGGCCGGTCGGGTTTTCTCGGGATTCGGGTAATCGGAGAAGAGGAGCGACTTTTTCTTCCTTCTGGAAGTGGATTCTTCTCCAAACAAGGGTCTGCGCTAGTGCATTGAAGAAGCACTTCCCCGGAATGCGGCAGAACAATTCCGGGCATGAACGCCCCACACAACGCGACCGCGCTCAAGCGGCCCGGCTACCAGCTTTCCGACAACCTCTGGGCCCCTTCGGGCTCGGTCTTCATCACCGGCACCCAGGCGCTGATTCGCGTGCTGGTCATGCAGGGCTGGCGCGACGCGGCGCGCGGCCTGCACACCCAAGGCTTCGTCAGCGGCTACCGCGGCTCGCCGCTGGGCATGGTCGACCAGGCCATCTGGAAGGCGGGCGAACGCTTCAGGCAGACCGGCATCCGCTTCGTGCCGGCGGTGAACGAAGAGCTTGCGGCCACCCAGGTGCTGGGCACGCAGCGTGTCGAGTCCGACCCCGAGCGCACCGTCGACGGCGTGTTCGCCATGTGGTACGGCAAGGGCCCGGGCGTGGACCGCGCGGGCGACGCGCTCAAGCACGGCAATGCGTACGGCTCGTCGCCGCACGGCGGCGTGCTGGTGGTGGCGGGGGATGACCACGGCTGCGTGTCGTCGTCGATGCCGCACCAGAGCGACCACGCCTTCATGGCCTGGCGCATGCCCGTCATGCAACCGTCCAGCGTGGCCGAATACCTGGAGTTCGGCCTGTACGGCTACGAGCTGTCGCGCTATTCGGGCGCGTGGGTCGGCATGGCGGCGCTGTCGGAAGTGGTCGAGAGCGCGGGCACGGTGGACCTGGACGAGGTCAACGCGCGCGTCGAGGCCTGGGAAGACGCCGACACCGTGCGCGCCGCCACCGGCCATAGCGCGCCGGCGGACGGCCTGCACTACCGCTGGCCCGACCTGCCTTCGCTGCGCATCGAATCGCGGCTCGAAGACAAGCTCGCGGCCGTGGCTGCTTTCTCCAGGCGCAACAGCATCGACCGCGACGTGATCGTGAGCGAGCACGCCAGGTTGGGCATCGTCACCTGCGGCAAGGCGCACCACGACCTGATGGAAGTGCTGCGCCGGCTCGAGCTCTCGCCGGAGCAGCTGGCCCGCGCCGGCGTGCGGCTCTACAAGATCGGCCTGAGCTTCCCGGTCGAGCAGACGCGCATCAAGGCCTTTGCGAAGGGGCTCGAAGAGATTCTCATCGTCGAGGAGAAGGGCGCCGTCGTCGAGACGCAGCTGCGCGACATCTTCTACAACGCACCGCCCGATGCGCGGCCCGTGCTCGTGGGAAAGCACGACCGCGAGGGGCAGCCGCTGGTGTCGGCGCTGGGCGAGCTGCGGCCGTCGCGGCTCATCGAGCTGGTGGCGCACTGGCTGGCGGTGCACTTTCCCGACAACCGCGACCTGGGCGACCACCTGCAGCATGTGCGCGACTTCACGCCGCCCGAGCTGCTCGGCAACGCGAGCGATGCCGTGAAGCGCCTGCCTTACTTCTGCGCGGGCTGCCCGCACAACACCAGCACCAAGGTGCCCGAAGGCTCCACCGCGCGCGCGGGCATCGGCTGCCACTTCATGGCCAACTGGATGGACCGCAGCACGGCGGGGCTGATACAGATGGGCGGGGAGGGCGTCGACTGGATCTCGCACGCCATGTTCACGAAGACGCCGCATGTGTTCCAGAACCTGGGCGACGGCACCTACTACCACTCGGGCTACCTCGCCATCCGGCAGGCCGTGGCGGCCAAGGCCACGCTGACCTACAAGATCCTGTTCAACGACGCGGTCGCGATGACGGGCGGCCAGCCGGTGGACGGCGTCATCAGCGTGGACGCCATCGCACGGCAGGTGGAATCGGAGGGCGTGAGCAAGGTCGTGGTGGTGAGCGACGCGATCGGCAAGTACGACGACATCAAAGGCCGTTTTCCGCAAGGCACCGAGTTCCACGACCGCGCCGCGCTCGACGACGTGCAGCGTCGCCTGCGGGAAATCAAGGGCGTGACGGTGCTCATCTACGAACAGACCTGCGCCGCCGAGAAGCGCCGCCGCCGCAAGAAGGGCGAGCTGGCCGATCCGCCCAAGCGCCTGTTCATCAACGAGGCGGTGTGCGAAGGCTGCGGCGACTGCACCGTGCAGAGCAACTGCGTGGCCGTGCTGCCGCACGAAACCCCGATGGGCCGCAAGCGCAAGATCGACCAGACCAGCTGCAACAAGGACTATTCCTGCGCCAAGGGCTTCTGCCCCAGCTTCGTGGGCGTCACCGGCGGCAAGCTGCGCCGCAAGAGCGGTGCGCTGGCGGCGGGGCGCGATGCGTTCCTGCATCGCGTGGCCGCCTTGCCGCATCCGGCCGCACACGCATGGAGCGCGCCCTACGACCTGCTCGTGACCGGCGTGGGCGGCACCGGCGTGGTGACGGTCGGCGCGGTGATTGCGATGGCCGCGCACCTGGAAGGCAAGGCCGCCAGCGTGCTCGACTTCATGGGCTTCGCGCAGAAGGGCGGCTCGGTGCTGAGCTTCGTGCGGCTCGCGGATTCGCGCGAGCGGCTGCACCAGGTGCGCATCGACACGCAGCAGGCCGATGCCATCCTGGCCTGCGACGTGGTGGTGGGTGCATCGGCCGATGCGCTGCAGACCGTGCGTCACGGCCGCACCCGGGTGCTCGCGAACATCCACGAGATTCCGGTGGCCGAGTCGCTGCGCAACCCGGACGCCGACCTGCACGTGGACCTGCTGCTGGAGAAGATGCGCTTCGTGGCCGGCGAAGAGCAGGTCGAGACCTTCGATGCGCAGAGCCTGGCGGAAGAGTTCCTGGGCGACACGCTGGCGGCGAACATCGTGGCGACCGGCTACGCATGGCAGCGCGGGCTGGTGCCGCTGAGCCTGGAGGCGCTGATGCATGCGATCGAGCTCAACGGCGTGGCCGTGGCCGCGAACCAGTCGGCGTTTTCGCTGGGTCGGCTGGCGGCGGGAGACCCCGCGGCGCTCGACCAGCTGCGCGCCGCGCCCGCCGCCGATGCGCAGTCGTCGCAGGCCGATGAGCTTCCGCTCGACATGCTCATCGCCGACGCGCGCCGCCATCTGACCGGCTACCAGAACGCCGCATGGGCGGATCGCTTCGAAACGCGCGTCCGCGGCCTGCAGGCGCGCGAGGCCGCATTGCAGGGCGGTGATGCAAGCCTGCCATTCACGCGCAATGCCGCGCGCAGCCTGCTGAAGCTCATGAGCTACAAGGACGAATACGAGGTGGCGCGGCTCTACACCGACGGCGCTTTTCTCAAGAAGCTTTCGGAGCAGTTCGAAGGCGAGCTGAAGCTCGAATTCCACATGGCACCGCCCGTGGTGGCGCGCGGCACGCACGGCCGTGCGCCTGCCAAGATCCGCATCGGCAGCTGGATGCTGCCCGCGATGCGGTGGCTTGCGCATGGCAAGCGGCTGCGCGGCACCGCGTTCGACCCCTTCGGCCGCACCGGGGAGCGGCGCATGGAGCGCGAGCTGATCGCGCACTTCGACGGGCTCTTCGATGCGATGGCCAATGAGCTGTCAACCGACAACCAGTCGCTGGCCGCGCGCATCGCCGCGCTGCCGATGTCGATTCGCGGCTTCGGGCATGTCAAGCTCGCGAACCTGGAAGCGGCAAAGCTGCGGGAGGCGGAGTTGCTGCATCGCTTTGCGCCGTCGCGCTATGCGAAGCCGGCGTCCGCATCGGGTGCCGGGCAGATCCGTGGCATTGCGATCGTGGCCGGCGCGCGCTGACCGTCGCCGTTCAGCCGACCGCCTTGATGAGCTTGTCGCGGCCTGCCTTGGCGAGCATGGATGCGACCGCGCAAGATGCGAGCCGGGCCGGCTCCGAATCGGCCCGGCTCGTGAGGATCACCGGCACCTTGGTTCCCAGCACGATGCCCGCCGCATAGGCGCCGCCAAGAAAGGTCAGGCTCTTCGCGAGCATGTTGCCGGCATCGAGGTCGGGCACGATCAGCACGTTGGCACGGCCCGCCACCGGCGAGTTGATGCCCTTGATGCGCGCGGCCTCGGCGTCGATGGCGTTGTCCATGGCCAGCGGACCGTCGAGCACCGCGCCGGTGATCTGGCCCCGGTCGGCCATCTTGCACAGCACGGCGGCATCGAGCGTCGACGGTACCTTCGCGTTGACCGTTTCCGTGGCCGACAGTATTGCCACGCGCACCGCGGGCATCTGCAGCGCGTGCGCAAGATCGATCGCGTTCTGCACGATGTCGACTTTCTCTTCGAGCGTGGGCGCGATGTTGATGGCCGCGTCAGAAATGATCAGCGGTTGCCCATGGCCCGGCACGTCCATCACGAAGCAATGGCTGATGCGGCGCGAGGTGCGCAGTCCGCCTTCGCGGCGCACCACCGCGCCCATCAGTTCGTCGGTGTGCAGGCTGCCCTTCATCAATGCATCGACCTCGCCGCGAAGAGCCATCGCGACCGCTGCGTCGGCCGCGGCATGGCTGTGCGGCGCATCGACGATGGGGGTGTTCGAGAGATCGATGCCGACCTCGCGCGCCGCTGCTTCTATCTTTGCGCGCGGCCCGACCAGCGTCGGCGCGATCAGGCCCAAGGCTGCTGATGAGAAGGCCGCTTCGAGCGACACGGCATTGGCCGGATGAACCACGGCCACGCGCAACGGCGGCAGGCTGCGTGCAGCGGAGATCAGGCGGTCGTAGTGCGGATGTGCTGCAAGGGGCGAAGACGCCATGCGGGCTCCTGGAGGTGAAGGGGAGAATGCGTTGCCGCAACGGTACTTGAAAAAAACTGCCCGAAGATGCCGACTGTTGCGTAAAGAATATCTGCACATGAAGCCCCATGTCCAACCGAACAAGATCGTCGTGCTGTCCGGCTCCGGCGTGAGCGCCGAGAGCGGCCTGCCCACATTCCGCGATGCCAAGGGCTTGTGGAACACCTACGCCTGGCAGGAACTCGCAAGCCCTGAAGGCTGGCGAAAGCACCCCGAGGCGGTGCTTGCCTTCTACAACGAGCGGCGCGCGAAAGCCTGGCAGGCGCAGCCGAATGCGGCGCACCTTGCCATCGCATCGCTCGAGTCGGCATACGAAGTCGTGATCGTCACGCAGAACGTCGATGCACTACACGAGCGCGCGGGCTCGCGCAACGTGCTGCACCTGCACGGCCAACTCGCGTATGCGCGCGGCACGTCGGAGCCGGAACCCAGGCGCTACCGCGTGGACGGCGAACCCATCGCCATGGGCCAGTTGTGCGAAGACGGCACTCAGCTGCGGCCCGACATCGTGTGGTTCGGCGAAGCGGTGCAGCACTTCGAGGAAGCGGAAATGCATGTGGCTACCGCGGCGCGCGTGCTGGTGGTGGGCACGTCGCTCACCGTCAACCCGGCGGCGTCGTTGGTGCGGTATGCGGATCGCTCTGCGCAGAAGGTGCTGGTTGCGCTCGACATGGAAGACGTCCCGTACGGATTCACCTTCCTGCAAGGCAGGGCCACCGATGTGGTGCCCACGCTTGCCGCAAAGTGGTTGAGCGAAGCGCACGGAGCCCCGTAGCCGTCACTGGGCGGGCACCGTACCCGTTGTGAGTCATTCAGCTGGTGCCTGTAATTCTTTTTGCGCATGCCGTTTGGCACTGGCCTGCGGTGGGTGCCTGGCTTAAGGTACGGACGGATTCGATGCGCCGACGTCGCTGTGTCACCAGCGCTGGCGTCATCCGGTTGTGATTCGCTGCCGTCCTGCTGCAAGGGCAGGGCGGCTGGTTCCACGGTGCCCTGCATGGGCACGCAATTTCTGAGGGAGTTGATCTCATGGCAGTAGACATGTTCATGCGCGTCGAAGGCGCGAACGGCGAATCCAAGGATTCGAACCACAAGGAGTGGAGCGACATCAAGTCGTTTGCGTGGGGCGCAACGCAGCCCGGAAACATGGTCAGCGGCGGTGGCGGCGGGGTTGGCAAGGCCAGCTTCAACGACCTGCAGGTGCTCGCGCGCATCGACAAGGCGGCACCGTCGGTGCTGAAGAACTGCGCCAGCGGCAAGCACCTGAGCAAGGTCGAGGTGTCGGTGTGCAAGGCCGGCGGCTCGCAGATCGAATACACGCGCATCACGCTCGAAGAAGTGCTGGTCACGTCGGTGCAGTACACGGCCGAGCAGGGTTCGGACGCGGTGTTCGTGCAGTACGCCTTCCAGGCCGCGAAGGTGAAGCAGCAGTACTGGGAACAGACCGACAAGGGCGGCAAGGGCGCCGAGACGGTGCTGGGCTGGAACATCAAGGAAAACAAGGAAGCTTGAGTTCCCTTTGCCGGGTGCGTTGACCAGGGAGCCTTCCACGAATGACCCGCAGCTTCATCGCCCACAGCGCGCTGGGCGAGCGCCTGAAGTTCCGCTCGATGACGGGACAGGAGCGCATTTCCGCACTGTTCGAGCATCGCGTGCGGCTCATCAGCGACATGCCCAACATCCAGCCCAAGCGCATGCTGGGCGAGGACATGAGCATCGAGGTGAACCTTGCCACCGAGCTTGGCGGCGCCGGCAAGCGCTTCCTGAGCGGGCAGGTCACGCGCTTTGCCTACGTGGGCAAGGACGACGGCGACATGTCCGTGTACGAGGCCACGCTGCGCCCGTGGCTGTGGTACGCCACGCGCCGCTCCGACTTCAAGATCTTCCAGTTCAAGACGGCGCCGCAGATATTGCAGGAGGTGCTTGCGCCCTACGGCTTTGCCATCGACGCGCGCCTGAGCGGCAACTACCGCACCTGGGACTACTGCGTGCAGTACGCCGAGAGCGACTTCAACTTCGTCAGCCGGCTGATGGAGCAGGAGGGCATCTACTACTTCTTCTCGCACGCGCAGGGCAGCCACCAGCTGGTGCTGTGCGACGGCCCTGATTCGCACACGCCGCTGCCCAACGGCCCGGTGAAGGTGCCCTACCACGCGGGCGTGCTGGCCGCGCAGATCCTCGAGCAGGACTTCATCGACAGCTGGAGCCATTCGGAAGACATCGCGTCGGGCAACTTCGCGGCCGACGACTACGACTTCAGGAAGCCCAACGCCGAGATCGACACCGTGCGCCAGCAGCCGGCCGGCCACAGCCGCGATAACTTCGAGATCTACGACTGGCCCGGCGGCTACACCGAGCTTGGCGACGGCGAGAACTACGCGCGCCTGCGGCTGGAGCAGCTCGCCGGGCGCCGCGAACTGGTGAGCGCTGAAGGCAACCTGCGCCACATGGCGCCGGGCTACCTGTTCGAACTGGCGCGCCACCCCAACGCCGAAGACAACCGCCGCTACCTGATCGAAGCCGTGAGCTACGACTTCCAGGAGAACGCGCTGCGCGTGGTGGGCGCGGCGGACGCGGCCTACAGCGAATCGACCAGCAGCACCAGCTACCGCCAGACCTTCGAGGTGCTGCCCGACAGCGCGCCCTACCGGCCCGAGCGCGTCACGCCCAGGCCGCGCACCACCGGGCCCCAGACCGCGGTGGTGGTCGGCCCGGCGGGCGAAGAGATCCACACCGACGAATACGGCCGCATCAAGGTGCAGTTCCACTGGGACCGCTATGGCCGGCGCGACGAGAACTCCTCATGCTGGATCCGCGTGTCGCAGACCTGGGCCGGCAGCAACTACGGCGCCATGCACATACCGCGCATCGGGCAGGAGGTGATCGTCGACTTCCTCAACGGCGACCCCGACTACCCGATCGTCACCGGCTGCGTCTACAACGCCGCGCAGATGCCGCCCTGGGAGCTGCCGCGCCACAAGACCCAGACCGGCTTCCAGACGAACTGGAGCAAGGGCGGCGGCGGCAAGCACATGCTGCGCTTCGAGGACAGCCGCGGCACCGAGCACATCGAGCTATCCACCGACCACGGCAACACCCACCTGCACATGGGCTACCTGATGAACCAGGGCAGCGGCGTGCAGCGCAGCTACGGCTTCGAGCTGCGCACCAACGAGTGGGGTTCCATCCGCGCGGACAAGGGCCTGCTGCTGACCACCTACACGCAGGACTACGCGCAGCGCGCCTCGCGCGACAACCCCGACGGCCACGAGCACATGGGCGCCACGCTGGCGCAGAGCAACGCGCTGATGCAGGCGTCGGGCCAGGCTGTTGCGGCCACCAAGGCGCTGGTGGGCGCGATGGCGCAGGGCAAGAACCAGACGCTGATGGGGCTGGTGCAGGGCGTGCAGGCCGCGGGCGGCGTTTCGCAGGCCGTGGCGGCGCTGGCCGCGGGCGGCACCCCGGAGGCGGGCGTTTCCGACAACCCCGACCCGGCCATGGCCGACGCGCAGCAGATGCTCGACCTCTCGCGCAAGATCGACAAGCCCGTGGTGTCCATCGTCAGCCCCGAGGGGCAGACCATGATCAGCCCCAAGCCGATCGTGGTGAGCTCGGGGCAGAGCGTGTCGGTGCGCGCCACCTCGGCCATGACGCTGACCACCGGCGCGCAGCTCACGCAGCTGGTCACGGGCGGCATGCTCACGCAGGTGAGCGAGGGCGGGCAGGTCAACGTGGTGTCGGGCGGCGACATCGTCTCGCACGCCAGCGCCGGCGCCGTCAACCTGGTGTCGAAGACCGACGCCTCCATCACCTCGACCGACAGCAACGCCAACATCACCGGCCGCAAGTCGGTGGTGATCCAGGCGGCCGACCAGGACGTGTTCGTGACCGGCAAGACCAGCATCTCGCTGATCTGCGGCAAGTCGTCCATCGTGCTGCTTGCGGACGGCACGGTGAAAATCAACGGCGTGAAGGGCCTCGTCAACTTCACGGGCGAACTCGACCAGCGCGGCAGCAAGATCTTCCTGAACTGCGATGCGCCCATCGGCAGCGAGCCTGAAGAAGCGGTGGTGGAAGACGGCGTGCCCGTGGCGCCCGCGGCCGCCGCCACGTCGGCCGAGGCATCGGAGCATGCCGTGCCCGCGGCCGCGCCGCCGGGCTATGTCACCACCGGGCTCGGCAAGGGCGTCGACGCCATCGCGGCGCGCTCGCCCACGCTGCAACGGCAGGTCAAGTTCCTGCAGGGCCAGGGCTGGAAGATCGGCTACGGCGCAGCGGGCGGAGGCACATATGCCGACACCAACCCCGCCGTGAAGAAGATCGTGATCGACGGCAACTACGCGAGCGACCCGTACAAGACTGCCGCGTCGCTGTCGCACGAGGTCGGGCACGCGGTGTATTCGTACCGCTTCAAGCCCGACATGTCCTCGAAGACCGCGTTCGTCAACAGCATGCTCGGCTCCGAGGGCGAGGCCGCGCTCAACCAGATCCAGGTGCAGCGCGAAGTGTGGCGCGCGGCCAAGGTCGACATCCTCAAGGGCGCGAACCCCGCGAACGTGGAAGCCTTCAACGATGCCTACAACAGCATGGTGAAGGGCGGCACCCGGGAGGCCGCCAGGGCCGCCGCCGGCAAGTACTACGGCACGCTCACCACGTCGACCACCGGCGAGCAGTACACGCAGTATTACGGCAACTCCTACGACAAGAAATATGCCGGGAAGCACTGAACCCATGAACCCGCAAGCCACCGCCATGACGCTCTGGCAGGCCATCGATGCGCTGGCGGCGCAGCTGCCGTTCTCCATGCAGAAGGTGGGCCGCACGCTGTCGACCACCCTGAGCGACACGCATGCCGAAGGCGGCACCGTGTTCCAGTTCTTCGAAGGCACGCCGGTGCGCCTTGTGGATGGCGCCGAGCTTGCGCGCATCGACCTGCGCATCAAGCGCGAAGGCGCGCATCCCGGCTTCCTGGTGCTGGAGCTCAAAGGCCGCTGCGTGCCCTTGGCCGAAGTGCGCCAGCACTACCCCGCGCTGGAGATCACCGGCGTGCCGCGCGGCCGTTCGCTCGATGAATCGACCAGCCACACGGCCACGCGCGGCTGGGGCCGGTTGTCGTTCGGCTTCACCGAGCGCAACCCCGATTGCCTGGCCTTCGTGGCCTTCGACCCCACGTAGAACACCCGCAAGAAAGCAGCCTGATGAAGTACCACATCCAGGAAGGCCGGTTCGACGTGCCCGACGACGGGCGCATCGACCGCACGATGAACGTACTGGCCATGCCCGACGGCTCGGGCACCACGCTCATCGTGAGCCGCGACGCGCTGCGCGAGCAGGAGAGCCTGGCGCAGTTCGTGACGCGGCAGATGAACGACCTGACGCGCCAGGTGAGCCAGCTGAAGGAGGTGTCGCGCACCGACATTTCCGTGGGCCCGGCCATCGCGAGCCTGCGGGCCATCGAGCTCGCCACGCAGTTCAGGCAGAACGGGCAGGCGCTGCACCAGCGCCAGGCCGTGTTCGTGCTGCCGCAGGACCCGGCGGGCAAGGCCGTGCTCATTCTCACGGCCAGCAGCCCCGTGCCCTTCGATGCCGATGCGCTCGCGCTGTGGCGGCGCACGCTCGAGAGTTTTCAGCCCAGGGCCTGACATCTCCATGAAGGCCACGAAGACCCATGGCCGGTAAACCCGCCGCCCGGCTGCACGACCCCATTGCTCACACCAATGCGCACGCGCGCTTCTGGGCCAAGTTCGCGGGCGGGCTGATCGGCGGCATTGCGGTGGGCTTTGCCGCGGGCCTGGCGGCGGCCGCCGTGGTCGGCACCGGGGGGCTTGCGGGGCCGCTGGTGGCGGGCGCCGTGGTGGTGGGCGCGCGCATGGCCGGCGGCTACCTCGGCGCGAGCCTGGGCGAGTCGATCGCCGATGCGCTGGTGCCCGAGACCCTCACCGTGACCGGCATGATCACCAGCGGATCGTCTGACGTGTTCATCGACAGCAAGGCCATGGGCGCCGCGCGCGCCTCGCCAGAGATGCCGATGGACACCGTGAGCTGCAAGAACGACTCGCCGCAGATCCTTCTTGCCGAGGGCGCGGAGACCGTGTTCGTCAACATGGGCGTCGCTTCTCGCAAGGACGACCACACCGAATGCGGCGCCAAGGTGAGCGAAGGCTCGCCCACCGTCTTCATCGGCGGGCCGACCGCGCGCGTGCGCGAGGTGGCCGATGAGGTGCCGCTCATCTCGAAGGTGCTGGTGACCGTGTTCAACCTGGTCATGATCTACCGCGGCCTGCGCTGCCTGCCCAAGCTCGCGCGCCAGGGCAAGAACGCGCTGCCTTGCCTGATCGAAGGCGCGGTGGGGCTGGGCATGGGCATCCACGGCATGGTCAGCTCCTTTGGCAACCCGGTGCATGCGGCGACGGGCGGCAAGTTCCTGGGTGGGGAGAGCGAGCTCGACTTCACGCTGCCCGGGCCGCTGCCCATTGCCTGGCAGCGCTTCTACGGCAGCCACGACCTTCGCCGCGACGGCGCGCTGGGGCAGGGTTGGAGCCTGCCCTATGCAATGGAGCTGCGCCTGGGCAGCGATGACCAAGGCCAGCCCATCGTCACGCTCATCGACGAGCAGGGCCGCCCGATGGTGCTGCCCGACATCGAGCCCGGCACCCGCCAGTACAGCCTGCGCGACGGCCTGGACCTGTGCCGCACCGAAGGCGGCCACTACTTCATTCACGTGCCGGGCGGCCTGTTCTTCATGTTCGAGCCGCCGGCCGAAGGCGGGCCGCACGCGCAGACGCTGAAGCTCGCGCGACTCGAAGACCGCAACGGCAACTTCATCGACCTGCGCCACGACGCGCTGGGCCGGCTCGCGGCGCTGACCGACAGCACCGGGCGCCTGCTGGCGCTCGACTACCCGGGCGAGAGCCGCCGGCTGGCCGCGGTGCGCCTGGCCGCCGGCGCACCCGGCGAACTGCCGGGCGTGCTGGTCGCCTACCGCCACGATGCCGAAGGCCGCCTGCTCGACGTGACCGATCGCAACGGCGCGGTGGTACGCCGCTTCGGCTACGACGCCCAGGGCCTCATGAGCTTCCACGCCGACGCTGCGGGGCTGGAGTGCCACTACGAGTGGCGCGGCTCGGCCGGCGACGCACACGTGGCCCGCCACTGGACCAACGACGGCGAGAGCTACACCGTGCGCCGCATGCCCCCCGCCGCCGACGACGCACTGGCGCTGGGCGAGACACTGGTCGTCGACCAGCTCGGCCGCGAGTTCGCCTGGCACTGGAACGCCGACCATCAGGTCACCGACTACACCGACGCGGCCGGCCGCCAGTGGCATGCGGAGTACAACGACCTGCGCCAGCTCGTCGCCATCACCGAGCCCGGCGGTGCCACCACGCGCTGCACCTACGACCCCATGGGCTTCATGAGCAGCCGCACCGATGCGCTGGGCCGCACCCGGAGCACCGGCTGGACCGAGTTCGGCGAGCCATGGCGCGAGACCCTGCCGGACGGCAGCACATGGACCTACGCCTACAGCGACCAGGGCAACCTGGTGCGCGAGACCGACCCGCTGGGCCGCACCACCGAGTACGCCTACGACAGGCGGGGCCTGCCCATCGTCGTGACCGACGCCAAGGGCGGCACCAACCGCATGGCCTGGAACGAGTGCGCGCAGTTGCTCTCCCTGACCGACTGCTCCGGCAAGACCACGCGCTACGCCTACGACGGCTGGGGCCACCTGCAGAGCGTGACCGATGCCGCGGGCCAACGCACCCGGTTGACACACGACGCCATGGGGCGTCTGCTGTCGGTGTCGCTGCCCGACCAGAGCCACCAGTCGTTCCGCCGCGACGCAGCCGGCCGCATCGTGGCTGCCACCGATGCGCTGAGCCGCAGCACGCAGTTCGCATTCGGCCTGCGCGGCCAGCCGCTGGCGCGGCAGGACGCAGAGGGGCGCCGCATCGCGTGGCACTACGACAGCGCCCAGCGCCTGCAGTCACTCGTCAACGAGAACGGCCTGCACTTCGAGTTCGTGCGCGACGCCGCCAACCGCGTGGTGGAAGAGCGCCGCGTGGGCGGCACGCGCGTGCAGGTCGAATACGACGCCAACGGCTGGCCGGTGTGCATCACCCATGTGCCGGGCATCGGCGACGAAGACCTCGCGCTCCACGACGGCACCGCGCCACGGCCCGCCGCGAGCCGGCCCTTGCGCACCGAACTGCTGCGCGACGCCGTGGGCCGCCTCGTCGCAAAGCGCACCGGGAGCCACCACTACCGCTACAGCTACGACCAGCTCGACCGGCTGACCGAGGCGGTCAAGCTGGAGGCGCTGCAACCCGGCACCGGCGGCGAAGTGCGCGCGCTGCACCGCACCGTGTTCGCCTACGACAAGCTCGGCCGCCTCATCGAAGAGACCGCCATCGACGAGCTCACCGGCGAGACGCACACCCTGCGCCACGCGCACGACGAACTCGGCAACCGCACGCAGACCGTGCTGCCCGCCGTCGCGTCGCAGCCGGGCGTGCAGCGCGCGCTGAACTACCTGTACTACGGCTCGGGCCACCTGCACCAGGTCAACCTGTCGCAGCGGCACGGCGACGCACCCGAGGTGCACCAGCTCATCAGCGACATCGAGCGCGACGACCTGCACCGCGAAGTGGCGCGCAGCCAGGGCGCGCTGCACACCCGCTTCGCGCTCGACCCGCTGGGCCGGCGCGCCGCGTCGTGGTGCCGGGCCGGCGGGCTGGACGCGGCCTTCACCACCCAGGACCCGGGCTGGCGCCAGGCCATCGACAGCGCCGGCACCCCCGGCGCCCGCGTGCTCGACGGGCTGATGAAGGAATACAGCTACGACCCCGTGGGCGAACTGCGGCAGAGCCGGCATTCGCTGCAGGGCACCACAGCGCACAGATACGACGCCACCGGACGCATCGAGCAGACCGTGCACAGCGCGGCTGCCGCCAACAGCGAACGCTTCGCCTACGACCCCGCGGGCAACCTGCTCGACCCATCGTCTGGCGCGCCCGGCTACGTGCGCGACAACCTCGTGCGCGTGTTCGAGGACAAGCGCTACAGCTACGACGGCCATGGCCGGCTGGTGCGCAAGAAGGCGGGCAGGCACACAGAGCAGCGCTTCGAGTGGGACGAGGAAAGCCGCCTTGTGGCCGTGCACACCACCCGGCGCCCGGGCACGCCCGAAGCCACCACGCAGCTCACGCGCTTCGACTACGACGCGATGGGGCGTCGCGTGGCCAAGCACGACGCATTCGGCAGCACGCGGTTCATCTGGGAGGGGATGCGGCTGATAGAGGAGCGCAGGGGCTCGCAGGTGGTGAGCTACGTGTACGAGGCGGGCAGCCACGTGCCGGTGGCGCGGCTCGATGCGAAGGCCGAGCCCGCCTCGGCATCGACCACGGCGCAGGTCTTTCACTTTCACAACGACACCGCCGGCCTGCCGGAAGAACTGAGCAACAACGAAGGCCAGCTGTGCTGGCGCGCGAACTACAGGACATGGGGCGCGACCGTTACCGAGCAGTGGGAGGTTACGGCCCTGAATGGCCGCGCCGTTGCATCGACCGGCACGGTGCCCCAGGCCATCGAGCAGAACCTGCGCTTCCAGGGCCAGTACCTGGACCGGGACACGGGGCTGCACTACAACACCTTCCGGTTTTATGACCCGGACATTGGGCGGTTCATCAGCCCTGACCCGATCGGGCTTGCGGGCGGCGACAACCTGCATAGCTACTCGCCCAACCCCATCCGATGGATCGACCCGCTGGGTTGGATCTGCGGCGAGACGCTCGCACGGCCGGTCGGCTTCAACAGGGGCAGCCGCAACTTCACGCTGGAGCAGGGCAACGCCACCTCGGGCTGGAAGCACATCTACGACCGACACGTCGACCCGGCGCGGTTCCCCAACAAGTCAAAGTTCAACTCCAGCATGAGCCAGGGAGAGATTTCCTCGCTGCTGGGCAAGACGCTCAAGCACGGCAAGGAGTCGAGCTACGAGGGGAAGGCCGTGTTCGAGTCCCGGCTGAAGTACGACGGACAATACAAACGCTATCGCGCCACCGTCAACGAAGACGGAACCGTTCGAACCTTCCACCCGCTGGACTGACTATGCTGGACATCTACTACACAGACCCCTCCACAACGGACATGCCCGAAGACCCGGGCAGCCTGGAACTGGCGGGTTCCATCGAACTCGATGCGCACCGTTCGCTGGCCGTCTTGTTCGACAAGGGCAGCAAGGCCGGTGCAAGTTTCAAGTATTTCGAAGATTCCCTGTTGACGCCTGCACAGGTTGCAACGCTGCTGAAAATCTTCACTTCGAATGTGGGAGAACTCGGCGGCAACCGCCAGGCGCTTGCGGCGTTCGACGCGATGCGCGGCATCTTTGAAGGAGCGGTGAGCAAGGGCGCAGGGCTTGTGGCGTTCGGCGACTGAGCCTGTGGTCAGACCGAATGTTCCTTTGACCAAGTGGTGCTGCTTCCATCCAGCGTCACGGTTCATTTCCGCAAGGAGGAGGGCGACGTGCAGGTACTGACGAAGATCGCCGGTGCTCTGCTTTCTTCCGGCGCACTCGCGGACCACTACCGCTCGATGCTGCGGCGCTGAGCGATGGCCCCGGCTGTACGTACTCATGCTCGACAAGGGACTAGTAGATGGCACAGTGCCAGCCTGCTTCTTCGAGAGCCTGTAAGCCCATGACCGCAATTGCTCCCGGCAAACTATTGGCATATTGGGCAGCGCGGCCGACCGTGATGCCGATGCAGGAAGAACTGAGCCTGATCCGCGATATACGCGCACTGGACACTGCCGACATCGCGGAGGATCTTGCGTCGTTCGTCTCGCTCATCGAACTCGTCCAGCGATCGCATGCGAGCAACGGAATTTTCGAGATGACCGAGGCCGACGAAGTGCACACCGCCGGCTTCTTCCAGTGGCTCAAGAGCCTGGAAAGGACGCTTTGCGTGCCGTTGGCAATGCACGCTGATGGCCTTCAGCTAACCTGCGCGGAACTGCAGAAGCGGATGCCTCGATAGCAGCGAGTTCCGGGTGCGGGCAAATTGCGCGGATACGCATTGTTCGTGTGCCACGGTGTGCCCAATGCGGCACTTCCCTTCGTACATTTGTTGGTCGCCGCGCCTCACGGCGAGACATCGATGCACACCGCGCGATGTCGATGTGAGGCACAAAAGGCGACGGCCAAGGTGCGCTAACACCATGGCCGTCTGACCACCTGACGTGCACATCTTTGGAAAGGCAGCACACCAAATGGCTGATCAAATTATCGCCGGGCAAAACGCGCCCACCTTCCACAGCGCAAACGCCTCATCCGACGCGGCTGATCTTCTTGAGAAAAAGTTGTCCCAACTGCAATCCTTGCTGAAGTGTTGCTACGGGGACGGATGTGATTGGTTCGACGCGATCGGGGCAATGCATCGAGACCGCGTCATGTGGATCGCGGCAGACCTTGCCGACGATGCGGCGCAACTCTCTCAGGAACTGCTGAAGCAGATCAATGCGACGGACCTGCCGAGGGCTTGACTAGCAATCGGCCGCTAGGCGGAGGCACCCAGCAAATTAGGGGGGTGCCGCCTCTTCATCAGCGCTGTCGCCAGCGTCCCCTCCCTAGTTCGTGCGCCGAAGGAGAGCAGTCCTAGAACCTGGGTCGAGGTCGGCGCGAAGCCGCCGGCAAATTTCAGGCGAGGCTCTATGAAACCAATGTAGCCAGGATGGGGTGGCAGCGCCCTATTTCATCGGGGATCGACCCTATGAGTTGGGTTGAGTTGTTTAAAGATTGTTAAATTTATGCACTGGCGCCTATCGCCTGCACATTTTTGACCAATCTGCCTCGACCCTCTGCTGCGACATGACCCGCATATTCAGCTTCGACGACTTGCCGACGGCCGACCTTGTCGTGGATGCGATTTATGAAGGGGGGAGCGCCAGCAACACGGGCAGTGACCCGATCGCCAAACTGCTTCCCGGGGCGGGCAACCAGGGTGGATTCAGAGCGTCGGGCCCAGGCTTGAAGAAGAGGTTTGTCGTTCTGTATTCCAGCGGAGAAGAAGGTGACTGGCCCGATCGCTTGGACTTGAACACCGGGCAGTTCATCTACTACGGCGACAACCGTACGCCGGGCCACGATCTTCATGACACCACGCGACGCGGCAATCTTCTTTTGAAGGCGGCCTTTGAGAGCGCTCATGGAGATGCGGCGAAGAGGGCGGAGGTGCCGCCGTTCTTTGTCTTCACCAAATGCCCTACTGCAAAGAGCAATCGGTCTGTCCAGTTCAAGGGGCTCGCGGTGCCGGGCTTTCCAGGTCTTCCCATGGCAGAAGACTTGGTGGCCGTTTGGAAGACGACTGCGGGGGAGCGATTCCAGAACTACCGCTCGGTTTTCACGGTTCTCAACGCGGCGACGGTCTCGCGCGCGTGGATCAATAGTCTCTCGGCTTCGGCGGTTGCGCCAGCAGTTGCGCCTAGCGCATGGCGTTCATGGATAGAGACTGGGGTCTACATGCCGCTGACCTCCGAACCAACGAAAGTGATCCGAAGCGAAAGCGAGCAGCGTCCGGATACGGCCCTCAAAGCGGCAATCCTGGAGCGGGTTTGGACCCATTTCAAAGACTCGCCACATGCGTTCGAGTCTTTTGCTGCCCGGATCTATCAGCTCTCAGATCGGCGCGTGATCATTGATGAGATCACTAGGGGCAGTGTGGATGGAGGACGGGACGCAATCGGCAGGTACTTGCTCGGACTGAGTGGTGACCCGGTCTACGCGGAGTTTGCCTTGGAGGCGAAGTGCTATCGGCCCGCGTCCGAAGGCGTGACGGCGAACACGGTTGGCGTGCGTGAGGTCGCTCGTTTGATCTCTAGGATCAGGCACCGGCAGTTCGGCATCTTGGTAACCACGTCATTGATTGCAAGACAAGCCTACGAGGAGGTGCGTGATGACCGTCATCCGATCGTGTTCATCTGCGGCAGAGATATTGCCGAGATACTGATTCAAGCCGGTTACAACTCGCCGGAGCGCGTTGGCGAGCTGCTCGCCGAATGGCCGGCATGAATCCCGCATAACGGAAAAAGCCCGCTACCTTGTGGATAGCGGGCTTTTAGTTTTGGTGCCGGAGAGATGAATCGAACACCCGACCTTCTCATTACGAATGAGCTGCTCTACCGACTGAGCTACACCGGCGAAGCCTCAGATTATAGACAAAAAATCAGGCTTTCTCTGCGTGGTACTTCGTCAGGCGCTCAACTTCGTTTCTAGAACCCAACATCACGCTCACGCGCTCGTGCAGTTTGGAGGGTTGCAGCTCCAGGATGCGCTGCTTGCCGTTGGTGGCGGCGCCGCCTGCCTGCTCGACCAGCCAGCTCATGGGGTTGGCCTCGTACATCAGGCGCAGCTTGCCGGCCTTTTCGGGCTCGCGCTTGTCCCACGGATACATGAAGACGCCGCCGCGCATCAGGATGCGGTGCACGTCGGCCACCATGCTGGCAATCCAGCGCATGTTGAAGTCCTTGCCGCGCGGGCCTTCCTTGCCGGCCAGGCATTCGTCGATGTAGCGCTTCACGGGCTCGTCCCAGTGGCGCATGTTGCTCATGTTGATGGCAAATTCCTTGGTGTCAGCCGGAATCTGGATGTCTTCCTGCGTCAGCACGAAGCTGCCTTGCTCGCGGTCCAGCGTGAACATGGCCACGCCGTTGCCCACGGTCAGCACCAGGGTGGTTTGCGGGCCGTAGATGCAGTAGCCGGCGGCCACCTGCTGGGTGCCGGGCTGCAGGAAGTCGCTTTCCTGCACGCCGGGGTGGTCGTCGGGCTTCTTCAGCACGCTGAAGATGGTGCCGATGCTCACGTTCACGTCGATGTTGCTGCTGCCGTCCAGCGGGTCGAACATGAGCAGGTATTCGCCCTGCGGGTAGCGGTTGGGCACCACGTGGATGGATTCCATTTCCTCGCTGGCCATGGCCGCGAGGTGGCCGCCCCATTCGTTGGCTTCGATCAGCACTTCGTTGGCGATGATGTCCAGCTTCTTCTGGATCTCGCCCTGCACGTTCTCGCTCTCGGCCGTGCCGAGCACGCCGCCCAGCGCGCCCTTGTTGACGGCCTGGCTGATGCTCTTGCAGGCACGGGCGACCACTTCGAGCAGCAGGCGCAGCTGGCCGGGAATGAGGCCGTCGGCGCGCTGTTGTTCGACGAGGTAGCGGGTGAGGGAAATCTTTTGTTGAGCCATGTGTCTTGTGGGGTTCGGTTGCTTCAGTTTCCGGCGAGAGCGCGCGTCACCACTTCATGGGTGTCCTTGCTCAGGTCGGGCTTTGCGGCCACGCGGGCAATGGCTTCGCGCGCGGCGCTGCGGTATGGCTCGGCCAGCTTGCTCCAGCGGTCGAGCGAGCGCGCCAGGCGCGCGGCCACCTGCGGGTTGATGGCGTCCAGTTCGATGACGCGTTCGCTCCAGAACACGTAGCCGGCCGCGTCGGGGCGGTGGAAGGCGCCGGGGTTGGCGCTGCAGTAGCTGAAGATCACGCTGCGCGCGCGGTTGGGGTTCTTCAGCGAGAAGTCGGGGTGCTTCATCAGCTGCTTGACCAGCGGCAGGATGTCGCCGCCGCGGTCGCTGGCGCCGGCCTGCAGGGAGAACCACTTGTCGATGACCAGCGCCTCGTCCTTGAAGATGGCGTGGAAGCGCGCCAGCGCCTGCGCCGCCAGGGTGTGGCCCGACGACACCAGCGCGTTGAGCGCGTTGAAGCGGTCGGTCATGTTGCCCGCGTCCTTGAAGCGCTGCAGCGTCTTGCCCGGCCACACCACGTCGCCGGAGGCGCGTGCCGCCAGGCACAGGAAGTTGAGCGCCATGCCGGCCAGCGCGCGGCGGCCCGACGAGGTCGGGTCGGGGCTGTAGGCGCCGGTGTCGTGGTTTTCTTCGTAGGCCTGTTGCCAGTCGGCGAAGAGGGCGGTGGCCAGCTGGGCGCGCATGGCTTCGCGCACCAGGTGCACGCGCTGCGGGTCGACCACTTCGAGCTGCTCGGCAATGTAGGTTTCCGACGGCAGCGTGAGCACCAGTTCCTTGAAGGCGGCGTCGAGCTGCGGGTTGCGCAGCACGCTGCGCATGGCGTCGATGTAGGCGTCGTTCAGCACCGGCGTGGTGTCGGTGGCCAGGGCGGCAATGCCCTGCAGCGCGGCGCGCAGGCCCAGGCGCTGGCCGGCTTCCCAGCGGTTGAACGGGTCGGGGTCGTTGGCCAGCAGGGTCAGCAGCTGGGCGTCGGTGTACTCGAAGTCGAGGATCACCGGCGCGCTGAAGCCGCGCAATATGGAAGGCACGGGCTCGGCGTCCAGCCCTACGAAAGTGATCTGCTCGCCGGCGCGCGACAGCACCAGGGTGCGCGTGCCGCGCGTCACTTCGCTTTCGCCTTCGAGCTGCAGCGGCAGTTCGCGGCCGTTGGCGTCGAGCAGGCCCACGTTCAGCGGAATGACGAAGGGTTCCTTGACCGGCTGGCCCGGTGTGGGCGGGCAGCTCTGCACCACGCTCAGGGTGTAGCTGCGGTTCGCGGGGTCGTACACGCCGTGGGCCGCAAGGCGCGGCGTGCCGGCCTGGCTGTACCAGCGCTTGAACTGCGGCAGCAGGCGGGCCAGTTCGGAGTCGGGGTTGGCGTCGGCAATGGCCTGCGCGAAGTCGTCGCAGGTCACGGCCTGGCCGTCATGGCGCTCGAAGTAGAGCGTGATGCCCTTCTCGAACCCTTTGCGGCCGACCAGCGTCTGCATCATGCGCACTACCTCGGCACCCTTTTCGTAGATGGTGACGGTGTAGAAGTTGCTGATCTCGATGTAGCTGTCGGGCCGCACCGGGTGGGCCATGGGGCCCGCGTCTTCTGGGAACTGGGCGGTGCGCAGCACGCGGACGTCTTCGATGCGCTTCACGGCGCGGGCCGAGGCGTCGGCGCACAGGTCCTGGCTGAATTCCTGGTCGCGGAAGACGGTGAGGCCTTCCTTCAGCGAGAGCTGGAACCAGTCGCGGCAGGTCACGCGGTCGCCGCTCCAGTTGTGGAAGTACTCGTGGCCGACCACGCTTTCGATGTTGCTGTAGTCGGCGTCGGTGGCGGTGGCCTGGTTGGCCAGAACGTACTTCGTGTTGAAGATGTTCAGGCCCTTGTTTTCCATGGCGCCCATGTTGAAGTCGCTGGTGGCGACGATCATGAAGCGGTCCAGGTCCAGCGGCAGGCCGAAGCGGGCCTCGTCCCACAGCACCGAGTTGATGAGCGAGTTCATCGCGTGCTCGGTCTTGTCGAGGTCGCCGGCGCGCACGTACACCTGCAGCAGGTGGTCCTTGCCGCTGCGCGCCTTGATGCGCTGCTCGCGCGCTACCAGCTTGCCCGCCACCAGGGCGAACAGGTAGCTGGGTTTCTTGAACGGGTCGACCCACTTGGCAAAGTGGCGGCCTTCGGGCAGTTCGCCCTGTTCGACCAGGTTGCCGTTCGACAGCAGCACCGGGTAGGCGGCCTTGGCGGCGCGCAGCGTGACGGTGTAGCTCGCCATCACGTCCGGACGGTCGAGGAAATAGGTGATGCGGCGGAAGCCCTCGGCCTCGCACTGCGTGAAGAAGGTGTCTTCGCTCACGAACAGGCCCATCAGCTTGGTGTTCTTGATGGGGCAGCAGGTGGTGAAGATCTCGAGCTCGAAGGCATCGGGCAGGCCGTCGATGACGAGCTGGTCGCCTTCCATGCGGAACGACGCGCCCTGGCCGTTGACCAGCACGCGCGCCAGATTCAGTTCGTCGCCGTCCAGGCGCAGCGGCTGCACCGGCACATCGGGGTTGCGGCGCATCTGCATGCGGTTGAGCACGCGGGTCTTGGCGGGGTCGAGGTCGAAGGTCAGGTCGACGGTGTCGATCCAGTAGGCCGGAGCGGCATAGTCTTCGCGGCGAATGGCAATGGGTTGCCCTTGGGCGTCACGCTGCAGCATCGAGGGTCTCCAGAAAATTTGAATGGGCGAGTTCGTTGTAGTCGCGAACGGCGGCGATCACGTGGGGGCCTGCCAGCTCGGCGGCGGTATGGGTGCTGCAAACGGCCACGGCACGCATGCCGCCGCGGCGCGCGGCCTCGATGCCGAAGGGCGCGTCTTCGAACACGATGCAGCGCTCGGGCGCCACGCCGATGCGGCGCGCGGCTTCGAGAAAGATGGCGGGCGTGGGCTTGCCGGTGAAGCCTTCGTCGCCGCCCACGATGGCCAGCGGCAGCGGGTCCATCTTCAGCCGGGACATGGCGAACTCGATGTTGTGCTTGTCGCCCGCCGTGCCCACCGCCACCTTGAGCCCGCGCGCCTCTGCCGCCTTGGCGAAGGCGGTGAAGCCGGCCACTTCGGTGAAGTTGTCGTGGAACATGGCGCGGTAGATCTCTTCCTTCTCGTGCACCATGGCCAGGCACTCGGCATCGGACAGCTCGCGCTCGAACAGCTCGCGCATGCTCTCCGTGCCCGTGCGGCCGGTGGTGCGCGCAAGGATCTCGCTCACGTCGAGCTTCACGCCGTGGTTCTGCGCAAATTCGACCCACGACCGCGCATGCCAGGGCATGGAGTCGATCATGGTGCCGTCCATGTCGAAGATGAAGGCTTCGACCTTGCCGTGCATCGGGCTCATTGGGGTTACACGCCTTGCTTGAGAGAGGCTTCGATGAACACGTCGAGGTCGCCGTCCAGCACCTTCTGGGTGGCCGAGACTTCGACGTTGGTGCGCAGGTCCTTGATGCGGCTGTTGTCCAGCACGTAGCTGCGGATCTGGTGGCCCCAGCCCACGTCGGTCTTGCTGTCTTCGAGCTTCTGCTGTTCTTCCTGGCGCTTGCGCATCTCGTGGTCGTACAGGCGCGAGCGCAGGCGCTTCCACGCCACGTCGCGGTTGCTGTGCTGGCTGCGGCCGTCCTGGCACTGCACCACGATGCCGGTCGGAATGTGCGTCAGGCGCACGGCCGAGTCGGTCTTGTTGATGTGCTGGCCGCCGGCGCCGCTGGCGCGGAAGGTGTCGGTGCGCACGTCGGCCGGGTTGATCTCGATCTCGATGGAGTCGTCGATTTCCGGGTACACGAAGATGCTGGCAAAGCTGGTGTGGCGCCCGCCCGACGAGTCGAACGGCGACTTGCGCACCAGGCGGTGCACGCCCGTTTCGGTGCGCAGCAGGCCGAAGGCGTAGTCGCCTTCTACCTTGATGGTCGCGCCCTTGATGCCGGCGGTGTCGCCCGGCGTTTCGTCTTCGATCTGCGTCTTGAAGCCCTTGCGCTCTGCGTACTTCAGGTACTGGCGCAGCAGCATGCTGGCCCAGTCGCAGGCCTCGGTGCCGCCGGCGCCGGCCTGGATGTCGATGAAGGCGTTGAGCGGGTCGGCCGGGTTGTTGAACATCCGGCGGAATTCGAGCTGCTTGATGTCGGCTTCGAGCGCGGCGGCGTCATCGGCGATGGACTGCAGGCCGTCCATGTCGCCTTCTTCCTTCGACATCTCGAAGAGTTCGGTGTTGTCCGACAGCCCGTTGGTGAGACGGTCGAGCGTGACGACCACGTCGTCGAGCGACTTCTTCTCCTTGCCCAGCTCCTGGGCCTTCTTCGGGTCGTTCCAGACGTTCGGGTCTTCGAGCGATGCGTTGACTGTCCTCAGTCGTTCAGCTTTGGCATCGTAGTCAAAGATACCTCCGTAAATCGACCGTGCGGGCGCTCAGGTCCGCGAGCATTGCGCCGATTTGGTTGATCTGTTCTGCGTCCATGGGGTGTCCTGACTGTGTTCGGGGGAAACCGGACATTTTCTCATGCTCCGGCAACCGGGCCGGGAGCGCCCCCGTATTGCTCCTTCCCCCGCTGGGGGAAGGCCGGGATGGGGGCGGGCAGGGCGTTTAGTGCGAGCGCCGCTTGCCCCCACCCCAACCCTCCCCCGGCGGGGGAGGGAGAAAGTCATCAGAACGCGGGAATCAGCGAGCCCTTGAACTGCGTCTCGATGAAGCTCTTCACCTCCGGCGACTGGTAGGCCGCCACCAGGCGCCTGGCCCAGGGCTTGTCCTTGTCGGCGCGGCGCACGGCGATCAGGTTGGCGTAGGGGCTCTTGGGCGATTCCTTGATCACGGCGTCCTTGTTGAACGACAGGCCGGCTTTCTCCGCGTAGTCGTTGTTGATGGCGGCAATGGCCAGGTCGTCGAGCGAACGCGGCAGCTGGGCGGCGTCCAGCGCCACCAGCTTCAGCTTCTTGGGGTTGGTCACCACGTCCAGCGGGGTGGCGTTGTTGTTCTTCACGGCCTCGGGCTTGAGGGTGATGAGGCCGGCCTGCTGTAGCAGCAACAGCGCGCGGTTGCCGTTCGACGGGTCGTTCTGGATGCCGACCGAGGCGCCGTCCGGCAGCTGGTCGACCGACTTGATCTTGCGCGAGTAGAAGCCCAGCGGCGCGGTGATGGTCAGGCCCACCGGCACCAGGTCGAAGCCGCGCGCCTTGATCTGGTTGTCCAGGAAGGGCTGGTGCTGGAAGGCGTTGGCGTCCAGGTCGCCCGAGGCCAGCGCCGCGTTGGGCAGCTGGTAATCGTTGAACACCACGACCTGGATGTTCAGGCCGTCCTTGGCGGCGACCTTCCTGACCACCTCGAAGATCTGCTCGCCGTTGCCCACGGAAACGCCGACCTTGATGTTGTTCTTGTCCTGGGCCAGGGCAGCGCTGCCGCTGAAGACGGCTGCGGCCAGCGTGGCGATGAAGAGGCTGCGGCGACGGAAAGTGGAATGCATGACAGTGCGGAAATCGAAAAAATGAAGGCGCGAATGTGGCACTGCAGCAAGGAATTGGGAACGAACGAATAGGCATATCGATATGGCGTGTATGGCGCGCATCGAGGTTTTCTTATGCTGTATGCGATATAAACAGCATCCTTTTTCTTCGTTCCCTTTTGCCGCTTTTGTTTTCATACTCGGCACCTTTTTCGCGAACCTCCGTGCCCGGCGCCCTCGCCGGCCGCGCTTCTTCCCAATGAGCCATCCTTCGCCCGATGCGGGCCGCGCCAGCGCGGCACCCGTCATCCGACTCCAATCCGTGCAGAAGTCCTTTGCACTGCCCAGCGGCGAGGTGTTCGACGCCGTGCATTCGCTGTCGCTCGAAATCCAGCAGGGCGACGTGTTCGGCCTGATCGGCAAGAGCGGCGCCGGCAAGTCGACGCTGCTGCGCCTGATCAACCTGCTGGAGCGGCCCGACGCGGGCCAGGTCTTCGTGGGCGGCCGCGACCTCACCACGCTCTCGCGCAGCGAGCTGCGCGACACGCGCCAGAACATCGGCATGATCTTCCAGCAGTTCAACCTGCTGCAGAACGCCACGGTGTTCGACAACGTGGCCTTCCCGCTGAAGATCCACGGCCGCCACTCCAGGGCCGAAATCGACGCGCGCGTGCGCGAGTGCCTGGCCCTGGTGGGCCTGGCCGAGAAGATCGACACCTACCCGGCGCAACTGTCCGGCGGCCAGAAGCAGCGCGTGGCCATCGCCCGCGCGCTGGCGCCGCGCCCGCAGGTGCTGCTGTGCGACGAGCCCACCTCGGCCCTCGACTCCGAGACCACGCGCTCGCTGCTGGAGACGCTGCGCGACATTAACCAGAAGATCGGCGTGACCATCGTGATCGTGACGCACGAGCTGTCGGTGGTCGAGGTGCTGTGCCGCAACGTGGCCATCCTCGAAAAGGGCCGCCTGATCGAGCAGTTCGCCGTCGAAGAGGCGCCGAACGAAGAGCGCAAGACCGCGCTGGGCCGCGAAATCGACGACCTGGTGCGCCGGCGCGAACGCGACGTGCGCGAACAGCAACAGGCGCAGCAGCAGCAAGACCGCGCCGCAACGGCCGTGGCCGCCAAGGAGCCCGCCTGTGTTTGAGAACATCGCCCCCATCCTCCCCGAGCTGTGGGTCGCCACCGGCCAGACCTTCATGATGCTGGCCATCGGCCTCACGGCGGCGGTGCTCATCGGCGGCCCGCTGGGCATCCTGCTGTTCCTGCTGGGCCCGGGCCAGTCGCTCGAGAACAAGCCTGCGTTCCTGGTGCTCAACTGGCTGGTGAACACGGTGCGCTCGTTCCCTTTCATCATCCTGCTGGTGGCGCTGGTGCCGTTCACGCGGGTGATCGCGGGCACGTCCATCGGCCCGCTGGCGGCGGCGGTGCCGCTGTCGTTCGCGGCCATTCCCTACCTGGCGCGGCTGGTCGACCAGTGCCTGCGCGAAGTGCCGCGCGGCGTGATCGAGGCGGCCCATGCCATGGGCGCGACCGAGCTGCAGATCGTCTGGCGCGTGCTGCTGGTGGAGGCCCGTTCGGGCCTGGTGCTGGCGCTGACCGTGCTGGCCGTGAGCTTCCTGTCTTACTCGGCGGTGGCCGGCGTGGTGGGCGGCGGCGGCATCGGCGACCTGGCCATCCGCTACGGCTACTACCGTTTCCAGACCGACGTGATGGTGCTCACCGTGGCGCTGCTCGTGGTGCTGGTACAGATCCTGCAGTTCGTGGGCAACACCACGGCAAGCAGGCTCGACAAGCGTTGAGTTGATTCTTTCTTATCCCTAGCTAGCTTTCTCTATCTCATGAAGACCGTTTTCCTGCGCCGTTCCGTTCTCGCCCTGTCCCTGGCCGCGCTGTCGCTCGGCGGCCTCTCGCTGCAGGCCCATGCGCAAGACCCCGCCAAGAAGAACCTGGTGATCGGCGGCACCGCCGGTTCCAACGCCGACCAGCTGAAGGCCGGCATCGTGCCGATCCTCGAAAAGAAGGGCTACAAGGTCAAGCTGGTGGAGTTCAACGACTACGTGCAGCCCAACCTGGCGCTGGCCCAGGGTTCGCTCGACGCCAACTTCTTCCAGCATCAGGTCTACCTGAAGAAGTTCGCGGCCGACCAGAAGCTCGACATCACCGAGCTGGTGCAGGGCCCGATCGCCCCCATGGGCGTGTACTCGACCAAGCGCAAGACGCTGGCCGACGTGAAGGAAGGCGACCGCGTGACGCTGCCGAACGACCCGAGCAACCTGGCCCGTGCGCTGGTGCTGCTGGAGCAGAACAAGCTGATCACCATCAAGGCCGGCATCGACCCGCTGCGCGCTTCTGAAAAGGATGTGGCCGAGAACCCGAAGAAGCTGAAGTTCATCCCGCTCGAAGCCGCGCAGCTGCCGCGCTCGCTGGGCGACACCGAATACGCCATCGTCAATGGCAACTTCGCGATCTCGTCGGGCCTGAAGCTCACCGAAGCGGTGGTGCTCGAGAAGACGCCCGACTACTACCTGAATGTGGTGGCCGTGAAGACCGCCGACAAGAACACGCAGTGGGCCAAGGACATCGCCGAAGCCTATCGCTCGAAGGAGTTCAAGGCGGTGGTCGACAGCAAGTTCCAGGGCTACGCCAAGCCCAGCTTCCTGCAGTAAGCCTTTCTTTCCTTTCCATCTGACGAAGGACGCTCCCCATGCCCGTTCTGGCCGTATTCGATGCCCAAGGAAGCTGGCGCGACACGCATGTGTGCGACGGCTGGATCACCGAGCACCTGGCGGGGCAGGGTGTGAGTTGGGGGCGCGGCAAGAAGAAGGGGCAGCGGGTGCTGGACAGCGCGGGGCTGTTCTATGTGCCTACTGCTGACGGCTATCTCGGCCTGCTGCTGGAGGCCGGTGAATGGGCGGCCATGCCGGCCGGCAAGCCGCACTTCTTCGATGCGGGGGAGGCGGAGTCGCTCGACGGTCTGCCTGCGTCTTTGCCTTTGTTCGAGGCGTTTGTCGAAGAAGTGCTGTCCTTGACTGGGAACGACGCGGACGAGGAGTGAGTTCTTTGTTCGGGGCGCGTGCACAGGCCACCGGGTACTCCCCTCCGCGAATGTCCCCCGGCCTGCGGCCTCCTCCTTTATTTCGCTGCGGGGAGCACTCGATGCCCTGTGCACAGGGCACGCTGCTGGTGTTCAGCCGATGAATCACCGCTCTGCACACGATCAGGCCGATGAAGTGCCTTGCGCAGCGAAATAAAGGAGGAGGGGCGCAGCCCCGGGGGACATTCGCGGAGCAAGGCACCCCGTCGGCCTGATCGCACCCCCAAAAGAGCGCCTGAAAGAAAAGCGCTAAGCAGCCAACCGCTGCACAGCCCGTCCACCAGGACGCGCCAACCCGAGGTGATCGCGTAATGTGCGCCCCTCGTAGTCCTTGCGGAAGATTCCGCGCTTCTGCAGGATCGGCACCACGCCGTCGACGAAGTCCTGCAACCCGTGCGGCAGAGCATCGGGCATCAGGTTGAAGCCATCGGCAGCTCCGGCCCTGAACCAGCGTTCGATGTCGTCGGCAATCTGCTCCGGTGTGCCGACGATCACGCGGTGCCCGCCGCCGCCCGCCAGCTCGCGGATCAGCTGGCGCACCGTGTAGCCGTGCGTGCGGCCGGCCGCCACCACGGCGTTGAAAAAAGTGTGGTTGCCGTTGCCATTGGCCGGCAGCGGCAGGTCGTCGGGCAGGCGCTCGTCGAGCTTCAGCCGGTCGGGCGTGACGCCCAGCGTGCCGGCGATGCGCGTCAGGCTGTAGTCCCACGGAATCAGGTCGACCAGTTCGTCGCGGCGGCGCAGCGCCTCTGCCTCTGTGCTGCCGACGATGGTGGTCAGGCCCGCGAGCACCTTCACCGCGTCGGGGCCGCGGCCGAGTTCGGCGGCGCGCGTCTTCAAGGCGCGCGCGTACGCCAGAGACTCCTCGAACGATTGCGACGCCGAGAACACCGCCTCCGCATGGCGCGACGCCAGCTCGCGGCCGTCGGCCGATGCGCCGGCTTGCACCAGCACCGGGTGCCCCTGCGGCGGGCGCGGCAGGTTCAGCGGACCCTGCACCGCGAAATGCTCGCCGCGGTGCGCGATGGCGTGCACCTTGGCCGTGTCGATGAAGCTGCCCGTGGCCTTGTTGCCGATGAAGGCATCGTCTTCCCAGCTGTCCCACAGCGCCTTCACGATGTCGGTGAACTCCGCGGCGCGCGCATAGCGCTTCGCATGGTCGGGCACCGCGTCGAGGCCGAAGTTGCGCGCCGACGGCAGGTCGGCCGTCGTCACCACGTTCCAGCCCGCGCGGCCGCCGCTTACATGGTCGAGCGTGGCGAAGCGGCGGGCGATGTTGTAGGGCTCGTTGTAGCTGGTCGAGGCCGTCGCGATCAGGCCGATGTGCGTGGTGGCGGCGGCCACGCAGGCCAGCAGCACCGTGGGCTCCAGCGCGGTGATCGGGCGGAAGTGGATCTGGTCCACGATGGCCGCGTTGTCCGCGAGGAACACTGCGTCTAGCTTGGCCGCCTCGGCGATCTGCGCGGTGCGGATGTAGTGCTGGATGTCCGCAAAGGCCCACGGGTCGCTCTCCGGCAGGCGCCAGGCCGAAGGCACGAAGCCCGAGTGCAGGATGTTGACGTTCAGGTGCAGCTGGCGCGGCCGGTGGCCGGGGTTCGAAGCGCTCATTGGGCGAAGTAGTCGGGCAGGCGGTAGCCGGCCCAGGTCGGGTTGGCCTTGAAGAAGCGCTGGAACTCGGGCGACTGGTAGGCCGCGGCGATGTCTTTCGCGAACTTGGCGTTCTCGTTGCTGCGCTTGACTGCCACCACGTTGACGTAGGGCAGCGTCATGTCTTCGAGCTTGAGCGCCTCGGTGAGCTTCAGCCCCGAGGCCACCGCGAAGTTGCCCTGCACGGCGGCAATGTCGGCATCGGCCAGCGAGCGTGGGGCTTGCGCGGCTTCGAGCGGCACCAGCTTCAGGCGCTTGGGATTGGTCGCTATGTCGCGCTCCGACACCGCGATCGGACTCACGCCCGGCTTGAGCGTGACCCAGCCGATGGCCGCAAGGATGTTGAGCGCGCGCGCCGCGTTCACCGGGTCCGAAGGCAGCGTGACGGTGGCGCCGTCGGGCACCGCGTCGACCGACTTGTGGCGCTGCGAATACAGGCCCATGGGCGGCGTCGGCACATGCACGATGGGCACCAGGTCGAAGCCCTGCTGCTTGTTGGTGGCGCTGAGATACAGCGTGTGCTGGAAGATGTTGGCGTCGATCTGCCCGCGCTCCACGGCGTCGTTGGGCTGCACGCCCTGGCTGAACTCGACGTACTTGACGGTGTAGCCCAGCCTCTTCAGCTGGGGCTCGATGCCGTTGGTGAAGGCGTCGCGATACGGGCCGGGCATGAAGCCCACGCGCAGGTCGGCGGCCTGGGCCGACACGTGGATGAACAGGCCCAGCGCAAGGCTGCCGAGCAGCGAGGCGGACCAGCGTGCCAGCGAGGGCGCGCGCAACTGAAAACGCATGACGGGCAACTCCGGGAAGCAAACAAAGAGAGCTGGGCACTCTAGGTCGCGCCGCCGGCCGTGCGAACGAAGATTCGCGCGCTTGGTTATCCGCTGGCCAAATATCCGTCAGCCGGTCGAGCCTTCGCGCTTGAGGAAATCCACGAAGGCCCGCAGCGGCGCGGGCATGTGCGTGCGGCTCGGGTAATACAGGAACGGCCCCGAGAAGCTCTGCCACCAGTCCTCGAGCACCGGCACCAGCGTGCCGCGGTCGATGGAGGGGCGCAGGTATTCATCGAAGGTGTAGATCAGGCCCAGCCCGGCTTCGGCGGCGTGCAGTTCGAGGCTGAGCATCGACGCAACCAGCGGGCCGGTCGGCGTGATCTTGACGGCCTTGCCTTTGCGCACGAAACCCCATGCCGCGAGTACGCCGCTCTGGAAGCGGTGGGCGATGCAGGCGTGCTTCAGCAGGTCGGTCGGGTGCCTGGGCGTGCCGTGCTTCGCCAGGTAGCCGGGCGAAGCGGCGGCCACGAAGCGCTGCGTGCGCGGGCCCAGCGGCACGGCGATCATGTCGCGGGCAATGCTCTCGTCGTAGCGGATGCCGGCGTCGAAGCCCGCCGCGAGCACGTCGATGAAGGTGTCGTTGGTCGTCACTTCGAGCGTGATGCCCGGGTGCGCGTGCAGGAAGCTGCTGGCCAGCGGCGGCAGCACGCGCTGCGCCACGATGGTCGGCACGTTCAGCCGCAGCGTGCCGGTGGGGCTGTCGCGAAAACTGTTGAGCGTGTCGAGCGCGCCGGCAATGTCGTCGAGCGCTGGCGAGATGCGGTCGAGCAGGCGCTGGCCCGCTTCGGTCGGCGTGACGCTGCGCGTGGTGCGGTTCAGCAGCCGCACGCCGAGCTGCGCTTCGAGCCGGCGCATCGCCTCGCTGAGCGAGGAGGGCGACACGCCGCGCAGCGCCGCGGCACCGCGAAAGCCGCGCGCCCGCGTCACCGCCACGAAGGCGCCCAGGTCCGAGAGGTCGGGTTCGTTCATGGCCTGATTGTGCTTTTTTCCGCACAACCCGTGCGGAGGCGGACGGATTATCGAACGGGGCGTTTCCTTCCAGACTACCTCCCATGCCGCTCGCAACCGCACGCGGCCCCTCTGAAAGGATCGTCACCATGAACACCCTCCAACTCGGCGCCACCGGCCCGCAAGTCTCCGCCTTCGGGCTCGGCTGCATGGGCATGTCGGGCATGTACGGCCCGTCCGACCGCGCGGAAAGCATCGCCACCATCCACGCCGCCATGGATGCGGGCGTCACCCTGCTGGACACCGGCGACTTCTACGGCAGCGGCCACAACGAGATGCTGATCGGCGAAGCGCTGAAGGGCATGAAGGGCTCGCAGCGCGACGCGGCGTTGCTGAGCGTGAAGTTCGGCGCCATGCGCGACCCGGCCGGCGGCTGGATCGGCTACGACGCGCGGCCCGCGGCGGTGAAGAACTTCGCCACCTACTCGCTCCAGCGTCTGGGCGTTGACCACATCGACGTGTACCGCCCCGCGCGGCTCGATGCGAACGTGCCCATCGAAGACACCATCGGCGCCATCGCCGACCTGGTGAAGGCGGGCTACGTGCGCCACATCGGGCTCTCCGAAGTGGGCTCGCAGACGATTCGCAGAGCGGCGGCGGTGCACCCGATCTGCGACCTGCAGATCGAGTATTCGCTGATCTCGCGCGGCATCGAGGACGACATCCTCTCGACCTGCCGCGAGCTGGGCATTGCCATTACCGCCTACGGCGTGCTTTCGCGCGGCCTGATCAGCGGGCACTGGACGAAGGACAGCGCGGGCGCCAAGGATTTCCGCGCGCACAGCCCGCGCTTCCAGGGCGAGAACGCGGAGCGCAACCTCGCGCTGGTCGATGCGCTGCGCAAGATCGCCGATGCCAGGGGCGTGACGGTGGCGCAGATCGCCATCGCGTGGGTGGCGGCGCAGGGCGATGACATCGTGCCGCTGATCGGCGCGCGGCAGCGCACGCGGCTCGACGAGGCGCTGGGCGCGTCGAGCGTGCGGCTCACGGCCGACGATCTGGCGGCCATCGAGCGCGCGGTGCCCAAGGGCGCTGCGGCCGGCGACCGCTATGCGGCGGCGCAGATGGCGACGCTGGACAGCGAGCCGCGCCGCGGCTGAGCAGCAGGCTCAGTCCGCCAGGAATTCCTCGATCATCCGCGCCACGCGCTGCGGCTGGTCGTGGTGCAGCATGTGGCCCGCGTCTTCCAGCCGCTCGATGCGCGCGGCGGGCACGGACTTCAGCCGCTCGTGGAATTCGTCGAGCGTGTAGCGGTTCTTCCACCAGCCGTGCAGGCTGTCGTCGGAGGCCTCGACCATCAGCAGCGGCGCGGTGATGCGGGCGTACAGCGCCAGCGTCTCGTCCACGCGGAAGATGTGCGCGTTGACGATCTTGTGCGCCGCGTCGCCCAGGATCTGCCAGCGCTCGCTGCCGTCGGGCTGCGCATGGTTCACCGACCAGTGGCTGGCGAGCCAGTTGGCCTTGTCGGGCGTGAGCCGCGGGTTGGTCTTCATCAGGCGCCGGGCCACGCCGTCCACTGCCGAATAGCCGGCCAGCGCCATCTCGCCGCGGTGCAGGCGCTTGAGTTCGTCGATCCACTGGCCGTAGCGCGCGGGCGCTTCTTCCGGCTTGCGCGCGGGCATGCCGAAGCCTTCGAGGTTGACCAGGCGGCGGATGCGCTCCGGCCGCACGCCCGCGTAGTGCATGACGACGTTGCCGCCCATGCTGTGGCCGACGAGGTCGATCTGCCTGGCACTTTCTCCTTCGCCGGCGTAGTGGTCCAGCAGCCATTCGAGGTCCGCCAGGTAGTCGGCGAGCCAGTAGTTGTCGACGCCGCCGCCGTCGGTCAGGCCGAAGCCGCGCCAGTCGGGCGCGATGATGAAGCGGTCTTCCTCCATGGCGTCGACCACGAACTGCCAGGACGCCGCCACGTCCATCCAGCCGTGCACCAGCACCAGGGGAGGGCGCGCGTCGGAGGGCTGGCCCCAGAGGCGCACGTGGTAGCTGAGGTTGCGCACGGGCACGAATTCGCTGCGGGAGGGGCGGAGGGCTTGGTACATGGGCGTCGATGATAAAGAGGCCTTTGTGCTGACGCAGTCCGGCACAGGACAGCGGGCGGGTGCGCAACGCTCGGGTTTTGATGGGGCGGCCAGCAGGCCATGGGTCGGGGCGGTAGCATCCCGCGCATGAAAAAGATCCAACTCGGTCAAAGCGACCTGCACGTCACCCCGATCTGCCTCGGCACGATGACCTTCGGCGAACAAGTCGACGAACCCACTTCGCATGCCATCCTGAGCCGCTCGCTCGAGCGCGGCGTCGACTTCATCGACACCGCCGAGATGTACTCGGTGCCCACGCGCAAGGAAACCTACACAATCACCGAAACCATCATCGGCAACTGGTTCGCCGCCAACCCCGGCGCGCGCGAGAAGCTGGTGGTCGCGACCAAGGTGGCGGGCCCCTCGCGCGGCATGCCCTGGGTGCGCGAAGGCAGCGGCATGACGGCGGCCGACATCGAGGCTTCTTGCAACGCCAGCCTGAAGCGCCTGAAGACCGACGTCATCGACCTGTACCAGATCCACTGGCCGGAGCGCCATGTGCCGCTGTTCGGCAACATCTACTACGACCCGGCCAAGGAAAGCTCGAAGACGCCGATCCTCGAGCAGCTCGAAGCGCTGGGCAAGCTGGTGAAGGCCGGCAAGGTGCGCGCCATCGGCCTGTCGAACGAAACGCCCTACGGCGTGCACGAATTCGTGCGGCTGGCCGAGCAGCACGGCCTGCCGCGCGTGGCGACGGTGCAGAACGTGTACAGCCTCATCAGCCGCGGCCACGAGAACGCGCTGGACGAGACCATGCACCGGCTGAACGTGTCGCTGCTGGCTTACTCGCCGCTGGCCTTCGGCCTGCTGACCGGCAAGTACGACCAGAGCGGCATCGAAGGGCCGGATGCGCCCAAGGGCGCGCGCATCTCGAGCTACGAGTCGGTGCGCAAGCAGCGCTGGGGCCGGCCCGATTCGCTGCGCGCGGCCAAGCGCTACAACCAGCTGGCACGCGACAACGGCCTGACGCCGACGCAACTGGCGCTGGCCTTCTGCTACACCAAGTGGCAGGTGGCGAGCACGATCATCGGCGTGACGTCGGTGGCGCAGCTGGATGAAGACCTGGACGTGTACGGCACCACGCTGTCTCCCGAGATCCTGGCCGAGATCGACAAGATCCGCTGGGAGATTCGCGACCCCGCGGCCTGAAGCTGGCAGGGGTGTGATACGGCAAAGTTTTCGTGGAACACCAAGTTTTCTGAAGCCATCCTGAACCCGCAATTGCCACCGAGATGGCCAAGAAAAGCACCCATACCTCCGAGACGCCCGCCACCCAGCTGCTGCGCGCGCACAAGATCGCCTTCAGCGAGCACCCTTACGAATACGTGGAGCACGGCGGCGCGCAGCGCGGCGCCGAGATGCTCGGGCTCGACCCGTTCACCGTCATCAAGACCCTGGTCATGCAGGACCAGGACGCCAAGCCGCTGATCGTGCTGATGCACGGCAACCGCACGGTGTCGACCAAGAACCTCGCGCGGCAGATCGGCGCCAAGTCGGTCGAGCCTTGCAAGCCCGAGGTGGCGCAGCGCCACAGCGGCTACATGGTGGGCGGCACCTCGCCGTTCGGCACGCGGCGCGAGATGCCGGTGTATGTGGAGGCGGCCATCCTCGAGCTGCCGAGGATCGTGCTCAACGGCGGGCGGCGCGGCTACCTGATCGGCATCGATCCGCGGGTGTGCGTGGACCTGCTGGGCGCCAGACCCGTGCGATGTGCGCTGGCAGAATAGCCGGCGCCAGATAGAACAACAACCATCCCTCGCGGAGTGCCGTCTTGAGTTTCACCTTGCCTTCCATCATTGCCATCGTGGCGTCTTACCTGATCGGCTCGCTGTCCTTCGCGGTCATCGTGAGCAAGGCGCTCGGCATGGCCGATCCGCGCAGCTACGGCAGCAAGAACCCCGGCGCCACCAACGTGCTGCGCTCGGGCAACAAGGGCGCGGCACTTGCCACGCTGCTGCTGGACGCGCTCAAGGGCTGGGTGCCGGTGTTCCTCATTCACCAGTTCGGCGCGCAATGGGGGCTGGGGGCGGGCGTTGCCGCGCTGGCCGGCCTCGCAGCCTTCCTGGGCCATCTCTACCCGGTGTTCTTCGGCTTCCAGGGTGGCAAGGGCGTGGCCACGGCGGCCGGCGTGCTGGTGGGCATCGCGCCCTGGCTGGGGCTCGCCACCGGCGCCACCTGGCTGATCATCGCGATCTTCTTCCGCTATTCGTCGCTGTCGTCATTGGTGGCGGCATTCTTCGCGCCGGCCTACTATCTGATCGGCGGCGGCATTGCCTGGCCGCTCGACCGCACGGTGCTGGTCGCCCTCGTCGTCATGAGCCTGCTGCTGATCTGGCGGCACCGCGAAAACATCCGCCGGCTCGCGGCCGGCACGGAGTCGAAGCTCGGCTCCAGGAAAAAGAAAGACTGAAAGAAAACCATGGCCTCCATCACCCGCTTCCACGTCGGCCCGCGCCTCTCCGAAACCGCCGTGCACAACGGCACCATCTATCTCGCGGGCCAGGTGCCCGACGACACCACGCAGGACATCCGCGGCCAGACCGCGCAGGTTCTGGCCATGGTCGACCGCCTGCTGGCGGAGGCCGGCAGCGACAAGTCGCGCATTCTCATGACGCAGATCTTCCTGGCCGACATCGGCGACATCACGGCCATGAACGAGGTGTGGGACGCCTGGATTCCGGCCGGCAACACGCCGCCGCGCGCGACCGTGCAGGCCAAGATGGCCAATGCGGCCTACAAGATCGAGATCGTGGTGACGGCCGCGCAGCCCTGACGCCGGGCTTCAATAGCGTTTTTCAAGGACCATCTGGTCCGCGTCGCGCCGCATCGAAAAGCGGTTGATGAAGCTGTTGCCCAGCAGCACGAAGGGCATCGACTGCTGCGAGACCACGGCGTCGATGTCGTACACCTCGACGTCGCCCACGCGCACGGACTGCAGCCGCAGCTTGTAGCCCGAAGTCGTGCCGTTGGCGGTGCCGATCTGCACCGGCTGGCCCTTGCTGTAGTCCAGCCCGATGCGTTGCGCATCGGCCGCCGACATGGCCACGCTGGTCGCGCCCGTGTCGAGCATGAACGTCACGGCCCGCCCGTTGATGGCGCCCTGCGTCATGAAGTGCCCGCGGCTGTCGGCCGACAGCACGACGCGGCTGCCGCCGCCCGAGCCGCCTCCGCCGCCGCCGATGCTCACCGGCGTGTCCATGCGCAGGTTGACGCGCTTGCCGTCGAGCTCGACCACCGCCTGCTCGGACTGCAGCGACACGAGCTTCACGCCCTGGAAAGTTTCGCCGACCGCCACCGTCTTGGGCGGGGCGCCGTTCACGATCAGGATCGCGCGGCTGCCGATGGTGCCGGTCAGGGTGACCGAGCCGGCGGCGTGCGCCACGGCGGCCGCAGCCAGGAGCTGCGCCGCGACGACGAGCGCTTTCATGGAGCGGGGCTCAGTCGCGGAAATTATTGAACGTGAGCGGCATGTCGGGCACGTCCTTTTTGATGAGGGCCATGGCCGCCTGCAGGTCGTCGCGCTTGGCGCCGGTGATGCGCACCGCGTCGCCCTGGATCGCCGCCTGCACCTTGAGCTTGCTGTCCTTGACGATGCGGGTGATCTTCTTGGCCTGCTCACTCTCGATGCCGCTCTTGACCTTGATGACCTGCTTGACCTTGTCGCCGCCCATCTTCTGCACGTCGCCCTTGTCGAGGAAACGCACGTCGACGCTGCGCTTGGTGAGCTTGCTGCGAAGGATGTCTTCGACCTGCACGAGCTGGAACTCGGCGTCGCCGATCATGGTGATCTCCTTGTCCTTGAGCTCGACGGCAGCGGACGTGCCCTTGAAGTCGAAGCGCGTCGCGATCTCCTTGGCGGTGTTTTCGACCGCGTTCTTCACTTCGGGCAGATTGGGCTCGCAGACGGTATCGAAGGACGGCATTGACTCTCTCCTGAATTCACTGATGCTGGATGCGACAATTCTCCCATGATCGTGGAGTCCAACGTCCCGCTGCAGCCCTACAACAGCTTTGGCATCGTCGCACGCGCGCAGCATCTTGCGCGCATCACCGGCGAGGCCGACCTGGCCGCGCTGCGCGCCGATGCGCAGTGGCGCGACGCGCCGCGTTTCGTGCTGGGCGGCGGCAGCAACATCGTGCTCACAGGCGACGTCAAGCCGCTGGTGCTGAAGGTCGAGATCAAGGGCCTGCGGCTGGTGGAAGAAACCCCGCGCGCCTGGATCGTCGAGGCCGGCGCTGGCGAAATCTGGCACGACGCGGTCGAATGGATGGTGCGCAACGGCTACCCGGGGCTCGAGAACCTCGCGCTGATCCCGGGCACCGTGGGCGGCTCGCCGGTGCAGAACATCGGCGCCTACGGGGTCGAGCTGCAAGACCGCTTCGAGTCGCTCGATGCCTACGACCTGGAAACCGGCCGCAGTTTCACGCTCGACGCGGCCCAATGCGCCTTCGGCTACCGCGATTCCGTGTTCAAGCATGCGCGCAGCGGCCCCAACGACTTCGGGCTGGCGGGCAGGGCGGTGATCACCCGGGTGCGCTTCCGGCTGCCCAAGCCGTGGAAGGCCGTGGTCGGCTATCTCGACCTGGAGCGCAAGATGGAGGAAACCGGCAACTTCACGCCGAGCGCACTCGACATCTTCGAATGGATCTGCGCCATCCGCCGCGCCAAGCTGCCCGACTGGCGGGTGCTGGGCAACGCCGGCAGCTTCTTCAAGAACCCGACGGTCACGCCCGAGCAATGCGCCGACATCATCGCGCGCGACCCCAAGATCGTTCACTACCCGATGGACGACGGCAGCATCAAGCTGGCGGCCGGCTGGCTCATCGACGCCTGCGGCTGGAAGGGCAAGTCGGTCGGCAACGCCGGCGTGTACGAGAAACAGGCGCTGGTGCTGGTCAACCGCGGCGGCACCGAGAACCCGGTGACCGGCGGCGAGGTGATGACGCTCGCCAAGGCCATCCAGACCAGCGTGTACGAGCGTTTCGGCATCCGCCTGGAGCCGGAGCCGGTGGTGGTCTGAGCCCGCGGGAATGGATCTCGACTTTCTCCAGCTGAACTACCGGCGGCGCATTGCCGCCCTGGTATGGGCTCGCCGCGCGGTGCCGGTCGTCGCGCTGCTCGCGTTGTTCCTGGGCTCGCGCCGCTGGGGCTCGATGGTGGTGGTGATCTTGGTGGCGCTGCTGTTCGCGGCGGTGCTCAGGTTCCTCGAAACCAGCCTGCGGCGCCAGTTCATCCGCGAAGCGCGGCTGCCGGCTTTTCTCGTCGGCAAGCTGTGTCAGGCGCATCCGCAGCTCAGCCGGCGCGACGCCGAACTGGTGCTGCGCGGCCTGCGCCAGTTCTTCATGGCGCACCTTCGCAGCGACCGCAAGTTCGTGGCCATGCCCTCGAAGGTCGTCGATACGGCCTGGCACGAGTTCATCCTGCACACGCAGGGCTACCAGAACTGGTGCAAGGCGGCGTTCGGCGGCATGCTGCATCACAGCCCGGCCGAGGTGCTGGGCCGCGACCCCAAGCGCAACGACGGACTGCGCCGCACCTGGTACTGGGCCTGCAAGGAAGAGAGCATCGATCCGCGCAAGCCGGCGCGGCTGCCGCTGCTGTTTGCGCTGGACGTCAAGTTCGCGATCGACGGCGGTTTCCACTATGTGCCCGACTGCCGGGCGGTCGAGCGGCACATCGGCTCCGACGCCCATTGCGGCACGAGCTTCGGGGAGTCGTCCTCTTCGGATGGCGGCAGCTCGGGCGATGCCGGCGGCTTCGGCGGCTGCGAGTCGAGCAGCGGCGGCGGCGATGGTGGCTCCAGCGACGGCGGAGGCTCGTCCGACGGCGGCGGGGGCTGTGGCGGCGGCTGCGGTGGAGGTGGCGGCGGGGATTGAACTCCGTGCCCCAACGAAAACGGGCCCCGAGGGGCCCGTCGTCGTTTCTGCCCCGCACCGAGGCAGGGACCGGCGATCAGCTCGCGTCGCCGTCGTTGGCCAGCTTCGGCAGCGATGCGCCTTCGTTCGGCGACAGCAGGCCGACCTGCGTGTAGATGCCGAGCTTCTCACGCGTGTCGGCGATGTCGAGGTTGCGCATCGTCAGCTGGCCGATGCGGTCCAGCGGCGTGAACGCGCCCTCGACCTTTTCCATGCTCAGGCGCTCGGGCTTGTACGTCAGGTTGGCCGACTCGGTGTTCATGATCGAGTAGTCGTTGCCGCGGCGCAGCTCGACGGTCACCTCGCCGGTGATGGCGCGAGCCACCCAGCGCTGCGCGGTCTCGCGCAGCATGATGGCCTGCGGGTCGAACCAGCGGCCCTGGTAGAGCAGGCGGCCGAGCTTGCGGCCATTGTCGCGGTACTGCTCGATGGTGTCCTCGTTGTGGATGCCGGTGACGAGGCGCTCGTAGGCGATGAACAGCAGCGCGAGGCCGGGAGCCTCGTAGATGCCGCGGCTCTTGGCCTCGATGATGCGGTTCTCGATCTGGTCGCTCATGCCCAGGCCGTGGCGGCCGCCGATGCGGTTGGCTTCGAGGATCAGATCGACCAGGCTCGAATAGCGCACGCCGTTCAGCGCAACGGGCACGCCTTCTTCGAAGCGCACCGAAACGGTCTCGCGCTTGACTTCGACTTCGTCTTTCCAGAAGGCCACGCCCATGATGGGCTGAACGATCTGGATGCCGCTGTTCAGGTGCTCGAGGTCCTTGGCCTCGTGCGTGGCACCGAGCATGTTGGAGTCGGTCGAGTAGGCCTTCTCGGCCGACATCTTGTAGGCGAAGCCGGCCTTCTGCATGAACGCCGACATTTCGGCGCGGCCGCCCAGCTCGTCGATGAAGACCTGGTCGAGCCAGGGCTTGTAGATCTTGAGGTTGGGGTTGGTCAGCAGGCCGTAGCGGTAGAAGCGCTCGATGTCGTTGCCCTTGTAGGTGCTGCCGTCGCCCCAGATGTTGACGTCGTCTTCCTTCATGGCCGACACCAGCATCGTGCCCGTGACGGCGCGGCCCAGCGGCGTGGTGTTGAAGTAGGTCACGCCAGCGGTGGTCACGTGGAAGGCGCCGGCCTGCAGGGCGGCAATGCCTTCGTTGGCCAGTTGCACGCGGCAGTCGATCAGGCGGGCGTTCTCGGCGCCGTAGAGCATCGCCTTGCGCGGGATCTCGTCGTAGTCGGGCTCGTCGGGCTGGCCGAGGTTGGCGGTGTAGGCGTAGGGAATGGCGCCTTTGTTGCGCATCCAGTGCAGCGCCGCGCTGGTGTCCAGGCCGCCCGAGAAGGCGATGCCGACCTTCTGGCCGGCGGGTACGTTTTGGAGGATGGTCGACATGTCGGGTCCCGGTTCAGCCGAAATGGCAGATGTAGCTGTAGGGCTCGCCGCTGACGCGGATCTGGAAGCTGGAGTTGCCGGGCACGCTGAACTTCTGGCCGGGGCCCGAGGCAATCCATTCGCTGGTGCCCGCGAGCTGGTATTCGCAGCTGCCGCCGGTGCCTTCCATGATTTCAGGCGCGCCGGTATTGAAGGTGAGGGTGGACGGCAGGATCACGCCGACCGACTTCTTGGTGCCGTCCGCCAGCGTGAGGTTGTGGCTCACGCATTTGCCGTCGAAGTACACATTGGCCTTGGTGGCCACTGCGGCGCTGTTGATTGTGTCGGTAGTCGTCGTCATTGGGTGGCGCCGGCGCGCAAGCGGTCGGCGAATCGAGGACGCACCGCACCAGCGGCGCACCCGTCAAGGGTTGGAAAAGTCCTCGATTTTAGGGGCTCGACGGGCCCCCGCCCGCTCAGCGGTGCCAGCCGCCGCGGAAACCGCCCCAGCCGCCGCGGTGGTAGCCGCCGCCCCAGCCACGCGAATAGCCGAGGTTCAGCGAGATGCCGACCGGCGGATAGGCGTATGGATAGCCGTAGCCATAGAAGGGGTCCACATACACCGGTGCCGCGTAGACGGGCGCCGGCTGCACGTACACGGGCGCGGGAGCGCTCGCGCCGACCACCACGCCGGGTTCGGGCACGACGTTGTCCCACGGGGAGCCGCCGCCGCCGCTGCCGCTGGCTTCGACCGGATAGGTCTGGACCTGTCCCTGCGGGGCCACCGGCGAGGTCACGACGCCATACGAAGACGCCTGGACCGCGATGGTCGCGCCGGGCCGGGTGTTCGTGCGGGTGGTGTACTGCTGGCCGTTGTACTCGTAGGTAACGTTGTAGCTGACATCGCTACCAGTCGTTTCGCGGATCGGCGTGGCGGAAATCACCCGTGCCTGGACGACCTGGCCTTGCTGTTGCTGCGCGTGCACGAGGCCCGTGCCAACCGCCAGCGCGCCGGCCATCGAGATGCCGGCAAGGGTGCGAAAAACGTGTCTGTTCATGTTGGTCTCTCCTGCGGATGCCGGTTGGACGGCCCGCCGCAAGGCGGGTTCCGGCATTTACACGGCCTTCACAGCGGCCCAGGCCTCGGCATCGAAGCCCGTGGTGACCGGCTTTTTCGGGCCCCAGTCGACCACCGGCCGCTTGATGAGGCTGGGGTTGGCCAGCAGCACCGGGCGGGCGGAGGCGGCATCGGTCACGCCTTCGCGCGTGGCTTCGTCCAGCTTGCGCCAGGTGGTGCCCTTGCGGTTGACCAGGGCCTCCCAGCCCGGTTTCTTCAGCCACTGGTCGAGTTCGGCTTCGGGCACGCCCTGTTTCTTGAAATCGTGGAAGGTGTAGGCCACGCCATGTTCGTCGAGCCAGGCGCGAGCGCGCTTGACGGTGTCGCAGTTCGGAATGCCGTATAGGGTTGTCATGGCCGCGATGATGCCCCGGCGCGCGGGTCGGCGACAATCCCGGCCTCCATGGAAACCCTTAACGACTGGCTCGCCCGCGCCGAGCAACTGCATCCCAAGAACATCGAGCTCGGGCTCGATCGCGCCAAAGAAATGGCGCAGCGCCTCGGCCTGCGCTTCGGCTGCCCCGTCATCACCGTGGCCGGCACCAACGGCAAGGGGTCGACCTGCGCGATGCTCGAGTCGATCCTCACGCACGCGGGCTACCGCACGGCGGTCTTCACGTCGCCGCACCTGGTGCGCTTCGAAGAGCGGCTGCGGCTCAAGGGCGAGGCCGTCGATGCTTCCAAACTGATAGCAAGCTTCGATGTGGTCGAAAAAGTGCGCGGCGACATGCCACTGACCTACTTCGAGTTCACCACCCTCGGCATCCTGCATTGCATGATCGAGGAAAAGCCCGACGTGGCAATTCTCGAAGTCGGCCTGGGCGGGCGGCTCGATGCAGTGAACATCATCGACACAGACTGCGCGGTCATCACCAGCATCGACCTCGACCACATGGAATACCTCGGCCCCGACCGCGAAAGCATCGGCTTCGAGAAGGCCGGCATCATGCGCGCGGGCAAGCCGGTCATCGTGAGCGACCCGATGCCGCCGCAGAGCGTGATCGACCATGCCAATGCCATCGGTGCCGACCTCTGGCGCTTCGGCACCGACTTCAACGTGTCCGGCGACAAGCAGCAGTGGGGCTGGTCGGGCCGCGGCCGGCGCTATAGCGGGCTGGCCTACCCGGCGCTGCGCGGCGCCAACCAGCTCATCAATGCCGCGGGCGTGCTCGCGGCGCTGGAGGCCCTGCGGCCCCAGTTGCCGATCACGGCGCAGGCGGTGCGCAACGGGCTGGCCATGGTCGAGCTGCCGGGACGTTTCCAGATCGTGCCGGGCGAGCCCGCGCTGGTGCTCGACGTGGCGCACAACGCCCACGCCGTGGCCGCGCTGGCCGAGAACCTGGACGCGATGGGCTTCTATCCCACCACGCACGGCGTGTTCGGCGTCATGGCCGACAAGGACCTGGCACCGATCCTCGCGCGCATCGGCCCGCTGATCGACCGCTGGTACTTCACCGACCTGCCCACGCCGCGCGCCGCCAAGGCGGCCGATCTTCTCGCTGCCTGGCAGGCCCAGAACAGCCGTGCCGACGCCTCGGGCAGCGTGCACGCGGGCCCGATGGACGCGTTGCGCGCAGCCATCGAGCAGGCAGGGCCCGCTGATAGAATCGTCGTCTTCGGATCGTTCTTCACCGTGGGTGGCGTGCTCGAAAACGGCACCCCCCGGCTGCAAGCCAAACACCTGCTGCCAGGCGGCTGATCGCCGGGCTGTACACACACCCATCGGCACCACCGGGCATAACCTCGCTGCACTCCTCCAGGGATCGAACTTCATGGCGTTTTTCAAGTTCCGCACGCGCGGCCCGCAAGGCAACGAAGGGCGCAGCGCCCCCGCCGCAGCGCCGGCGGAAAGTGTCGAAACCATGCGTCGGCGTGCGCGCCACCGGCTGCTCGGCGCGGCCGTTCTGGTGCTGCTGGGCGTCATCGGTTTCCCGCTGCTGTTCGACACACAGCCACGGCCGGTGTCGGTAGACATCCCCATCGAGATTCCCGACCGCAACAAGGTCAAGCCGCTGCCCGTGCCCGCCACGCCGGCACCGGCCGTCAGCACGGCCCCGACCGCGCCCGAAAGCGGCTCGTCGCGTGTCGCTTCGGCTTCTTCGGCCGGAGGCATGATCACCGAGACCGCGGACGGCACCGAAATCGATCCCGGCAAGCCGGCCGCCAGCACGCCGCCGGCCGCAGCGGTTCCGGAGCGCAAGCCCGAACCCAAGCCGGAGCCCAAACCCGAACCCAAGCCGGCAGAGCACAAGCCGGAACCCAAGCCCGAGCCGAAGCCGAAGCCGGAACCCAAGCCCGAAGCCAAGCCCAAGCCGGCAGCCACCGTCGACGACGGCGCCCGGGCCCGCGCGCTGCTCGAGGGCAAGCCGATCACGGCCGCCGCTGCCGCCACGTCCAAGCCCGCCGCCGCCGACGAGGCCGGTGGCCGCTTCGTGGTGCAGGTGGGCGCGTTCGCCGATGCCGACAAGGCGCGCGAAGTGCGCCAGAAGCTCGAGCGGGCCGGTCTCAAGACCTATGTGCACGTGGCGAAGACGGCCGACGGCGAACGCACGCGTGTGCGTGTCGGCCCCTTCGCCTCGCGTGCCGAGGCCGACCGCGCCGCCGAGAAGGTCAAGGGCTTGTCTTTGTCGGCCGCCATCCTCACGTTGTAAGAATCTTTTTCGCTTGCCGTGGCCCTGTTCGACTGGATCGCCGTTGCGCTCATCGGTGTGTCGATGCTGCTTGGCCTGATGCGCGGGCTGGTGTTCGAGGTGATATCGCTGATCGGCTGGGTGGCCGCCTTCATTGCCGCCCAGTGGCTGGCTTCAGGCGTGGCGGCATGGTTTCCGTTCGGAGACCCGCAGGGCGCCTGGCGCTATCCGCTGGCCTTCGTGCTGGTGTTCGTGGCGGTGGCGTTCGGCGTGGGCCTGGTGGCCTCGCTCACGCGCAAGCTGATCACGGTCGTGGGACTGCGGCCGGTGGATCGTATTTTGGGAGCGGCGTTCGGTGCGGCACGGGGGGCGGTGGCCCTGCTCGTGCTGGCGGTCGTTGTTCATTTGCTGGTGTTCAGCGACAGTGCCTGGTGGCACGAATCGCGCAGCGCCATTGTTCTCGATGCGGCATTGCAGGGCCTCAAGCCCTCGCTGCCTGAAAAGTTGGCAAGCTACCTGCCCTGAGAGGAATCGTTCATGTGTGGAATCGTCGGCGTTGTCAGCAACGCACCCGTCAACCAGCTGCTCTATGACGCGCTGCTGCTCCTGCAGCATCGCGGCCAGGACGCGGCAGGCATCGTGACCTTGCTCGAGCGCAAGTTCTTCATGCACAAGGCCAAGGGCATGGTGCGCGACGTGTTCCGCACGCGCAACATGCGCGCGCTCCCTGGCAACGTCGGCCTTGGCCAGGTGCGCTACCCGACCGCCGGCAACGCCTACAGCGAGGAAGAGGCCCAGCCCTTCTACGTGAACGCGCCGTTCGGCATCGTGCTGGTGCACAACGGCAACCTGACCAACGCGCATGCGCTGCGCGCGGAGCTGTTCTCCACCGACCACCGCCACACCAACACCGAGAGCGACTCCGAAGTGCTGCTCAACGTGCTGGCCCACGAGATCGAGCGTTCGTCGCGCGGCGTGCCGCTGCACCCGGCTGAAGTCTTCGCCGCGGTCAAGAACATGCACAAGCGCCTGCGCGGCTCGTATGCCGTGGTGTCGCTGATTGCCGGCCACGGCCTGCTCGCCTTCCGCGACCCGTACGGCATTCGCCCGCTGTGCATGGGCCGCAGCGCCGACGGCGCGGTGATGGTGGCCAGCGAATCGGTTGCCCTGGAAGGCTCGGGCCATGTGTTCGAGCGCGACATCGCCCCCGGCGAGGCCGTGTTCATCGACCTCGAAGGCAACGTGCATTCGATGCAGTGCGCCGAAACGCCCACGCTGAACCCCTGCATCTTCGAATTCGTGTACCTCGCACGCCCTGACTCGGTGCTCGACGGCATCTCGGTGTACCAGGCTCGCCTGAACCTCGGCGAGACGCTGGCCAAGCGCGTGGTCTCGACCGTGCCGCCGAACCAGATCGACGTGATCATCCCGATCCCCGAATCGAGCCGCCCGAGCGCCACGCAACTGGCGCACCTGCTGGGCGTGCCGTACCGCGAAGGCTTCGTGAAGAACCGCTACGTGGGCCGCACCTTCATCATGCCGGGGCAGGGCGTTCGCAAAAAGTCGGTGCGCCAGAAGCTCAACGTGATCGCCAGCGAGTTCAAGGGCCGCAACGTGCTGCTGGTCGACGACTCCATCGTGCGCGGTACCACCAGCCGAGAAATCGTGCAGATGGCCCGCGATGCCGGCGCCCGCAAGGTGTACCTTGCCAGCGCCGCGCCGCCGGTGCGCTACCCCAACGTGTACGGCATCGACATGCCGACCAAGGGCGAGCTGGTGGCGCACGACCGCACCGTCGAAGAAATCCGCGAGCTCATCGGCTGCGACGCGCTGATCTACCAGGACGTCGACGCCATGAAGCGCGCCATCGGTTCGCTCAACGGCAAGCTCGACGGCTTCGACGCCTCCTGCTTCGACGGCGTGTACGTGACCGGCGACATCGACACCGAAGCCATCTCGCGCATGAACGGCAACCGGCCGCGCATCGAGGAGACCGAAGAAGATTCCTCGCGCCTCGCGCTCCCCAATCACAGCGAATAAGAGCCGACGAAGTGACCGACGAAAGACCCCTGCCGCCCGGCCTGCATCCCGACACGCTCGCGCTGCGCACCGGCCTCGCGCCGAGCCAGTACGGCGAGCATTCCGACGCGCTGTTCCTGACCAGCGGCTTCGTGCAGCCCGACGCCGAAACTTCGATGCGCCGCTTCGCGGGCACCGAGCCGGGCTTCACCTACTCGCGCACCTCCAACCCCACGGTGACCAGTTTCGAGCAGCGCATCGCGGCACTCGAAGGCACCGAGGCGGCCATCGGCGCATCGACCGGCATGGGGGCGATCCTCATGATGTGCATGGGCCTGCTGAAGGCCGGCGACCACGTGATCTGCTCGCGCTCGGTGTTCGGCTCCACGCTGAACCTGTTCGGCAAGGAGTTCGCCAAGTTCGGCGTGGAGACCACCTTCGTCTCCCAGACCGACGTGGCCGAGTGGCGCGCGGCGGTCAAGCCCAACACGAAGCTGCTGTTCGCCGAAACGCCGACCAATCCGCTGACCGAGGTCTGCGACATCCGCGCACTGGCCGACGTGGCGCACGCGGCAGGCGCGCTGCTGGCGGTCGACAACTGCTTCTGCACGCCGATCCTGCAGCGCCCGGCGGCACTGGGCGCCGACCTCGTCATCCACTCGGGCACCAAGCACCTCGACGGCCAGGGCCGCGTGATGGCCGGCGCGATCTGCGGTCCTTCGAAGCTCATCGTCGACGTGTTCGGCCCCGTGGTGCGCACCGCCGGCATGGCGCTGGCGCCGTTCAATGCGTGGGTCGTGCTCAAGGGCATCGAAACGCTGGGCGTGCGCATGAAGGCGCACTGCGCCAATGCGCTGGACATCGCGCAGTGGCTCGAGAAGCAGCCGGGCATCGCTCGCGTCTATTACCCGGGCGTGCCTTCGCACGCGCAGCATGAACTGGCGATGCGGCAGCAGTCGGGGCAGGGTGGCGCGGTGGTGTCGTTCGACGTGGTCGGCGACACGCCCGAGACCGCGCGCGCCAATGCGTTCCATGTCATCAACAGCACGCGCGTGGTGAGCGTCGCCACCAACCTCGGCGACGTGAAGACCATCATCACGCACCCCGGCACCACCTCGCACGGACGCCTCACCGAGGTCCAGCGCCAGGCTGCCGGCATCGGCCAGGGACTGATCCGCCTCGCGGTCGGCCTCGAGCATGCCGAAGACATCAAGGCCGACCTCGCGCGCGGCCTGAGCACACTGAATCAACCATAACGAAATGACCGGCAAAGTACGCACCCGCATCGCACCGTCCCCCACGGGTTTTCTTCACCTGGGCACGGCCCGCACGGCGCTCTATTCGTGGGCCTATGCACGCCATTACGGCGGCGAGTTCGTGCTGCGCATCGAAGACACCGACGTGGCCCGCTCCACGCAGGACTCGACCGACCAGATCCTCGCGTCCATGCACTGGCTTGGCCTCGAATACGACGAAGGCCCGATCTACCAGATGCAGCGCCTGGAGCGCTATCGCGAAGTGATCGCGCAGATGCTTGCCGCCGGCACGGCCTACCACTGCTATTGCACGCCCGCCGAACTCGACGAAATGCGCGAGGCGCAGCGCGCACGCGGCGAGAAGACGCTGTACGACCGCCGCTGGCGCCCCGAGCCGGGCAAGGTGCTGCCGCCCGTGCCCGAAGGCGTGCCGCCCGTGGTGCGCTTCTGCAACCCGCCCGAAGGCGACGTGACGTGGAACGACCTCGTCAAGGGCGAGATCACCATCAACAACCGCGAGATCGACGACCTCATCATCCTGCGGCCCGACGGTGTGCCCACCTACAACTTCGCGGTGGTGGTCGACGACTGGGACATGAACATCACGCACGTGTTCCGCGGTGACGAGCACATCAACAACACGCCGTGGCAGATCAACATCTTCCGTGCGCTCGGTGCGCCGTTGCCGCAGTTCGGTCACGTGCCGGTGATTCTTGGCGACGATGGGCAGAAGCTTTCCAAGCGCCGCGGCGCGGTGAGCGTCACTGCCTACGAAGACAACGGCTACCTGCCCGAGGCAATGCTCAACTACCTCGCGCGCCTCGGCTGGAGCCACGGCGACGACGAGCTTTTCACGCGCGAGCAGATGGTGAGCTGGTTCGATGGCTCGCACCTGTCGAAGAGCCCCGCGCAGTGGGATGCGGCCAAGCTCGCCTGGGTCAACGCTCAATACATCAAGGCGAAGACCGGCGAAGAGCTTGCACCGCTCGTCGAGGCACAGCTGCAGAAGAAGGGCATCGTTGCGGACGAACGCCTGCCCGCGATCTGCGCGCTATTCAAAGATCGTTGCGACACCACGGTGGCACTCGCCAACTGGGCTGCGGCCTTCTACACGGACATTTCGGTGACTGAAGAGGACCGTGCGCAGCACATCACCGAGGCCGTTAAACCCGCGATTGCAGAACTCGCAGAAAAATTGATAACTGCGACCTGGGATAAGGCCTCAATCTCGGCTATGATCAAGGAAGTGCTCGCAGCGCACAGCATGAAAATGCCAGTGTTAGCGATGCCAGTACGTGTGCTTGTGATGGGAACGTCGCAAACACCGTCCCTCGATTCAGTCCTAGAGATTTTTTCCAGAGAAAAAGTTATCGAAAGATTGAGAAAGGCCTGAAAAACGGGCTATAATTCGAGGCTCGACACCCACACGGGGGTATAGCTCAGCTGGGAGAGCGCTTGCATGGCATGCAAGAGGTCATCGGTTCGATCCCGTTTACCTCCACCATTAAGTGTCGAGAGAGTTGAAGATAAGTGCTGATCGCAGCACTGTTCCTAAGGTTTTGACCCTATCGTCTAGAGGCCTAGGACACCACCCTTTCACGGTGGCTACCGGGGTTCGAATCCCCGTAGGGTCGCCAGTTTCACGCAAGTGAAGCAGGCACAAGTGGCAACACTTGGCTCGGTAAAACGAGTGAACGTTGTCTACCAGGAGTGGTAGTTCAGTTGGTTAGAATACCGGCCTGTCACGCCGGGGGTCGCGGGTTCGAGTCCCGTCCACTCCGCCAGTTCCGACGAGGGTTAGCAGATGAAAGTCTGCTAACCCTTTTGTCTTTTTCGGAACCTGCACTTCGTTGATCCATGCGATCGGCGACTGGTGCTTCCTCCAAATGTTCAGCCACCTGCCAGTGCTCAAGCACCCTGGCCGATCGCATCAATGATCGGCAGCCCATTGGCGTTCTTCCCAACTTTGACTCACACCTTAACTCGGCCAAGAGCTCGATGGCCAAGTTGCGATGCCCAGGATGCTCTGTCGAGGAGAAAGCTCCTCGTGTACGAGGGATCTTTTCGTCTGCCATGCGCCCCTCGACACCACTTTATGCGGCCGAGTTACATAGGCCCTCTCGCAGTCGAATAAACTCCGCCCCGCTTGCAGCTTGTATTCGTTGCTGCGCCGCCATAGGCAACATGGCGAAATTAACCTAATAGGAACTCACTTGAACCGCATCGAACTCGTCGAAAAAATCGCTACCGCCCACAACCTCAGCAAGGCGGAAGCCGCGCGCGTCCTCGAGACCATCACCAGCACGATCGTTGCTGCCGTGAAGAAGGATGACGCAGTGCAGATCGTCGGCTTCGGCACTTTCAAGCAAGTGGCGCGCGCCGCACGCTCGGGCTTCAACCCCAGCGCCGGCACCAAGATCAAGATCGCCGCACAGAAGGTGCCGAAGTTCGTGCCGGGCGCCGCCTTCAAGGCCGCCGTGGACCCGAAGGCTGCAAAGCGCAAGGCCGACAGCAAGGCCGTGGCCGCCAAGCCGGCTGCCAAGCCTGCTGCGAAGCCCGCAGCAAAGAAGGCTGCCGCCCCCGCCAAGAAGGCCGTGGCCGCCAAGAAGAAGTAATTGACGCATTGCCGCGGCTTCGCGCCGCGGATGCCGGGCAAACGCCTGAACCGAAATGCCCCGCCCAGCGGGGCATTTTTCGTTGGGGCCAGAGCGAGCCGCGCGCCTGCATTTGCGGCGGTTGCCTCCTACATCGCGCCACACGTGGTGCGCTGTAGCTTGGTTTCTTCGAATTCAAGACAAGGGGATCAGAATGCAAAGCGCCAAGAACCTCGGTAGCGTCCTCCATGGCCGGCAATCCTTCGATCAAGGCGGCTGCCATGGATGAGATGCTCGAATTTCCCCATGCGGGCTGGACCTTCCTTTGCAGCGCGGAGAAGCTTCCCTCCGGTTCCTTTCAGGCCGTGCTCCGTTACAGGGCGCCGCCGAACGACGATATCCGCATGCTGAAGATCGATCCGGCCGCGGGGCACAGCGTGCGCGAGGCGCTCGAGCGCGCGAAGGCCATGGCTGTGGAGTGGGCCGCGAAGCGAGCCGATGACGGCAAAGGCGGCGGCTGAGGCGCCGCACGCACGCTGCCGCACGTTAGAGTCGGGCCGATGCCAACTCGCGGCCGCTCGATCGAGGCAGCCTAACAACGATGACGATCATCAAACCAGGCCGGCTTGCCCTTCAGGCGCTATTGCTCACGACAGCGGGTGCATGCGCTGCGGGAACGATCACATGCGTTCCCGGGCCTGCCGCCGCATCGGCGCCTTCGCACTGGATCCGCAGGATTGCCATCGACGAGCACTCGCGTACCGTCAACATGGACATCGTGCGTTCCAGGACAAAGGACACGGAGACGATGGGGAAGATGAGGGCCGAACTCCTCAGCATGGAGGAGACCCAGTCCGGCGAGCCGGTCTATGTGTTCAACGCCATCCCCAGTGTCGGTACTGATGTCACGCATCTCTTCAGGCTGTTCAAGGCCGGAGAGTGGCGTCTGATTGGCGCCGGTGTGACCTTCATGGGCAAGGTGCCTGCGCTGAGAGCGGTCGAGCCGGGATTGGTGCTCGATTGCAAGCGCTCCGACCTGGGTTAGCGTTCGTTCCTTATCGCCAGCATGAGCTAGGCACAATCGCGCTATGCCAAACATTGCATCCATTCTCAAAGCCGAAATCTCGCGCGTTGCCCGCAAAGAGGTTCGAGCGGAAATCGAGACGCTGAAGAAGGCCTCCGTACACCACAGGGCATTGATCGCCGCTCTGCGTCGCCAGGTGAATGCGTTGGAGAAGGAACTGCGCAACGTTGCCAGCAGTGCCGGCAAGCGTGCAGTGGTTAGCGATGTCGACGAGGCTGCCGAGGCGGGGCCCAAGCGGCGCTTCAGCCCGGCTCGACTGGCTTCGCACCGCAGCAAGCTGGGACTGTCTGCAGCCTCGTACGGCAAGCTCGTCGGTGTATCGGGCCAGACGATCTACCACTGGGAACAAGGCAAGGCGCGGCCGCGCGCTGCTCAGTTGGAGCGCCTGGCCTCGGTGCGCGAGTTTGGCAAGCAGCAGGCGGCCGAGCGACTTCAGGCCGGCTGAGGCGCTGGTCCCAGGTCGGGGATTACCCGGTCCACTTTCGTCGCAAGCTCAAACTATCTTCGGATCGACGAACAGCCGGCGTTAGCGCAGGCTGCCGCGAGGGGAGTGTTCATGACGCGAGGGTATTGATCAATGCTGAACAGCACTCGTCAACTGCGCTTGTTGGCGCTTTCTCGCCAGTTCGATCTTGCGGCCCTGATGACCATGCTGGCCGCCATCGGGAACTGGCTGATGTTCTGGTTCGGCGAATGAACCGGATAGCGCCGGCCTGATCGGCGAAGGCCGTCAGTTGCACTCGAACAAGACGCCCTGTTCCGCAGGTGCCTTGCCAAGCCATCTTGGCGACTGTCCCTTGACGTCGCAGTAGTTCGAGGCCTGCACATAAGTCACGGCACGCAGCACGCCGGGGCGCACTTGCGTGACCTCGTTGGGAGGGGTCGAGCAGCCGGCGAGGACCAGGGCAAGCGGAAGCAGTGTGCGCCAATTCATCGGGCCATTCTAAGACCGGCCGGCAACTGGGCTGGTGTGCGATCCATATAGCGGTATCCGGAATGGTCGCCCGAGCGAGCTGTATGCATATACAGTAAACTACGGGCTTGCCGACCACTTTCTCCTTGACGGGTAAACCGTCCCCGCCGGTCAACCTGTGCGGGGCCTTGATGCATGCCAGCAGATAGGCTTTTTCACACCCAGCCCTCCGGCTGGGTTTTTTTTGCCTGGACCCGGGGCTATAGTCGTCGGCCGCTGCCACATCACAAGAATGCTCGTGTCGGACTCCCTGACTTCCACGCTGACCCGCTACTACGACGCGGTGCCTTATGACTCGCATCCGTTTCCCCAGTCGGCCATGGAGCATCTGGAAGCGCTGGCGTTCCTGTTCGGGCTCGACACCCCGCCGCCCGCCGAAGCCAGCGTGCTGGAACTCGGCTGCGCTGCCGGCGGCAACCTGATTCCCTTCGCCGCCCGCCATCCGGGCGCTCGCGCGGTCGGCGTGGACCTGTCCACCGTGCAGGTGGCGCAGGGCGCGGCGGTCATCGCCCGGGCGGGACTGTCGAACATCGAACTCAAGGCTTTCGACATCTCGGAGATCGACGCTTCGTTCGGCCAGTTCGACTACATCGTCTGCCACGGCGTCTACAGCTGGGTGCCGGGCCCGGTGCAGGACGCGATCCTGCGCATCTGCGCCGAGAACCTCGCGCCCAAGGGCGTGGCCTACGTCAGCTACAACGTGTACCCCGGCTGGAAGGCCCGCGAGATCGTGCGCGACGCGATGATCCTGCGCGGCGGCCCGCGCGACACGCCGGACGAAAAGCTCGCCTATGCGCGCGGCATGCTCGAGTTCCTCGAAGAGTCGGCCCGTGCCGACAGCGTGCTCAAGAAGACGCTCGAAGAGACGATGCCCATCGTGCGCAGCGCCAACAGCTCTTATCTGCTGCACGAGTTCCTGGAGCCCTGCAACGCGCCGTGCTACTTCAAGGAGTTCGTGGCGCGCGCCGAGGCCCGCGGGCTGGCCTACCTGTGCGATGCCGAGCCCTCGACCATGTTCGTGCAGAACTACGGCGACAAGGTGCGCGACCCGTTGCTGCGCGAATGCGGCGGCAGCCAGGTGTTGATGGAGCAGTACCTCGATTTCCTGGTCAACCGCACCTTCAGGCAGACCCTGCTGGTGCGGCAGGCGCGCGCCGTAGACATCCGCTACCGGATGGACCCCGCGCGCATCCGCGCCCTCGAAGTCGCCGGCCTGTTCACTGCCGAAGGCGGCGCGGAGCTGGCGCTCGATGCCAGCGAACAGCCTTGCGACGCGATCCGTGGCCTGAAGGTCACGCTGCGGCTGCCCATTCACAAGGCCGTCGCGCGCCTGCTCGAGGCGGCGTACCCGGCTTCGATGCCCGTGGAAAAGCTGATCGCCGACGCAGCCCGGCTCGTCGGGCAGCCCGCCGCAGCGGTCGACCAGGCGGCCATGTCGATGCTCGAGGAACTGCTGATCCTCGGCGCGCTGCGCTTTCGCCGCACGCCGGTGCCCGCCGCGGCCTCGGTGCCCGGCCTGCCGCGGGCGTTGGGCGCCGTGCGTAGCGCGCCCGGCCTGGCTCCGGCGGCCGGCGCGAACGCCAATGCCTGTAACCAGTGGCATGAGCCCGTGGCACTCACGCTGCTCGAACGCAGCCTGCTGCCGCTGCTCGACGGTACGAACTCGCACGACGCGCTGGCCGAGCATCTCGAAGCCGAAGTGCGCGGCGACCGCCTTCGCTTCGTCAAGGACGACAAACCGTTGACCGAACCGCAGGCAGTCAAGGCGTTCGCGCGCCAGCAGGTCGAGCTGGCGCTCGATGCCTTGCGGCGCAAGGCTCTGCTCGTGGACTGACCGGCGCGTTACCGTTTTTCTTTCTTCAACACAGGACCTACAGAGGAGACTCCTACATGCAAAAAATCCACTGGACCCCGAAGCTGCGCGCCGCCGTCACGGCGGTGCTCGCGCTGGCGGCGGCCGGCGCCTCGAATGCGGCATCGGTGGCGCCCGTCGCGGCCGAGAACGGCATGGTCGTGAGTGCGCAGCACCTGGCGAGCAAGGTCGGCGTCGACGTGCTCAAGCGCGGCGGCAATGCCGTCGACGCGGCGGTGGCCGTGGGCTATGCGCTGGCCGTGGTGTACCCGGCAGCGGGCAACCTCGGCGGCGGCGGTTTCATGACCATTCAGCTGGCCGACGGCCGCAAGACCTTCCTCGACTTCCGCGAGAAAGCGCCGCTGGCCGCCACGGCCAACATGTACCTCGACAAGGACGGCAACGTCATCAAGGGCCTGAGCACCAAGGGCCACCTCGCCGTGGGCGTGCCGGGCAGCGTGTCGGGCATGGAGTACGCGCGCGAGAAGTACGGCACCATGAAGCGCGGCGAGCTGCTCGCCCCGTCGATCCAGCTGGCCGACAAGGGCTTCGCGCTGGAGCAGGGCGACATCGACCTGCTCGGCACCGCCACGGCCGACTTCAAGGAAGACCCGGCCTCGGCCGCCATCTTCCTGAACAAGGGCGAGCCCTACAAGGTGGGCGACAAGCTGGTGCAGAAGGACCTGGCCAAGACGCTGCGCGAAATCAGCGCCAAGGGCACCGACGGCTTCTACAAGGGCTGGGTCGGCAATGCCATCGTGGCGTCCAGCCAGGGCGGCAAGGGCCTGATCACGCAGGCCGACCTCGACCAGTACAAGACGCGCGAACTCGCGCCGGTGGAGTGCGACTACCGCGGCTACCGCGTCGTGTCGGCACCCCCGCCCAGTTCCGGCGGCGTGATCATCTGCGAGATGCTCAACATCCTCGAGGGCTATCCGCTCAAGGACCTGGGCTACCACTCGGCGCAGGCCGTGCACTACCAGATCGAGGCCATGCGCCACGCCTACGTGGACCGCAACAGCTACCTGGGCGACCCCGACTTCGTAAAGAACCCGCTCGACCGCCTGCTCGACAAGGGCTACGCCGAGAAGATCCGCGCCGTCATCGATCCCAAGAAGGCCGGCGTCTCGAAGGACATCAAGCCCGGCGTCGCGCCGCATGAAGGCAGCAACACCACCCATTACTCGATCGCCGACAAATGGGGCAACGCGGTTTCTGTGACCTACACGCTGAACGACTGGTTCGGCGCCAAGATCACCGCCGCCAAGACCGGCGTACTGCTGAACGACGAGATGGACGACTTCACCTCGAAGGTGGGCGTGCCCAACCTGTACGGCCTGGTGCAGGGCGAGGCCAACAAGATCGAGCCGGGCAAGCGCCCGCTGAGCTCGATGAGTCCGACCATCGTGTCCAAGGACGGCAAGCCCGTGATGGTGGTCGGCACGCCGGGCGGCAGCCGCATCATCACGGCGGTGATGCTGACCATGATCAACGCCATCGACTACGGCATGAACGTGCAGGAAGCAGTGGATGCGCCGCGCTTCCACCAGCAGTGGCTGCCCGACGTCACCAACGTCGAAGCCTATGCGCTGAGCCCCGACACCCGCAAGATCCTGACCGACATGGGCCACAACCTGGGCGTGCCGCAGCCGGCCAACCACCTCGCGGCCATCATCGTCGGCGCGCCGTCGCTGGGCGGCAAGCCGGTCGGCAACAACCGCTTCTACGGCGCCAACGACCCACGCCGCAACACCGGCCTGGCAGCGGGCTACTGAACCTGCGGCACACTCGAAGGCGGTCGTGCCCTTGTCGGCGCGGCCGCTTTTTTCATTTTTCATGCACCTGCAAGACATCCTCTACACCCAGGGCTTCGGCACGCGCCGCGTGTGCGCGGGGCTGGTCCAGCAAGGCCACGTGACCATCGGCGGCCAGGCGGTGACCGACCCGTTCGCCGATCTCGATCCCGAGGGGCTTCTCTACACGGTCCAGGGCACGGCCTGGGTCTATCACGAGAAGGCCTACCTGATGCTGCACAAGCCGGCCGGCACCGAGTGCTCGCAGAAGCCCTCGACCTACCCGAGCATCTACACGCTGCTGCCTTCGCCGCTGCGCCTGCGCCCCAACAAGGGAGCGGTGCAGGGCGTGCAGGCCATCGGCCGGCTCGACCAGGACACCACCGGCCTGCTGCTTTTGACCGACGACGGCCAGTTCATCCACAAGATGGGATCGCCCAAGCACCACGTGCCCAAGGTCTACGAGGTGACGGCCAAGCATCCGGTGGACGAGGCGCAGATCGCGAAGCTGCTGGCCGGCGTGGTGCTCGACGACGATCCGAAGCCCGTGCGAGCCGCCGCCTGCGAATCCGACAGCCCGCTGCACCTGCGGCTCACCCTCACCGAGGGCAAGTACCACCAGGTCAAGCGCATGCTGGCCGCGGTCGGCAACCGGGTCGAGGGGCTGCACCGCTCGCGCATCGGCGACCTCGCGCTGCCGGAAGACCTGGCGCCTGGGCAGTGGCGCTGGCTCACCGCCGAGCAGGTCGCCGCGCTGCGCGCACCGGCCAAGCCCGCCAAAGCCGCCAAGCTTTCGAAGTAACAGGCGCTGACAGGGGGAGAAAGCCGGGTTTCCAGGTCAGCCAGTCTTAATGCTCGACCGTTAAGATCGCCAGCTCTCTCTCGGAACCTTCCCTTGCGACTTCCAGCCCGCCCGAACGGCCGCATCGCGGCCCTCCTGTTTTCCTGCATGACGGCCCTGGCGGCACACACTGCCGCCGCCGCGCCGGCAGAGCCTCCCCCGATCTTCGTGCTCAACTCGCTGGATGCCAGCGTGAGCGTGATCAACCCGGTCGACTGGAGCGAAAAACAACGCATCACCACCGGCAAGGAGCCGCACCACATCTACATGACGCCCGACGAGAAGTCGGTCATCGTGGCCAATTCGGCGGGCGACTCGCTGACCTTCCTCAACCCCCGCACGGCCGAGGTGCAGCGGGTGGTCTACGGCATCATCGACCCCTACCAGCTGCAGTTCTCGCGCGACATGAAGTGGTTCGTCACGGCGGGCAACCGCCTGAACCACGTCGACGTCTACCGCTGGGACGGCAAGGACCTCAAGCTGGCCAAGCGCATCGCCACCGGCAAGACGCCCAGCCACATCTGGATCGACAACACCAGCACCATCGCCTACGTGACGATGCAGGACAGCGACGAGATGATCGCGGTCGACCTGCCTTCGCAGACCGTCAAGTGGCGCACCGCCACCGGCCCGATGCCGGCGGACATCTTCGGCACCCACAACGACAAGACGCTGCTCGTGGGCCTGACCGGCGGCGATGGCGTGCAGGTGTTCGACGTGGAGGGCGCGCAGCCCAAGCTGGTCGGCAAGATCCCCACCGGCAAGGGCGCCCACGCCTTCCGCTCGGCCGGCGACGGCAAGACCGTGTTCGTGAGCAACCGCGTGGCCAATACCATCAGCCGCATCGACCTGGCGACGCTCAAGGTCGTCGCCACCTATGCCGTGCCGGGCGGTCCCGACTGCATGGACGTGTCGGCCGACGGCAAGACGCTGTACGTGACCTCGCGCTGGGCCAAGAAGCTCACCGTGGTCGATCTCGTCGGCCAGAAGGTGGTGCGGCAGGTCAACGTGGGACGCTCGCCGCACGGCGTCTGGACGCTGGACCATGGCAAGCGCACGTAGGCGCGCCGGCGCGGCCGTGCTGCTGGCGCTGGCCTGCGGCACGGTGGTGCCGGGCGCCTGGGCGCAGCAGCAGGCCGCCACCTGCGAAAAGCCCGTCTACCTGACCTTCGACACCGGCCACATGGGCATCGCCCCGCTGGTGGCCGACGTGCTCAAGCGGCAGAACGTGCGCGTCACCTTCTTCGCCGCCGCCGAGCGCACCCAGACCGACGGCGACAGCCTCGACGACCACTGGGCGCCCTGGTGGAAGGCGAGGGCGGCCGAAGGCAACGAGTTCGGCTCCCACACCTACGACCACGCCTACTGGCGCGCCGACGTCAAGGGCACGCCGCCGAGCTTCCGCATCAAGCCTTCGGCCGGCCCGCAGAACGGCAAGGAATCGACCTGGAGCGCGGCCGAGTACTGCGCCAACATCCGCAAGTCGTCCGACCGGCTGGCCGCCATCACCGGCAAGAAGCCGCTGCCGCTGTACCGAGCGCCGGGCGGCAAGACCTCGCCCGCGCTGCTGGCGGCTGCCGAGGGCTGCGGCTACAAGTACGTCGGCTGGGCGCCCGCCGGTTTCCTTGGCGACGAACTGCCGAGCGAGAAATTCAGCAACGCGAAGCTGCTCACGCAGGCGCTCGACACCATCCGCCCCGGCGACATCCTGCTCGCGCACCTGGGCATCTGGTCGCGCAAGGATCCGTGGGCGCCGGCCAACCTCGAGCCGCTGATCGTCGGCCTCAAGGCCAAGGGCTTCTGTTTCCAGACGCTGCGCCAGCACCCGGATTACCGCGCCTGGATCGCATCCCACTCCTGAGTTCGCGCCATGATCGATTGGCTGACTGACGCTTTTTCTGCTCTCCAGGGCTGGTTCTTCGAGGCCGTCGTGCAGCCGCTGGTGTTTGCCGTGGGCCTCGGCGGTTGGACCGAAGATGCATTCGACGCCACCGGCTGGCTGCTGGTCGGGGTCATCCAGATCCTGGTGCTGATCGCCATCATCGGGCCGCTGCAGCGCTGGCGCTCGGTGGAGCCCGTGGTCGACCGCCATGCCATCCGCATCGACGTGCTCTACACGCTGATCCACCGGCTCGGGCTGTTCCGGCTGGCCATCTTCTTCACGCTGCAGCCGTTCTTCGACGACGCCATGGGCGCGCTGCGCACGGCGGGGTGGGGCACCTTCCACCTCGACGAGGTCTGGCCCGGCGTGACCGACGTGCCGGTGATCGCCTTCGCGATCTATCTCGTGGTGCTCGACTTCGTGGGCTACTGGATCCACCGCGGCCAGCACCAGTTCAACTGGTGGTGGGGCCTGCACTCGCTGCACCACTCGCAGCGCCAGATGACGATGTGGAGCGACGACCGCAACCACCTGCTCGACGACATCGTCCACGACACGCTCATCGTCATCGTGGCGCAGCTCATCGGCGTGGCGCCGGGGCAGTTCATCGCGTTCGTGGCCTTCACCCAGCTCAGCGAGAGCCTGCAGCACGCCAACCTGCGGCTGAGCTTCGGCGCCATCGGCGAGCGGCTGTGGATCAGCCCGCGCTTTCACCGGCTGCACCACAGCATCGGGCTGGGCCATGAATCGAACGGCAGGAGCACGCTCGGCGGCCACAACTTCGGCGTGCTGCTGCCCTGGTGGGACATGATGTTCGGCACCGCCAACTTCGAGAACCGCTACGACCCCACCGGCATCCGCGACCAGGTGGAGCCCGGCACCGACGGGCGCGTGCGCGAGTACGGCCGGGGGTTCTGGGTCCAGCAGTGGCTCGGCCTGAAGCGAATGGTCGGACGCGCTTGAGGGTCACCGGCCCCTGACGGCGCCGCTCCAGGCGTTATCCTCGCTGCCTCATGCGCCTGCTCCTCGACTCCTTCTGGCGCGCGGTCGCCTATTGCATGCTGCCGCGCGTGATCGTGCTGTCGCTGCTGCCCCTGGGGTTGATGGTGGTGCTCGCCGCGGGCCTCGGCTATTTCTACTGGGAAGCCGCCGTGGCCTGGACGCGCGGCGCGCTCGATGCTTGGCCTTTGCTGGCCAGCTTCTGGGCCTGGATCGGCCGGCTTTTCTCGAGCGACGTGACGGCCATGCTGGCGCCGCTGGTGGTGGTGTTTGCCGCCACGCCGCTGATCGTGGTGGTTTCGCTGCTCGTCGTGGCCGGCTTCATGGCTCCCGCGCTCACCCGGCTGGTGGGCGAACGCCGCTTTCCCTCGCTGGAGCAGAAGAAGGGCGCCTCCTTCTTCGGCAGCGTGGCCCGCTCGCTCGCCGTCACCATCCTGGCGCTGGTCGCCCTCGTGGTGTCGATGCCGCTGTGGCTCATTCCGCCGCTCGTGCTCATCCTGCCGCCGCTCATCTGGGGCTGGCTCACCTACCGCGTGATGAGCTTCGACGCACTGGCCGAGCACGCCAGCCCCGAGGAGCGCGCCACCCTGCTGCGCACGCACCGGCTGCCGCTGCTGTGCGTGGGCGTGCTGTGCGGCTACCTGGGCGCGGCGCCGAGCATCGTCTGGGCCTCGGGCCTGCTGTTCGCCGCCGCTTTCTTCGTGCTGGTGCCGATCGCCATCTGGATCTACACACTGGTCTTCGCCTTTTCGGCGCTCTGGTTCGCGCACTACTGCCTCGACGCGCTCGCGCAACTGCGTGCCCAGCGCGCGGTGGCCGCGGCGGCGCCGGGTGCCGAAGGCGCCCCGGCCCTCGCGGCCGCGGAAGCCAACAGGGCCGCTCTTTCTCAATGGGGTTCACCATGACACGCGCATTCGGTCTCATCGTCGTCGGCGACGAGATCCTCTCCGGCAAGCGGGCCGACAAGCACATGGCCAAGGTCATCGAACTGCTCGCAGCACGCGGCCTGCAGCTCAGCTGGACCGAGTACGTGGGCGACGAGCCCGCGCGCATCACCGCCGCGCTGCAGCGGGCCTTTGCCTCCGGCGACATCGTCTTCTCGACCGGCGGCATCGGCGCCACGCCCGACGACCACACCCGCCAGTGCGCCGCCAAGGCCCTGGGCGTGCCGCTGGCGCTGCACCCCGAGGCAGAACTGCTGATCCGCGAGCGCATGCAGGACACCGCGCGCGAGCAGGGCGTGCCCTACGAGCCCGACCGCGCCGACAACGTGCACCGGCTCAACATGGGCGTGTTCCCGCAGGGCGCCACGCTCATCCTCAATCCGTACAACAAGATCCCCGGCTTCAGCGTCGGCCACGTGCATTTCGTGCCGGGCTTCCCGGTCATGGCCTGGCCGATGATCGAGTCCGTGCTCGACGCCCGCTATGCCGACCTGTTCACCCGCAACGCGGTCGCCGAGAAGTCGGTGATCGTTTTCGGTGCCATGGAAGCCACCCTGACACCGCTGATGCAGGCCATCGAAGACACGCACACCGGCGTCAAGGTGTTCAGCCTGCCCAGCGTCGACCACCCCCAGTACGGGCGGCACATCGAGCTGGGCGTCAAGGGCGACCCTGCCCGGCTCGATGCTGCCTATGCCCAGCTGATCGAAGGCCTGCACACCTTTGATGCCAAGCTGGGCCCTGAATTGGTGCGTTAATTCTTATTGCACCAATATGGTGATATTTCTTGTCCATTTGTGGTTCGCTTTGGTGAACAAGGCCTCATCCAGAGAGGTGACAATGGCACAGAAACTGCATCCCTCGTCCCTGTATTCCTAACCACCATCCAACTCCAGGAGAAACTGATGGCAAAGACCGTCGCCGATGTACTCAAGCTCGTCAAGGAAAACGAGGTCAAGTTCGTCGACTTCCGCTTCACCGACACCCGCGGCAAAGAGCAGCACGTGACCGTGCCGGTCTCGGCTTTCGATGAAGACAAATTCACCTCGGGCCACGCATTCGACGGCTCGTCCATCGCCGGCTGGAAGGGTATCGAAGCCTCGGACATGCAGCTCATGCCCGACCCCAACACCGCCAACATCGACCCCTTCTTCGAAGAAACGACGCTGATCCTGACCTGCGACGTGATCGACCCCGCCGACGGCAAGGCCTACGAGCGCGACCCGCGTTCGCTCGCCAAGCGCGCCGAGGCGTACATGAAGGCCTCGGGCCTGGGCGACACCGCCTTCTTCGGTCCGGAACCCGAATTCTTCGTGTTCGACGGCGTCCGCTGGAAGAACGACATGTCGGGCTGCTTCGTGAAGATCGAGTCCGAAGAAGCCTCGTGGAACACCGACAAGGAATACGAGCACGGCAACACCGGCCACCGTCCCGCGGTCAAGGGCGGCTACTTCCCGGTTCCCCCGGTCGACAGCTTCCAGGACATGCGCTCGGAAATGTGCCTGGTGCTCGAATCGCTCGGCATCCCGGTCGAAGTGCATCACCATGAAGTGGCCAACGCCGGCCAGATGGAACTCGGCACCAAGTTCAGCACACTCGTGCAGCGCGCCGACTGGGTCCAGCTGCAGAAGTACGTGATCCACAACGTGGCCCACGCCTACGGCAAGACCGCCACCTTCATGCCCAAGCCCATCGTCGGCGACAACGGCTCCGGCATGCACGTGCACCAGTCGGTCTGGAAGGACGGCAAGAACCTGTTCGCAGGCGACGGCTACGCAGGCCTGTCGGACTTCGCGTTGCATTACATCGGCGGCATCATCAAGCACGCCCGTGCCCTGAACGCCATCACGAACCCCGGCACCAACAGCTACAAGCGCCTGGTCCCCGGCTTCGAAGCCCCGGTGAAGCTGGCCTACTCGGCAAAGAACCGCTCGGCCTCGATCCGCATCCCGTTCGTGGCCAACCCGAAGGGCCGCCGCGTCGAAGCGCGCTTCCCCGATCCGCTGATGAACCCGTACCTGGGCTTCGCCGCGCTGCTGATGGCCGGCCTGGACGGCGTGGAAAACAAGATCCACCCGGGCGAAGCCGCCAGCAAGGACCTGTACCACCTGCCGCCGGAAGAAGACGCGCTGATCCCGACCGTCTGCCACAGCCTCGACCAGGCGCTGGAATACCTGGACAAGGACCGTGCGTTCCTGACCAAGGGCGGCGTGTTCACCGACGCGTACATCGACGCGTACATCGAACTGAAGATGCAGGAAGTCACGCGCTTCCGCATGGCGACGCACCCCGTCGAGTTCGACATGTACTACTCGCTCTGATCGACGAGCAAACAGCCTTCACAGGCATGTAAGTCAAAAGGACGGCCTCGGCCGTCCTTTTTCCTTGGGGCGGAACATCGGGGCTCCGGGTGCGTCGAATTGCATGAAAATGCGCCTTTGTCGCGCCTCCATCGATACACATGAAGACAGCTTCTCTCTTTTTCCTGGCCGGTTCACTCCTGATCGCGTTGCCGGCGGTTGCGCAGGAACGCGTCTGGCGCTGCGGCAACGAATACACGAACAACGCGACCGTGGCCCAGCAAAAGGGCTGCAAGGTCCTCGAAGGCGGCAACGTCACGGTGGTCCAGGGCACCCGGGCTTCGGGTGGCGGATCGGCATCGTCGTCCTCGGGTACTGCTTCCACGGCGGCGCGCGCGCCGGCCGGCAGCCCGCGCGTCGAAGGCGTCGACCAGCGCGCCCGCGACGGCGAGGCCCGCTCCGTGCTCGAGTCCGAGCTCAAGAAGGCCGAGGCCCGCCAGGCCGAACTGCTGAAGGACTACAACAACGGCGAGCCCGAGAAGCAGGGCAGCGAAGGCCGCAACTACCAGAAGTACCTCGACCGCGTGGCCGAAATGAAGGCCGAGATCGCGCGCAACGAGAGCGACATCGCCGGCATCCGCCGCGAAATCAACCGGCTGCCGCCCCGGCAGCAATAACCAACAGCAAGCGCAAGCAAGAAACCTCTATGGCATTCGGGAAGAAGGCGACCGGCGCCAATCCGCGCTTCCAGTCCTTCGACCTGCTGTCCACCCTGATCGCGGTGGTCAACAGCAACGGCTCCGTGCTGTTTGCCAACGCAGGCCTCGAAGACGCACTCGGCACCTCGCGCCGCACGCTGGAAGGCTCGCAGTTCGGCGCGTGCTTCCATGAGCCGCAGGTGCTGCGCACCGCCATCGACGGCGCGAGCAGCAACGACTTTGCGACGCTGCGCTACGAGGCCTTCCTGCGCCGCGTCAACCACGAGCTCATGCCCGTGCAGGTCACGCTCGCGCAGGGCGAGAAGAAGGGCGAGCTCATCATCGAGATGTCGCCGCTCGAGCAGCAGGTGCGGCAGGACCGCGAAGAGCGGCTCATCGACCAGGCGCAGGCCAACAAGGAACTCATCCGCAACCTGGCGCACGAGATCAAGAATCCGCTGGGCGGCATCCGCGGCGCGGCGCAGCTGCTGCAGATGGAGGTCGAGTCGCGCGACCTCATCGAATACACGCAGGTCATCATCCACGAGGCCGACCGGCTGCAGACGCTGGTCGACCGCCTGCTGGCGCCGCACCGCCGTCCGCACGTGGTGGGCGACGTCAACATCCATGAAGTGTGCGAGCGCGTGCGCTCCGTGATCCTCGCGGAGTTTCCGCGCGACCTGCACATCGAGCGCGACTTCGACGTCTCCATTCCCGAGTTCCGCGGCGACCGCGAGCAGCTCATCCAGGCGACGCTCAACATCGTCCACAACGCCGCGCAGGCGCTGGCCGAGCGCCGCGCGGCGGGCGATGCGCAGATCACTTTCAAGACCCGCGTGGCGCGTCAGGTGATTTTCAACAAGCAGTGGTATCGATTGGCACTGGAATTGCATGTAATCGACAATGGACCGGGTGTGCCGGACACGATCAAGGACCGCATCTTCTATCCGCTCGTATCGGGCAGGGAAGGCGGGACCGGGCTGGGATTGACGCTCGCGCAAACTTTTGTGCAACAGCATCACGGCGTGATCGAGTGCGACAGCGTCCCGGGCCGAACCGATTTCAAGATATTGATACCGCTGCCCTAGCGCAGCCACCGGCAACAGAGGAGATGCATGAAGCCGATCTGGATAGTTGATGACGACCAATCGATTCGCTTCGTGCTCGAGAAGGCTCTGCTGCGCGAAGACCTGCCCACGCGCAGTTTCACCAACACGCGCGAGGTGCTCGCCGCACTCGAGCAGGCCGCCGACGACGAACAGCAGGGCCCCCAGGTACTGGTGAGCGACATCCGCATGCCCGGCGGCTCCGGGCTCGACCTGCTCGACAAGATCAAGGCCAAGCACCCCGGCCTGCCCGTCATCATCATGACGGCGTTCTCCGACCTCGACAGCGCCGTCTCGGCCTTCCAGGGCGGCGCATTCGAATACCTGCCCAAGCCCTTCGACCTGCCGCGCGCGGTCGAACTCATCCGCCGTGCCGTCGACGAAAGCCAGCGCGAGGAAGTGGCCGAGGAGCGCATGGTCGCCGCGCCCGAAATGCTCGGCCAGGCCCCTGCGATGCAGGACGTGTTCCGCGCCATCGGACGGCTCTCCCAGAGCAACGTCACGGTGCTCATCACCGGCGAATCGGGCTCGGGCAAGGAACTGGTGGCGCGTGCGCTGCACAAGCACTCGCCGCGCGCCAACGGCCCCTTCGTGGCCATCAACACCGCAGCCATTCCCAAGGACCTGCTCGAGAGCGAACTGTTCGGCCATGAGCGCGGCGCCTTCACCGGCGCGCAGACCATGCGCCGCGGCCGCTTCGAGCAGGCCGAGGGCGGCACGCTCTTCCTCGACGAAATCGGCGACATGCCCTTCGACCTGCAGACGCGCCTGCTGCGCGTGCTGAGCGATGGCCATTTCTACCGCGTGGGCGGCCACAACTCGGTGAAGGCCAACGTGCGCGTCATCGCGGCCACCCACCAGGACCTGGAGCAGCGCGTCAAGCTCGGCGGCTTCCGCGAAGACTTGTTCCACCGCCTCAACGTGATCCGCCTGCGCCTGCCGGCGCTGCGCGAACGTGGCGAAGACGTGCCCGCGCTCACGCGCCACTTCCTGCAGGTGAGCGCGCGACAGCTCGGCGTGGAGCCCAAGCGCATTTCCGATGCCGCGCTGACCAAGCTCGCGGCGTTCAGCTTCCCGGGCAACGTGCGCCAGCTCGAGAACATCTGCCACTGGCTGACGGTGATGGCGCCGGCCCAGTTGATCGAGGCCAAGGACCTGCCGCCCGAAGTGATGGCGGTGGGCACCGCGGCCAGCGAGGCGCATGCTGCGCCGGAAGCTGCCCCGCAGGCCCCGGCCATCGCGAGCCCGCTGGTTGCGCCCCCGGCGGCCTTCGGCGACGCGCCCGCCGTCGCGCATGTTCACTCCGAGGCCGTCGAAAGCCCCGCGCTGGTGAGCAGCTGGGAAAGCGGCCTCGAGGTCGAGGCCCAGGCCCTGCTGGCCGCCGGCCGTACCGACGTGTGGGACGTGCTCTCGCGCCGCTTCGAGTCCAGGCTCATCCTCACCGCGCTGGCCAACACGCGCGGGCGGCGCATCGAGGCCGCGCAGAAGCTGGGTATCGGGCGCAACACCATCACCCGGAAAATCCAGGAACTCGGCATCGAATGAAAAAGGCCCCTCAGGGCCTTTTTCTTTGCCTCTGCCCGGTTGCCTGTTACCTGCTGCGCTGTCCCAGCGTCAGCGAGTCGATCTGGAACTTGCCGCTCTTGTCCCAGAGCCAGGTGTCGACATAGGTGTGGCCGCCGAGCTTGCCCGGGCTCGGCAGCGGCGACGTCGCCTTGATGAGCTCCGCGATCATCGGCGCCACTTCCGGCGCATGGCTCGGCGTGCGGCTGAACGTCACGTTGACCACCTTGCCGTTTGCGTCGATGTCGGTTTCGACCACCACCACGGCATACACCAGCGGCGGGATCTTGCCCTTGTAGATGCGATTGGCGTAGGCCTTGTAGATGTGCTGCGCGCCGATCTTGCGGTAGGCCCGCACGGCGGGCGTCTGCGCGGTGATGAGCCGCACCGTGGGTACGTCGCGCCCGCTGGGCGCGGCCTCGTCGTTGGGCGCCGTCGCGGTGCTGCCCTTGCCGCCTTCGTCGGCCTTGTCGGCCGGCTTGAACAGCGAGCACGACGCCAGCGCGAAGGCTGCCGCGGCGATGACCAGAAAGCGGCAGGACCGGCCCGCCGCGCCTGCTTCGATTCCCGCGCCTGTTTTCATCGGATCAGGCACCCTGGTCGAGGTCCAGCACCACGGGCGCGTGGTCGCTCGGCTTTTCCCATTTGCGCGGCACGCGGTCGACCACGCAGCCCTTCACGCGCGGCACCAGCGGCTCGCTCACCAGGATGTGGTCGATGCGCAGGCCGCGGTTCTTCTGGTAGCCCAGCATGCGGTAGTCCCACCACGAGAAGCTCTTCTCGGGCTGCTCGAACATGCGGAAGCTGTCGGTCAGGCCCAGGTCGAGCAGCGCCTTGAAGTGCTTGCGCTCCTCGGTCGTGTGGTGGATGGTTTCCTTCAGGCCCACCGGGTCGAAGCTGTCGCGGTCTTCCGGCGTGATGTTGAAGTCGCCCAGCAGCACGAGGTTCGGGTTGGCCACCATCTCCTGGCGCAGCCAGTCGCGCAGCGCGTCGAGCCACTTCATCTTGTATTCGAACTTGTCGCTGCCCGGCGCCTGGCCGTTCACGAAGTAGCCGTTGACCACGCGCAGCGGACCCGAGGGCGTCTCGACCGTGGCCGCGATCACGCGCGACTGGTCGTCGGTGAAGCCGCCGATGTTCTTCACCACGTCGCGCACCGGCGCGAGGCTCAGGATGGCGACGCCGTTGTAGGTTTTCTGGCCGAACACCGCCGCTTCATAGCCGGCCGACTTGAGCACCTCGAGCGGGAACTTGTCGTCGGTCATCTTCAGTTCCTGCAGGCACAGCACGTCGACCGGGTTGGCGATGAGCCAGTCGAGCACGTGCTGCAGGCGCGCGGTGAGGGAGTTGACGTTCCAGGTGGCAATCTTCATTTTTCGGGAATTCTTTTATAAATCAACTACTTGGAGAGTTGAAAGTGGGGAATTTCTGTCTGGCTACCCGGCTGGCTACCCGCAGTTCGAGGGCTTGAGCAGAGGGGGCGCACCCCCTCATCCTAACTAGCATCCGACGGCTGGCGAGCGCGGAGAAGTTCGGAAACACTCTCGGCGGTGACGCGGCTGCCGCGCTTTCCGACCTTGACCAAAGTGAGGTGCTTGTCGCGCACGAGCCGGTAGACCGTCGAGCGCGAGACATCGAGCATCTGGGCCACGCGGTTGATCTGGAAGGCAACGGAGATGGCCGGGGAAGATTGTTGAGCGGTGTTCATGGGGTGGTCCTCCGGTGATGGCGCTCCAGCAACTGCGCGACGCGTGCCTGCAGTGCGTTGGGCCAAGGGATGTCGTGATCGATGTGGCCGTGCTTCCGGACCAGGTGCGCTTTCACGCGGGCTCGGGCTTCGGCGACGCAGGCGGCGCGCAGCGTGAGGTAGCGCCGGCCGCCGCCGATGAAGACGCGGGCGATTGCTTGTTTCATGGTGTCATACTGAAAAGATGCCGAAGACCACCCGCACCGCGCGCCAGTTGCAGCAGATCCTGATCGAGCGCATCGAGGCTCTGCCGGGCATGGCCGGCCAAGTCACGGATGTGCACCTGGGCGGCGTGCGGTGGATGGATGGAGGGGAGGGGGGCGCGAACTGGACCGTGCCGATCCTTCGGAACAGGGACCTGCACACCCCCTCGGTTGCGAGGGCGATCCGGCAGACCCAGATGGAATTCGATCTCGAAGCGGACTGAGCAGGCCGTCAGGAGCCTTCTGCAAACAGGTCGCGGACTGCCAGCCGCGCGCGGCGGGTTGCCTGAGCGTTTGCCTTGTGCTGCTCCGCATCGAGCGCGAGGTGGCAGCGCTGACACAGCGCCTTCAGGTTCGACGGATCGCAGTTCTCAGGGATGTGATCAAGGTGAGCGATGGTGAGCACCACGCTGGTCATTCGGTCTACGCTGTAGTCGCTCATTCGGCATCGTCCGAGGTGTTCTCCAGTTGCCGCGTCGTAAACGTTGGCGTCGTCGGTCATGTAGGTGCCGGCGTCGTGGTCGGCACCGCGCGCGATGCGAAGATGGTTCGGTGCGCGGCACTGCTCGCATCGATCCTCGGCGCGGCGCAGGATGCTCTCCCGAATCTGCTTCCAGTCCGCAGGGTAGCGGCACTTGTTCTCAGGTTTGATTGGCATCTTGGCCTCCATCTCCCGCCGCGGCCAGGCAGCGCCGCGCGGCGGCCGGCGCATCGCGCCAGCGAATCTCTACCGCGCCGGCGGCCACCGCCAGCGCGCGCTTGGTCAACGCTATGTCGTAGTGCGGCCAGCGCGTGACGGGCGGCCCCTGGTACCAGCGCCGTCGCACGCCAATGCGATCCGCCATCGCGTGGAGTTCGGGAAGGGTGTCCGCCACCAGGTGGCACATCACCATGCCGCGAAAGGGCGCGCGCATGTCATCGACGTAGACCGTCATTTGCGGACGCCAATCACGGTCAGGATCTCGGGCGTGCCCACGATGGCGATTCTGTTGCGCAGGTGGTCGCGGCTCTCGTAGAGCGCGTTGTTGATCATGCTCACTGCCTCGGCACGGGCTTGCCGGAAAATCTGCTCGGCGGGGCAGTCGCCTCCCCATGACCCATTGACCTTAATCCGCAAGGTCAACTGAATCTCCGCCGTGGCTTGCACGTTCGCCACCTTCGTCTTTGTGGTCATGTCGAGCCTCCTTCGCCCGAACGGGCTACCGAGCGCGCCACCACCAGTGGGTCGCCCATGCCCGCGGCGTAGGCATCGCGAGCCAGTTGCTTGTCGCCAGTGCACGCCTTCGGATGTGCTTGAAACCAGTCCTCGAAGGAAGAGTCGCCGACGTGCAGATGCGACGTGCTGTCCGCGTAGACGCGATTTCGGGCATCGCCCTTGGCGATTTGCGCAGCATCCACGGCCGCCAGTGCGGCCATGGTCTTCGGGTGTTTCTCCAGCGTATCTGCAGCAGGGTCCAGCAGCTCGTTGCGCGGGTCCAGGACCACGGCCATGCCGAAGGTGACACGGAAGATGCTGCCCTTCGCGGCCGCGTCGAGCAGGATGCCCAGAGCGCGCTGGCACTGCTCGGCATCGTCGCGGTCGAACCACTCGATTCCCTGCCGCTCTTCTCCTGGCGCTTCGGGCATGTAGCGCTTCTCAAGGTCTTCGAGGATGCGGCTGACAGCCAGGGCGGCGTCGATGTCGGCGTCCGATGCGCGAGCCATCTTCATGCCGCACCTCCAGGAACATCGAGCACCACCATGATCGTGCTCACCATCGTGCCGGACGCCTTGAACGATCCATCGGGCAGCCGGGCGACGGATCCACCCAGCGATTCGACCGTTGCGTTGAATTCAGCGGTGCGGCGATCACTGCGGAAGGTCAAGCCGTTCGACATGATCGCGACTAGCCGGCCACCTGGCTTCACGAACTTCAGCGCGTGCAGGACGTGCTTGATATCCGCTTGCTTGGCGAAGGGCGGGTTCATCACCACGCGGTCGTAGATGGCCCGGGGCGGTTGCTCCAGGAAGTCTCCGGCGGTGACGTGCAGGCAGCGGCGCTCCAGTTCGGCGACGTTCTCCATCAGGACCTCGACGCACTCCACTTTGCCGCCCGCGGCGCGTACCGCTTCTGCGAGGGCGCCGTGGCCGGCGGAGGGTTCCAGCACCAGCATGCCGGGCTCGATGTCGGCGGCCGCCACTGCCTCGTGCGCGATGTTGTCGGGGGTGGGGAAGAAGCCGAATTCCTGCTGGATTGACTTCTTGGTCACTACCTCGCCCGTCAGCAGGATCTGCTCCAAAGCGTCGTCGGCATCGCATTCGAACAGATGGGCCTTGGCCTTCTTGTTCCACTTGCCGCCAACGGCTTCGAGCACGGCGTTGACCGCGGCGTAGTTCTTGCGGTCGAGCTGCCCAGTCAAGCGGAGCGCGGCGCCATCGGTGTCGGCGCGTTCGAGGATGGAAAGGATGTGTGGTGCGATACGACTCATTGCGTGTCTATTTCGGCAGCCTGCGCTGCCGCAACATTGATAGCGAACACATGCACTGGCTCAGTGCCGAAGTGCGGGTGGGTGATGGTCTTGATGGAGAAGCCGCGCCACGGCCGCTCCAGGCGGCGCGCAGCGTCGGCGGCGGGCGGGTAGCCCAGCGTGAGCACGATGCGGTCGAAGGTTTGGCCCTCCAGGCGACGCTGCCAGAAGGGCGTACAGAGGCGATATTCCTCTGTCTTCGTACCGTCGCGGATCTGCTCGAAATAGCAGCGTTTGAGCGGCAGGTGCAAGGTCTTCATGCGGCCTTGCGCCATTCGACGTGGCTGTTCCAGTTGGCTTCGATGACCGCGCGGCCCAACGGGGGCGGGACGGCGTTGCCGCACATGCGCACCTGGGTGCTCTTGCTGAAGATGCGCTCGTCGTGTCCGTGGTCGATACGGTACGTCGGAGCGAAGCCGTTGGCGTTGTACAGCTCGCGCGGCGTGAGCATGCGCAGCTGGATGTCCACGATCACATAGGGCTCGCAGCGCAGCCACACGGTGACCAGGGCAAGCCGGTCCTTCGTGGTGCTGGTGCTCATCGGTTCGTGCAGGTCGCCGAGCTGCCCGCCCTGACCGTAATAGCGGATCAGGAATGCCGCAATGCGCAGCGCGCCGGCTTCCGCCTCTGGAGACAGGTGGTACTCCACCACCGCGTGATGCTCGCCGCCGGCGGTCATCGTCGGCACCGGTTCGCGCAGGTCCTGGCCGATGCAGTTCTGGCGCAGAGTTGCGAGGTGCGCTGTCACCACCCGTTGCTGCGAGCCGCTGGCCGTGCTGGTGGACATCGGCTCGCGTGCGTCTCGCGCCGGCGTCGCATTGAAGCCGCCATTGGCTTGCTCCACGAATGCCGTGACGGCCGCGAACTTGCCGGCGCCGACGACGGTACCCAGCGGCTCGCGCACATCCAGCGCGCGCGGTGCCTGGCCTTCGCGCTCGCCATAGCCCATCTGAACCAAGGTTCCGACCGCGACGGCCTGGCCGCCGCCGCTGGCTGTGACGGTGCCCACGGGGTCGCGCGGATCTTTGGCGCCGTAGCTCCAGCGCGGAGCGTCTGGCGTGCCCTGGCCGTGGCCGGCTTGCACCATCACCGGCGCCACCACCGCGTGGGAGCCGCCGCGCGGCCACGCCGTCACGGTGGACAGTGGCGCGCGCGTGCTGGCGGTGCCTTCCCGCGACCAGTTGGCGATCTGCACGATGAAAGGATCCGCGCTGTCCAGCACGTATCTTTTCAGGCCGTGCGCCACGCGGCGCAGCGTCGCATCGGCCAGAGGCTTCTCGCGCTCGAAGATGCTGCGGCCCTTGATGGTCCAGTCGATGCACTCGTGCGCGGCGCGCCAGCGCTTCTGTCCCTTCGCGGGGCGCTTGAAGTGCGTGGGGGCCGGCCAGACGATGGGAGCACCGTCGCAGCGCGCAACCATGAAAAGGCGGGTGCGCGTTGTCGGCGCGCCGTAGTCGGCGGCGCAGAGGACCTGCCAGTCCACTTCGTAGGCCATTGAGCGCAGCACGGCGACGAACCGCCGCCAATGCCGCCCCTTGCGTGTCGGGTCGGGCACCAGGTGCTGCAGGTTCATCGGCACGCGCTCGCCCGGCTTCGCCACGGTGCCATCGATCTTCACGACGCGGCCGGTGCGCGGGCAGCGCTTTGCGATCAGCGGCCCCCAATCCAGGATCTGCTTCACGTTCTCCAGCGTGATGATGCGCGGGCGCTTCTGGCCGGCCCAGCGGGCGCCGATCCAACAGAGGCCGCGCAGCTTCTTGCTGCGGGGCTGCCCGCCGCGCGCCTGACTGTGATGCGTGCAGTCAGGGGACATGTGGAGCAGGCCGACCGGGCGATTGCCCGTGGCTTCGCGCGGATCCACCTCGAACACGTCCTTCCAGTAGTGTTCGGTTTGCGGGTGGTTCGCCGCATGCATGCTGCAGGCGTCTTCGTCGTGGTTCACGGCGATGTCAACGTGGCGGCCGGTGGCCTGCTCGATGGCTTCGGACATGCCGCCGCCGCAGGCGAATTCGTCCACCAGCAGTTCGTCGTCCAGACCAAGGATGAATTGGGGGGAGCGCATCGCTTCTCCGAAAGAAGAAAGCCCGCGTGGTGCGGGCTTCGGTGGGGTGGGGCGGGCTCAGTGCCCGCAGGGGAGCGTGCCGTCCGGCGCCTGTTTTGCGCCGCAGCCCAGGCAGGTTTTCGGCGCGATGGGGTCGCGCAGCTCGAAGGCGCCGCAGGAGCATGCGAACTTCGCCGCTACGCGCGCGGCCGCCGTGCCGTCGTTCGAGATGTGGAGATGCGTGACGTTCTTTTCGAACTCGAACGTGTGGGCGCTCCCACTAGTGCAGGCGGCGCTGGTCATGCGGGCACCTTGTGCAACTGTCCCACTAGCTTCGCGAACGCCGCGCTCTGCGCCGCGCCCAGGCTCTTCATAAGAGTGGCGAGTTCGCGGGCCAGGACCAGCGTGGGGTCGGTGGGATCGCTCCAGTGCACGGGCTCGGCCACGCCGGTGACCTGCATCGCCTGCTGGATGGTGCCGTTCTCGACCGGCTGCCCGATGTGCTGGGTGATGGCCAGTGCCATGGCGTCGAAGCTGGGCAGGGCTGAGATCTCGCTCGCCTTCGTCTTCAGCCACTCGCAAAGGCGATAGAAGTCCAGGGGCGAAAGCTCGATGCTGGGGGCGGTCGGCGTGCGGGTGTTCTTCTTCGTCGTCATGGTCGGTTGGTTGGTGGTGGTGGGCGCGGCCGCGGTATCGCGAGCCACGGTGTTCTCGCGAGCGAAGCGCTTCATGAGGGAAAGCTGGTTGAGGTCGCCGCGCGGGTCGCTGCGGTTGCCAAGGCTGATGGAAAACTCGCGTTCGGCGCCGTTTTCGCCGGAGCACACGAGATAGATGCGGGCGTTGCGCCGCTCGGCCCGCACGGCGGTGAGGCCCGCATGTTCGGCCATCAGGGTGATGTCTTTTTGTCGTCGTTCCACGGTGTGTCTCTACAGGTGGTTCATCAGGACAAGGCACGCGGTGCATGCCCTGTGCTGATGCCCCCGCGGGGCAGGGGCGGAGGGGGTCAGCTGCTCGGCAGGCCGCTCAGGATCGCGAGCGTGGTGGCGTCGCTGATGCGCTTGCGCAGTTCGTTCACGGCCGTCTCGATCACCTTGTGCGGACGCACCAGCTCGTACCAGAGAGTGAGGCCGCCTTCGGAGATCCGGTAGCGCAGCCGGGCATCGACGCGCCAGGCCTCGCCGCCCTCGAACACCGGGATGCCGATGACGAAGTGGTCGGGAACCGCCATCTGCCCCTTCTGGGTGGCGCCCTGCACGTCTTCCTCGTAGGTGAACTGGTTCGACCCGTCCGACAGGCGAATGGCGCTGGCGAACTTCACGTTCTTCTTCGCGATCAGGCCGTGCGCCACTTCCAGGAGGTCGGCGCCGGCCGGCTCCACGATGTCGGGCAGGTTGTCCTCGATGAACTGCGCGAAGTCGGCCTGCTTCTGCGGGCGGCCGCTCTTCTCGGTCCAGATCTTCCATTCCGGCGACAGCGGTGCGTTGTAGGCGGCGCGGTGGTCGCCCCAGCCGGGCAGCTCGGCGATGTGGTTGAAGACCGCCGTGAAGGTCGGCGGGTTGATGGTCGAAAACAGGCGCGTGTCGTTGGTCTTCTGGTCGTTGAGCACCGCAATGAAGCTGGCTTCGTCGGTCAAGACCGTGGTGCCCTTCTTGCGCACCGGTGCGCCCAACTGAGACTCCAACGAGTGGAAGCGATAGTCCTGCGGGACGATGACGAAGGGCACGCCGTTGACGTGGCGGGCATCCTGCAGTGCGGCGGACATGGACGCGATCGATTGCGCCTCGGTAGTTTGGTCGTTGCTCATGGATTGAAGTTCGAGTGATTGAGAAAGCGGTGCGCTGGATCAGCCCACCACGCGGAGCGCTGCCTTGTCGGCAGCTTCCTGGTCGGCCGTCTTGAGGCCTTCCAGCGTCTTCTGGCGCGGGTCTTCGCGCTGCAGGTTGTTGTCGGGCGTCGCGAACATGATGGTCACGCCGCGGGCAGCCTTCGGTGTCTTCACCTTCACGTCGGTGGCGATCTCCATCTGTGCGCCCTTGCCCACCGGCTTGAGCTTGATGTCGAGGGTGATCTGGCCGGACTTGCCGGTTTCGGTCACGGCGTGCACCAGGTCGTTGAGCTGACTGGTGGCTTCGTCAGAGAAGGCGCCGTAGTCGATGGACTCGAAGAACTCCGTGAAGCTCTTACGCTTGGCCTCCGGGGTCGGCGATTTCAGGGTGGTGCTCATGATTTCCTTTCGGTTGCGAGCGAACGGGCGAAAAAAAGCCCGCGCGTCGGCGGGCCGGAGGAAGGCGCTGCGCAACTCAGGCTGCGGCCGACGCCTCGAACTTCTTGAACGACCGCGGCTTGATGTGCGCGCCGAAGAAGGTGCCGATGGACTCGGCGTTGATCAAGTCCTCGTGCAGCTTCGACTCCACATCGGGGTAGTGGTAGACCGTGCCCGGCCCGCTGTTGAAGGTCACGGCCAGCGTCTTGGTGGGCGCGTCGTAGCCGATGGCCTTCACCTGGCCGGAGCTGACGGGAACGAGGGGGATCGGGCGGTATTCCTTCGGGTCGGTGAAGGGCGCCGGCGGGGTGTAGGTCTTCTTCATGGTGGTGGTCATGCCGCAGCAGCGGCGGGTTCATTGATGACGTTGCGTGCCGCCTGGATGTGGGCCACGATGGCGTCACACAGGCGGGGGTAGTCGGCCGCGGCCATGACGACAGCGGCGCGCACTTTCTGGGTCTTGAATCCCAGCGTTTCGAGCCCGGCGGCATCGATCTGCAGGGGCGCGATGCGGGTCTTGATCTGACCCAGCGTCAGGGTGGCGCCGTCGTTCGCCGGCGTGGCCTGCAGCGCCGCCAACGAGGTCACGACGGCGGATGGTGTGGCCGGGCGCGGCGCAGGCGCTGCCGCTGCGGTCGGCTCTGCCTGCGCTACTGCAACGGCGGGGGGCGAGGCTTCGGCGAGCTTCGCTGCTTCCTCCGTGCGGATCCGCTCGCGCTCCCGTTCTGCAGCGTCCTCGGCCTGTTTCTTCAGCGTGGCTTCGTGCTCGGAAACTCGCGCCGTCACCACCGCCTTGAAGTCGTCGGGTGCCTTCAGTACCAGCGCAGCGAGGTCCGGGAACAGCGCGTGGTACTGCACCTGTACGTTGCCGAGGTGCGTGAGATTCGCATGGATGCCCATGGCGATCTCGGTTGCGGCAACCTTGGCGCGCGCCAACTCGGTGTTCACGGCATTGCGCAGGCTGTCCAGGGTGCGCAGGCCCTTGATGACGCCGGCGAAGTCGGCAGGCACCTGGGGCATGAACGGACGGCCGATGCGTTCGTTCAGGCTGCGCAGGTGGTCGCCCAGCCTGGTTTGGCCGTCGGTGATGATCTCCAGCCGGATCTCCTTCTTGCGGGCATCGACCAGCTTCTCCTTCGCGAGGCGAACGGTGCTGGCGAGGTCGCGAAGATCGCGCATCGTGCGGCGCACCTGCTCCAGGTCGGAGAACTGCGACAGCGTGCTCTCGTCGGCCGCGGCCAGGGCTTCCTCCGCCTTCTTGAGGGCCTTGCATGCCGCCTCGGTGTCGGCGAAATCCTGATCGGTGGCGGGCTTCTCCGGAATCATGCTGACGAAGCGGCGCAGCGCCTCGCCGAATTTGTCCAGGTTGCCAGTCACGGCGATCTGGCCGGACATCTGCACCACTACGGCCGGCAGGCTCTCCATCACGCGCGGCGCTACGGGTTCGGCCTTAGCGGGCGCAACGTAGGCAGCCACGTCAGCCTCGAACTGGTCCCAGCCGGCTTCGATCTGTGCCCGCAGCTCCAGGTTCGGTGCGTACCAGCAGTGCCGCTCTTCGACCAGCGTGTTGTCGTCGGCCCACTTTGATGCCATGAACAGCACACGTTCGATGGTTGGACAGGTGAGGCACTGATGCTCCATCTGCACTTGGTAGACCATGGGGAGGTCTGCACCGGTACACCCTTCGACCATTGCAGCGCGGAGCGCATCGTTCAGGCTCTTGTGCTCGAACGCGATCTGCTGGAAGAAGGTCAAGCCGTCGTAGCTGGACGAATAGCGGCCAGAGACGCCCACCAGCGGGGCAATCTCTTCTCCGATGATCTTCTCCGCCAGCGGGCCCGCCAGGGCTTCGAATCGGTGCCCGGCATCGAAGATGCGCTGCTTGCCGGCGCTCACGTCCTCAGTGAAGCCGGTTGCCGCTTCGCGCACCAGCTCGTCGCGTGTCTTGTACGGGCTCACGCCCATCATGACGGGGGCGTCCGACGCGTTGCGGTGGCCGGCGCGGTGGGCATGCCATTCCGGCGTGCCCTGCTTCAGGTTCACGATTTCCATGATTGATTCCTCAGAAAGGAGGCAGTTCGTCGGCGCGCTTGTTGAGCAGCGCGGTCAGCTCTTGCCGATGTGCGGCGTTCGCGACCGCGCCGATCAACTCGTCCATGTCCTTCAGGTCTTCCTGCGTCTCCGCCTTGGCGATGCGGTCCGCGACCATGGCGAACGTCACAGCACCATCGGACGCGGCCGCGGGCTCCGCTTCGGGCGTCGGTGCTGCAGCTGCAGTGGATGCAGGCGCTTCGGCGGCGGGCTTCTCCTTCGCCACCACGTCGGTCGCCTCGGCCGCGGGAGGGGGCACCTTGACTGCACGGAGCCGCGCGGCCTGTTCCTCGGTCAGCGGCTCGCCGCGTGTCGCCAGGAACTGCACGTAGTCGTCGGCCGTCTTCCGGCGGATTCGGATCGTTTCCGCCCACGCCGGGAAGTTGGCGTCGAACTTCGCCTGGTCGTAGGTCTTGGGCGGCGGGGGAGGTGCCGCGACTTCATCGACCATGCCCATGAACTTTTCGCCGGGCTCGGCCAGCTCGTCCGCGGTGTACACGCCCAGGATCACGTCGGGGGCGTAGAGGCGTGACCAGCGCTTCTGCGCCAGGTAGGCCAACTGCTGCTTCGGATCGTCTGCCCACAGCGTCGAGTTGCGCACCCGCGCCTGCGCAAGCAGCAGGTCGAGCACACGGGGCTGCATCTCCCCCCGAAGAGTGGCCGATACCTTGATGCCGCAGCCTTCTTCGTCGGCCAGTGACCAGCCAGGCTGCCGGTATTCCTTGCCCTCGGCGTTCTTCTTGATGACGAACTTGCCGATCACCTTCTCCCAGGGGCCGAACCATTCGAACTTGAAGCGGTCCTTGACTGCTCCGCTGGAGTTGATGACGGCCGCGACCAGCTGGGCTTCGTAGCCGAGCGTGCCGTTCACCAGGTGCGTTTTCTGTGCCACGGCGAACGGGTTCATGCCCCACTGCATCGACTGCAGGCAGATCGCGAAGCAGTCGCCCTTGTTGCCGCGCAGATGCTGCGGGACAGTGGCCTTGCCCTCGGCCATCAGGTCGGCGAGGCGTTCGAGGCGTTCCATGCTGCTGGCGTCCATCAGCAGGGCGCCGGCGGATGCGCTGCTTACGGCCAGCGCAGTGTTCTCGGTGATGGTGGTGGCGTTCACTTGCGTTCCTTGCGGTACTGCTCCGCGGTGATCTGCTGGATGTCGGCCTTGCCGCCTTCCTTCGCCGCGTCGGCGCGGCGTGCGGTGAAGAAGCGGTCGGAGTCCCAGACGAGGTGTTGCGAGACATGGACGTTGCCGTCCTTGTCGGTGTGGCGCGCGAACACGTCGCGCGTGATGAGGCTGTCGTTCATGGTCAGTGCAGGCGAAGGATGGGGATGAGCGCCAGGCCTGCGACGAGGCAGGACGGCACGATCCAGCGATGCCCGTCGAGCCAGCGGGCCGGCGCGGCGGCGGGTTTCTCCAGCAGAGCGGCCTGGACGCGCTCCGCGTCGTGGCTGGGCTCTGGTGCCGGCGGCGTGTATGCGCAGCCGATCTGGAGCAGGCGGCAGGTCTGCACGCGGCCGTTGACGACGCGTGGCGGGCAGTAGGACTCGGGGAGCGTTGCGGTGCTCACGCCGGGCTCCCGGCGGTCAGGTGCTCCAGCCGCAGGCTGACGCCATTGGCGCCGCGCTGATGCCATGCGGCGATGTCCTCGATGCGCGCGCCAGCTTCATGCTGGGCGAGCAGGTCGCGGTCCTCTGCCTCGTTGTATCGGACCGACTGGCGCAGCGGCTCCTGCCCGCTGCGTCGGCTGTCGGCTGACATGACGCCATCCATGCGCCAGCCGCGTGTGTTGAGCTTGGGGGAAGAAAGGCGCTTAGGCATTGCGTCTGCTCCTGGTGGGTTTCGTCTTGCGGAGGTGGCGGAACTTCACGTAGTGGCCGTACCGCGCCACCCCTTCGCATGTCATGTCGGGCACCACCTCGGGGAACTGCACGATGCAGTCCACGCGGTGGGTGCAGGGCCGACCGTGTTTCACGACGCGACCGACGAGGCCGACCGCGGCGGGGCTGTGGTGGCCGGGCTTGACGATCACCGGCATGCCGAGCGGCCAGCGGAAGTGATCGCCCCACACGCGGCGGCAGTGTTTGCGGCGCTGTGCGGCGTTCATGCTGCGCACCATGCGAAGGTGGATGCGGCTCGCGCGGCGCGTGCCTCGGCGTAGCGGTGCCGCAGCGCGGCGATTTGGCGCTGGATCTCCAGGCCCTGGGCGAGCACGAGGTTTTTCACGCTGCACGTCCGATCTGCTGTTCGAGCGCGAAGCGGTCCGAGGGCGCGCGGTAGTCCGGCGAGCCCTTGGCATCGTTGCGGGCGCGGTCGAACGCCAGCCGCTGTTCCTCGGTGAAGTTGGGCAGGTCGGGAAGACGTTGAGGCGTGCACGGCACGCGGCTCACCGTCGAAGGTGCTCCGAAGGACATCGAATGACTCCAGGGGGATTGCCGGCGTGCGGCGGGGGGAGGGGGGTTACTCGCTGCGTCCGTCGTGCGGCACTGGGCGGCTCCCGCCCGCTGCGCGTGGCATCCGCTTTCACCCGAATAGGTGCCCCGGGTTCCACGGAGCTGCCTTTGACCGCCTCAATTGCAAGGCGGCTTCGGCTCGCAGAGGCCGGGCTGCGGCTTGCGTCATGGACTTCCACCACTCTGCCGGTGCTGTTTCAGCGCGCCCGGTCACGCCCTGCGCGGGCTTGCGATGCATGTGCTGCTCTGTGGGGTACCTTCTTGACAGCCAAGTGCTGGTCGATAGATTCCGGCTTTCAGGGATCGGACCTAATCACTTTTTAGAAACTGGAGCAGAACCATGCCAAAGCCTCTTGTAGCGCTCGCGAAATTTCTTTTTTTTCTCCTGCCCGCCATTGGAGCGGCGGCCGCCGTCCCACCGCTTACCCCTCAAGAATGGAATATTTCACAAGACCTTCCATTTGCAGATCAAGTCAAACGACACATTGCACTGATGAAGAGAATCAATGAAGTGATGACTGAAACTGGAGAGCGAAAAACGGCGGCCATTGCTGCGAACAGCCTGCCGGGGTATTTGGAAGCTGAAGCTGATATGGAGAACGTGAAAAAGCTTCTCGCTCCTTATGCCGTTGCAGAGGCGAAAGTAAAGGAGCTTGTATCCCAGGGGTACAAACTGAATGCGGTAGAGCCAAAAGTGTGCAAGGCTGAAGCGGAATGCGTGCCAATTGACGCTATAACTGAAATGTTTTTCTTTACTAAGACCTACTCCTCAGCGCTCGGTCCGGGCTTCAATAAGGAAGAAAAGGATCAAGATCCTGTAACTGTAAACGGTTTTCCAATTGAATCATTCTTCCGAGTCTTAGCCGATAAACCCCTTGATTTTTTTACTTTCGGGCTACTGCCGGCGATTCGTGATGCATTCATTCCGCCCGGTGAAACGGGAGAAATAGCGCTTTTGATCCGTGATCCTGGCAAGCGCACCGTAGAAATCGTTCAAAACCTTCGCGATGGAATTGTTCCAAAATCGGATAACGGTGAGGGTGCCAAGATTCTTCGCGATCCAATCAACTGCACAATTGGTAGATTTTTCAAGCGCTGCTGAATGCGCTTTAGTCCATTGCATAAGCGGGCCACGCTCGATAACTGGCTATCTCAGCGGGCGTACTGTGCCGCCCGTTGGTCCTGGGCTCGCTGGCTTACAGCGTCCAGTGCCTGAGATATCGCCCTTGATGCGATGCGTGTCCCTCCACGCCGCCGCTGATGTGATGGCCCTCTGTAGAGGGCATGCCGGTAACTCGATCCGGCTCCACGATGGGAAGAGTTGTGCCCAAGCTGTCACGCTCTGAGGCTTCGACCGCCGATTACCTCGCCATCGGTCGGTTTGGCGCCGCGCTGTTGTGTGTGCGCGAACTGGCCCTGTCGCTTCATCACGCACCACGCGGCACGCTCTGCGACTGGAAGAACCAGACTTCACCCCTTTCTCTTTCTGCTCGGGCGGCGGTGCAGGGCGCTTTCAACTGCTGTGCGCCTGGGATATCCGATATCGGTTTTAAAGACCGTGACGGGAGGCAGTGCGATGACAGCGACCCCATCGCGTGGTGCACCACCTGCTGCGCTCCGAAGAGCTGGACCCGCCTCTGCTTCCTGTTGGCTTTGCCGGCTTCGTGTCGCTTGCCGGGGTCGTTTCGCTGTGTGTGCTGCGATGGACTGCATTATGCAGAACTGCATTGGATAGTCAATGCAGTAGTGCATGATTTTTTGCGATACTTCCTCCACGCCATGTCGGCGGACGCAAAAAGCCCGCGCGTGGCGGGCTTAGAGAAGGAGTTGCAGATGGGTACCGAACTACACGCTACCAGCGAGCAGATGAGTGAGCGGGCGACGCATCCGAGGCAGATTGTTCAGGAGCGTAGTGCCGCTCTACTGCGTGCCCTGACTGGCCTGCCCGTTGAGGAGGGGGAGGCCGTCCTGTCCTGGTTGCGCAGCAAGATCACCTGCGCGAACGTGATCATCATGGACAACCCAGTCGATACGACTGGGTTCCCACGCATAGGCACGTAAAGATCAATCCGTGACAGCCGAAGCCGTCTTGCCGTCCTTGAATTCGAATAGCGGCGCGCGCTTGCGATCGACTACCAAGTCGTAGCAATGAATACAGTCAGCGCGGTTCTTGTATGTTTCGCTGCTACGGGCAAGTTCTTCATGATTGCCATATGACGCGACGTTCCAGTACCAGGGTTGACCAAACTGGTTGCTTGCGTTGTAGAGCAGACGGCCATAGACAGACATTTTTTTCCTCATGTGGTGCTGCTTGCGCGCTCAAGCGCGTCTCTTGTGCTCCCTGATTAATACTGCTCGCTCTTCCACACCGTCAAGATCTTGCCGATGATGTGCAGGTGCGGGTTTTTGGGTGAGATGTCGTAGGGCGGGAAGTCGTCCTTGTTCTTCGAGATCACGCGAAGGACGAAGCCAGGCCCATTGAATTCGGGCACGCGCTGAAGGATCTTGATGTAGCCCTCATCGCCGACGCGGAAGAAGTAGACGCCTTCATGATCAACGCGGTTCACGCCGCGGTCCATCAGCAGCGGGTCGCCTGGGTTGAACATGCCCTTCATCGACGGGCCGAACCCGGTGACGATGCAGAGATTCGCCAGGCTCGTGTACGACCGCACGTTGAGCTGCAGCCACTCGCGATCCACCTTCCAGCTCTTGATGATGCCGGGCGGCTCTGCCTCCAGGAGCAGCTTGCCGCGCGTATCCATGCCGCCGGCAACGTCGTATTGAACGATGACCACCTCGTCGCCGGATACGGAAGGCGACGATGACGACTGCGTGGCGGGCGGTGGCGCTTCGCCGGAAATGCGGGCCCATTCGCTCGCGGCCAGAGCCTCGTCGTAGAAGGCCAGCACATCCACGCCGAGGTGCTTTGCCGCCAGTTCGAGCGCTTCGCTGCGCTTGGGCTGCTTGATGAGCCCCTTCTTGAACCGGTCGAAACCGGACTGAGCAGACGGCCTCTTGATCGCGCCGGCCAGGGAGTTGGGGTTCAAGCCGCGCTTGGCGAGTAGTTTGTCAAAGAGGGTAGGGCCGTCCATGGATTGAACTATGCATAAATGAGTAATGCATGTCTGCTTGATAAAGCAATGCAGAACTGCATAATGACGGCATGACTCAGATCCAAGCCGTTATCCGGAAGCTGCGCAGCCATCTGTCGCAATCAGAGATATCTCGCCTGACGGGCATTGCGCAACCGAAGATTTCCCGCTGGGAGGCCGGCAAGGTGGCCGCTGGCGCCGAAGAGGCCCTGAAGCTCGCTGCTCTGGCTGCCCAGTACCCGGCCGCCAGCACCGGCAAGGAGGTGTCGCAGTGACCGACGACATCCCCATGTTCGCCCGCTCCGTGCTGGGCGGAAAGAAGACCGCCAAGCTCGAAGCCCGCGTTTCCGACGACCTGAAGGAAACCGTGCGCCGCCGCTGGGTGGACCTCGGCTTCGAGTCCGAGAGCCAGTACCTCGAATACCTTGCGACGGTGGATTGCTACGGCGTTGAGCATGTCCGTATGGTCCATGAACGCCGCCTGTCTATGGTCCGCACTTTGTCGGCAACTTCGCAGACAGGAGCGCTGGCATGAAGACGGCGACCACCATGCCCGCGCACGCCAAGCGCGTCGCTACCGCGCGCCGCCTCGGCGAGGAAGCCGGTCAGGCCAGCCTTGCGCTGGCGGAGCAGGATGACCCGGACTTCGGCGCGAAGGCCTACCAGTTCATCGTCGCCTACGTCCGCAAGCGTCGCCGCGTGCCGGGCGAGAGCGTCACGCTCGCATGCTGCCTGGCCGGCATCCGCCCGAAGGATGACCGCAGCTTCGGCCCGATCTACGCGAAGGCGATCCGCGCTGGCGACATCCGTGTAGTGGGCACCGTGGCGCGCGTGCGCGGCCATGGTTCGGCCGGCGGGAAGTTGTATGCGCCGGGAAAGGCTCGCACGACGCAATGAGCACGATCATCATGGCGGCCTGCTGGCCGCTCCAAGGAATGTCGCCCGCGCAGAAGGCGGTGCTGATCTCGCTCGCGGACCAGGCGAACGACGATGGCGTCTGCTGGCCGTCCGTCAACACCATCGGGCTGCGCACCTGCTTGTCCGAGCGCGCTGTTCAAGCCGCGCTGAAGTGGCTGGAAGAGCAGGGCGCCTTGCTGCGTGACCACCGTTCGCAGCGCTCCACCATGTACACCGTGACGCCGCAGGCACTGGTCGGCGAGATCACGCGCACGGTGCACTACGTCTATCGCATCACGCACACCCCGTCGGGACAGTTCTACATCGGCTTGCGCACCTGCGGCGGGGATCCGCTCGAAGACAGCAGCTACTTCGGCTCGGGTGTGTCGGCCGAGTGGCTGGCGAAGCGGAAGGCTGATTGCGTCAAGGAGATCGTGGCCAGCTTCGAGCACCGGCACCAGGCCGCGCAGTTCGAAACGGCGGAGATTGCTCTGGCGATCCAGAACCCGAGGTGCCTGAATCGCAAGGTCAGTGCCCCGGGCTCTGCGACCCACGGCCGGCATGTCGTGGCTGACCCCGCAGATGCTGCACCCGCAGCTCCTGCACCCGCAAATGGCGCACCCCACCCCGCAGCATCTGCGCCGTCAACCCCGCAGCATCTGCACCTCGACGGTGCGGCATCTGCACCCGGAACCATCAATGAACCATCAGTAGAACCGTCAAGAGAACCATTACCGGCAGCTGCGCCGCCGGTCGCCGCGAAGGGCCGCGCCGACAAGGCGAAGGGCGGGGAGGCCGAGGAAACCGCGTTGCAGGCCGCCTGCCGCGCCACCTGGGCCGCCTATGCCGAGGCCTACGGAGCCCGCTACGGCGCGCGCCCGGTGCGCAACGCCCAGGTCAACGCGAAGGTGAAGCAGTTCGTCCAGCGCATCGGCTACGACGAGGCACCGGCGGTGGCGAAGTTCTACGTCGAGCGCGTCGCCGACGCCTATGTGACGCGCGAGTGCCACCCGGTGGGCACGCTGCTGCAGAAGGCGGAGGGCTACCGCACGCAGTGGGCTGCCGGGCACGCGATGACCAGCACGCGGGCGCGCCAGATGGACCAGTCTCAGGCGAACTTCGACGCGGCCGAGGAAGCGATGGCCATCTTGCGCCAGCGCCGCGGCGAACTGGAGGGGGGCAGCAATGCGTGACTCCGACCTGCAATGGCTGGTGCAGCAGCTGATCGGCACGGCCGAGCTGCTGGGCCAGCAGATGTCGCCGACGGCGGCCGCCCTGATGGCCGAGGACCTGAGCGCTTTTCCGCGCGAGGCCCTGGATCGCGCGCTGCGGCGCGTTCGCACGGAGCACACCGGCAAGCTGACGCCGAAGGCCGTGCTGGATCGCGTCGATGAGGTGATGGGCCGCCCGGCGCCGAACGAAGCCTGGGCCATGGCCTTGGAAGCGCTGGACGAGCGCGCCACCGTGGTGTGGACCAGCGAAGTGTCGCTGGCGTGGCAGATCGCCCGCCCCATTGCAGTCGGCGGCGACAAGGTGGGCGCGCGCATGGCGTTCCTCTCCGCCTACGAGCGCCTGGTGCGTGATGCGCGCGACCGCCGCGAAGCGCCCGAGGTGCTGGTGTCGGTGGGCTGGGACGGTGCCGCACGCGATGCCGCGCTGGACCGCGCCGTGCAGTACGGGCGCCTGGGTCATGAAGCGGCTGCGGCCATGCGCGGCACGGCGCTGGAGCTGGCGCCGCCGGTACTCAACCCCGTGGCGCTGCTGGCCGGCAAGGTCGAGGCGACAGCACAGGCCTCCCCAGAAATGCGCCGCCGGCTGACCGCGCTGCGCGAGGAACTGGCCAGCCGCGCGAAGGCGCGTGCCGCCGAGAGCGCTGCCGCCGTGCAGCACCGAAACGAAGCGTGGGCCGCCCGACAGGCGGACGCGCAGCGCCGGGTGGACGAACGCCTGGCCGCCGAGCAGGAATCCGAAGCATGAAGACCATCGAAGAGATCAAGGGGCGCTGCAAGATCACGCCCGAAGGCCACTGGCTGTGGGACGGTTCGCTGCGCCCGGACGGCCGCGCCAACATCTGGGCGCCGGACTACACCAAGGGCGGGATGACGGTACAGAGCGGGCCGCGGGCGGTGACGCACTGCACGACGGGCAAGCCCATCCCGAACGGTTGGCGCGCCTACGGCACCTGCGACGAGCGCGCGTGCTGCAACCCGGATCACATCGCTTGCACGAGCGACGCCGCCTTCGGCCGCTGGCAGACGAAGACCGGTGTGTACAAGGGCAAGACCACGCGCATCCTCGCGAACCGCGCCATCGCCCGCGCGCGCTCGAAGGTGACGCCGGCGCTGATCGTGGAGATCCAGTCCAGCCGGGAGACGGGGCGCGCCATCGCGAAGCGGCTGGGCATCGGTACCACGCTGGTCAGCCGCGCGCGCCGCGGCGAGCTGAAGAGCTTTGCCAGCAAGGGCGTGTTCACCGGCCTCGGTGCGCGTGAAGGAGCATGCCCATGACCTGCCCCAACTGCGCCAAGGCGGCTATCCGGGCGGACTGGCCCGGCTACACGGCCAACTGCCGCGAGTGCCTGACCCGCGGCATCGCCAATGGTCCCGAATTCTGGCGCTCTCGCCAGGACGGCACGCTGCGCGACGAGTACAAGGCCGCGCTCCGGAACATCTGGGGCGACGACTGGAAGAAGGGGCACGAGGCCGTCAAGCTCGCCGCCCAGCAGCTCGGCCAGATGCGCGCCGCACCACAAGGAGCCTTGCTGTGACGGTGCACATCCTCGGTATCGACCCGGGCGCGAGCACAGGCCTTGCAGCCTTCGACGGTGGCGCGCTGCAGTTCCTTCGCACTGTGGAGCCGCACACCATCGAGCACATGCTGCGCAGCTACATGCCAGCGCGCGTGGTGTTCGAGGACAGCCGGCTGGAGTCGAAGGTGTGGACGACCGCGGGCAGCCGCGCGGCAGCGCTGAAGATCGCTCGTAACGTAGGGCAGGTTGATGCGTGGTGCGGCCTCATCACCTCGGTGTGTGCAGACCTCGGCATTCCGGCGCACGGCATCAGCCCGACCGCCAAGGGCGCCAAGCTGAACGCGGCACAGTTCGCCGCCGCTACCGGCTGGGCCGAGCGGAGCAACCAACACGAGCGCGATGCCGCCATGGTGGCGTGGCCGTACCGGAGGGCGCGTCATGGCTGACATCGTGCTGGTGCGCCAGCAACCCGTCGAACTGCCTGAAGAGAAGCGCGCCATCGCGCGCGAGGTGTTCACCGGCCACGTCGATGGCCTGGGCCAGCAGAACCAGAACCGCTGGCGCCGTTTTCTCTCCGGCCTCATGCGGCTGGAGCCGGGCGAAATGATGGAGGTGAAGACCCACCAGCAGCGCCTGGGCTGGTACCACCGCAAGCACATGGCGCTCGAGCAGGCCGTGTTCCAGGCCCAGGAGCGTTTCGAAGCCTTCGAGCCCTTCCGCGACTGGCTGAAGGTCGGAGCCGGGCACGTCGAGTGGTATCCGGGCCCGAAGGGCGGCGTGTTCCCCGTGCCGAAGAGCATCAGCTACTCGAAGATGGAGCAGGGCGAGATGGAGGTGTTCCACGCCAACGCCGTCGCCTTCCTGCGCACCGAGCACGCGGGAAAGACGCTTTGGCGCCACCTGTCCACGCCCATGCGCATCCAGATGATCGAGACGGTGCTGGGGGAATTCCGGGAATGACGCTGCGCCGCACGCCCATGAAGCGCACGCCCTGGCCGCGCCCGGCCGCGCCAGAGTCGTCCTGGACCGCTGAGCGCGAAGAGCGGCTGGCCACCCGTGCCGCGGCCGCGATGACCGCCGCGAAGCCGCGGCACGCTGTCATGGCACGGCCGCCAGCCGTGATCCGCGCCATCCCGAAGACGCTGCCGCAGCGCAGCGAGCCCTACCTGCGCCTGGTGGCCGCACTTCCGTGCGCGCACTGCGGACTGCACGGACACAGCCAGGCCGCCCATGCGAACAAGGGCAAGGCCAAGGGCGGCAAGACCGACGACCGGACCTGCTTCCCGCTGTGCGCCGACCGGCCGGGCGTGCTGGGCTGCCACACGCGCTTTGACCAATACAAGCTGTTCCCGCGCGAGCTGGCCGCGCGGCGGGCGGACGAATGGGGACACGACACCCGCCAGCACATCGAATCCCAGGGCCTGTGGCCCGTGAACTTGCCGAAGTGGAGACCATGAACACAACAACCCCGAAGACGAGCACGCAGCAGGTGCTCGAAGCCGTGCAGGACCTGCACAACCAGGAGCAGATCGTCACGCGCGAGACGCTGGCGCAGGTGACCGGCCTGAAGCTGACCGTGATCGATGACCGCCTCGGCGTGCTGGTGGACGACGGGAAGATCCTGCGCGTGCAGCGCGGGGTGTTCGTGCCGGCCGCGGTGCACCCGCCGGCGCGCGCCATGTCGAAGACGCTCATGCCGGACGGCATGGTCAAGCTGGAGATCGGGGACGACGTGTTCATGCTGACGCCGCGCGAGGACCGCATGCTGGCCGGCCTGCAGGCGGGCGCCGCGGCGCAGTTCGCTTCCATCGACCTGGGCCAGCAGGCGCTGCGCGTCAACACCGAGCTGGCCGACCAGGTGCGCAAGCTGACGCGCGAGGTGGCAGCCCTGAAGGAACGCCACGACCCGTCGCAGCGCTCGCTGCTGGAGGCGTGATGGAACAGGGTCTGGATCAGACGACTTGGCGGGGCATCGACCCCGGCGGACCCGAGGGGGACCGGACCGTCTACCTCATCCCGGCGAGCGCCGAGGCGGACCTGCGGCAATTCTTCGGGGGCGCGCTACCGGACTGGATCATGGTTCTTGCGAAGCTGCCGGCATCGAAGACAATGGGCGGCCCCCAAAACCCCTGATCTAGCAGGCGCCGGCTGGCGCAGGCCTCTAAAGGACTTTCGCTGTGACCATTTCCCCAGGTGACGTGATTTCTGGCCTCGCGCTCCTGGTCAGCATCGGGGCGGGTTTCCAGTCGTACTTTGCGAATGGCCGTGCTGCGAACGCAGAGAAGCGGGCCGAGGAACTGAGCGAGGCGGCCGAGCGCCGCCGGCTGGTTGATGACGTGATTCTGGAAGCACATGGACTCTCTGACGACGTGCGCCTTCATGGCGGTGATGTCGTCAAGACCAAGCAGCGCGCCAAGGTGCTGGAGATCAAGAGCGGTTCGTACAACAATTCCTCCGTCGCGCTGATTCTCAATGAATGCGAGGGCAAGCGAATCACGGCGGAAGGCCTGCTGCAGGCCGCGCAGCCGGTGATCTCCGGCGGCGAAGAGTCATTGAAGCAGCGCACGCACGACGAACTGCGCGTGCTGCTCCGGGACTTGAGGACGGCGCGCAATAAGGTGGCTATGCAGCGCGACGAGTTGCGAGGGCTAGCGGAGGGGTAGTCGCAGGACAGCTTGGGGCGTGCTCAGGCGTTGCTCCCCAGCCGAATGGAGAATGCAATGCTCAGATGGAGCTTCAGCTCCTTCGAGCCGGTAGTGCTGGCAATCTTTTGAAGCGCAGCTTTATAAGTGCCCAGGCGCCAGAGAGTGCCCAAAGTCATGATGGTGGATTCCAGGCCTGTCGGCAGGTATTCCAACTCGGGATCTTGCTGCTGCTGAGCAAGTTTGCTCAGCTCTTCGATGACAACGATCTCAGCTTGCTGCTTCGCCTCGTTGATCATGTACTTCTCGTCAATGGACAGCTCATCCTGTACTTCGGCCGGGAAAGTCGTCGGATCGATGTCCACCTGGCCGCAGAAGACATGTTCGTCCGGCCGCCTCGTCAGGATGTAGTACTCGGCGCGCCAGGAAGTCGGGGTCGGGCGCCAGACGGAGACCACTAGGTAGGCGTCGCGAAAAAAGGGCCGAGGCAGGCCGTTGATAGAAAAAATGGAATGGCTCATATGTCTCCGTTCTAAGTTGGTCTTTCCGACAGCAGCGGCTACCCCCTGTAGGGATTGGGATGCGGGCCGGGTACCCAAGAAGATTAGGGCTCCTTCAATCCACTTCAAGGCCCCTCCATGGCAACCATCCGCTCCCGCTTCATCATCCTCGGCCTGGCCGCCGCCGCGCTCGTCAGCAGCACCATCAGCGTCGGCTACGACCGGGTGGCAGCCGCTTGCACTGCCGTCTACTGCTTCGCCCGCGATTTCGTTGCCGGCGTGCCCGCGGTATTCGAACAGCCGCGCCTGGTCGCGCTCCCGCATCCGGCGGAGCTGGTCCAGGCCTGTGCCCACGCCCTGGGCCTCGCGAAGCGCGAGCGCCCGCATGTGCGCAGCCAGTGGCGCATGTGCCCTTCGGTCTGAACCCCCTGTAGGGTTCGTCCACTCACTCGATCCCAGGAATCATCAATCCCATCGCAGGGTAGATCAGGCGGTAGATCACCGGGCCCATAACCCGGTTGTCGGCGGTTCGAATCCGCCCCCTGCAACCAGCAGTTGTCTCCACGTTTGCCTCATTGCGAACGCTTCGCCCGCCGGGTTCGCCCGAGCGGGCTTTTTTCGTTCTCGCCGTAGACTTGATGGATCTCCACCCGATAGCTGGTAGCGAAAGGCAAGCCTGATGAACTTCGACCGAGAGCCCCTGGACCTTCTCAAGACGGACGGCACACGCATCAGCATTCGAGGAACCGTCGGTAGTTCGACCGGCATCTACATCGGAGGAAAGAATCATCGCGTTGACCCTGGGGACCTGATCATCCGAACCATCGCGACGGGCGCGGAGGAAACCTACCAAGTGATCGATCCGGTGTTCTACGACACTGGAATGATCGGACCGCATTACCAGCTGCAGGTCAAGAAGCTGGGCCTTCCGGAGGCGAAAGCTGCAGTGCAGCACATCACGTACAACTTGACCGGCAACAATGCCCGCGTCAACGTCAACTCGGTGGACAACTCGACCAACGTGGTGCACATCCAATCCGATGTTGCGGAGCAGATCGACACGATCATGGCTGCCATCCGCACGGCCGATCTGTCGGAAAACGAGAAGGCAGAAGCGCTTGAGGCGGTCGAAGAGGTGAAGAGCCAGTTCGCGTCGGGTGCGCCAAAGCGGTCGGTGGTTCGCTCGTTGTTGAATGGATTGCCCAAGGCCTTGGAGGTGGCGGCATCCATTGCCACGATCATGGGCGCCATCGCTAGCGCGTAGGCGCCACCCTGTAGGGTTCGACGCAACCCCCCACGCCCGGAACACTGCCGGGCATGGCAAAACCCCCGGCGGGAAAGAAGCCCGCGCCCCGCAAGATCCCATCGAAGCCCGCAGTCAAGAAGAAGACTGTGGGCGTAGTTGCGCCTGCACGCAAGAAGGCACCCGCCAAGGCGAAGGCTCCGGTGAAGCCTGCCCCGCGCAAGCGTGCGTCCAAGCCCGAGGCGCCTGCTGTCGTACCCGTGGTTCCGCTCACCGAGAAGCAGCAGCGCTTCGTGGACGAGTACCTGGTGGACTTGAACGCCACGCAGGCAGCAATCCGGGCCGGGTATAGCGCCGCCACCGCCAACGAGCAGGGCGCGCAGCTCTTAGCAAAACTTAGTATTCAGACGGCCGTGGCCGCTGGCCGGAAGGCGCAGCAGGAGCGAACCCAGATCAGCGCCGACCGCGTGGTCACGGAAGCTTGGAACATCGTGACGGCCGACCCCCGCGAACTGGTCGAGGTGAAAGTCGGTTGCTGCCGGCATTGCTGGGGCGAAGGTCACAAGTACCAGCGCACACTCGCGGAATACAACCGGGAGCGTGAGCTGCATCGCGCCGAAGGCAAGCCCGACGAAGAGTGGGAAGAGAAGGGCGGCATCGGCTTCGACCCGCTGAAGGACCCGCACCCCAGCTGCCCGGACTGCAGCGGCGACGGTCACGCACGCACGACGCTGAAGGACACGCGCTACCTCTCGCCCCAGGCGCTTGCGCTGTACGCCGGCGCCAAGCAGGGCAAGTACGGCATCGAGGTCCTGATGCACGACAAGGGCGTGTTCGCCGAGAAGCTGTTCAAGCACCTGGGCCTGTACGAGAAGGACAACCAGCAGAAGACCGACCCCTTGGCCGCACTGCTGCACGCCATCGCCAAGGGCAGTGGCAATGCCTTCAAGCCGGTGGCCGAGGATCCGGAGCGCACCGCAGCGTCCGCGGCGCCGAGCGCGTTCATGCCGCGCGCCGACGACCCGGAAGAGGACTGATCGTGGCCGGCCGCACGCGGATTGCCCACGACACCCCGCTGCGTCCTCTGCCCACGAACGCGGAGGAACTGCAGCGCTGCCTGGCCGACCCTGAGTGGCGCCTGTTCAGCGGGTGCCTCTACAAGATCATGGTGAAGGGCGACGACGCGGAAGAGGGCGAGCCGGCCGAATCGTTCGTGCTGCCGTTCAAACCCAACGGCGCACAGCGGCGGTTCCTCAAGCGCCTGTGGCATCGGAACCTGATCCTCAAGGCACGCCAGCTCGGCTTCACCACGCTCATCGCCATCCTGTGGCTGGACCACGCGCTGTTCAACGCCGACCAGCGCTGCGGCATCATCGCGCAGGACCGCGAGGCGGCCGAGGCGATCTTCCGCGACAAGGTGAAGTTCGCCTACGACAACCTGCCCGAGGAAATCCGGCAGCGTTTCCCGCTGGCGCGAGACAGCGCGGTGGAGCTGCTGTTCGCGCACAACAACAGCAGCGTGCGCGTCGCAACGTCGATGCGCTCCGGCACCATCCACCGGCTGCACATCAGCGAGTTCGGCAAGATCTGCGCAAAGTACCCGGAGAAGGCGCAGGAGGTTGTCACCGGCTCCATCCCGGCCGTGCCGAAGAACGGCATCTTGGTGATCGAGAGCACCGCCGAAGGCCAGGAAGGCGAGTTTTACGACATTGCCAAGCGCGCCCAGGCGCTGCACTTCGGGCACCGCCGCCTGACGGAGCGGGACTACCGCTTCCACTTCTATGCGTGGTGGCAGGAGCCGAACTACACGATGGACCCGGGCCTGGTGCCCATCACGGTAGAGCAGCACGAATACTTCGAGCGCATCGAAGAAGAGATGGGCTGCAAGATCGACATGGGCCAGCGGGCCTGGTATGTCGCGACGCAGCTGGCGGACTTCCCGGGCAAGGAAGAGCGGATGTGGCAGGAGTACCCCTCCACGCCCGACGAAGCGTTCCAGGTCAGCACCGAGGGCAACTACTACGCGAAGGACATGACGAAGCTGCGCCAGCGTGGCGGCATCACGCTGGTGCCCGTGCTCGACCTGCCCGTCTACACCTTCTGGGACATCGGCAACAGCGATGGCTGCGCGATCTGGTTCATGCAGGAGCTGCGCGGCGAGGCGCGCTTCATCGGCTACTACGAAGAGCACAACGAGGACCTGCGCCACTACGCCACGCACCTGCAGACCACCGGCTACTTGTTCGGCGCGCACTTCCTCCCGCACGACGCCGACCACAAGCGCCTCGGCGACTACAACAAGAGCACCCGCGAGCAGCTGCAGACGTTGCTGCCCGGGCAGACCTTCTTCATCGTGCCGCGCATCACAGAACTGATCGCCGGCATCAACATGACCCGCAAGCACCTGAAGGGCGCCTACTTCGACCAGGACCGCTGTGCCGAGGGAGTGAAGCGGCTCCAGGGCTACAAGAAGAAGTTCAGCCGTTCCGAAAACCGCTACCTGGACCAGCCAGACAAGAGCAACGGATGCAGCGAAGGCGCCGACGCGCTGCGCCAGTGGGCGCAAGCCAAAGAGAACGGCCTGCTTGCCTCGATGACCGAAGCCAACGCATATCAAGAAGCACCCGCGCCGGACTGGCGCGTGTAGGAGCACCGTACCCATGACCCCCAACACCGACACCATCCCTGAAGAGGGCACCGCAGATGACTTCGAAGCCGAGGGCGCGCTTTCGCTGGCGGAGTACCGGCAGTTCCTGTGCGAGATCGAGGAACAGCCCGCCTGGCGCGCGGTGGCCGACAAGGAGCTGGACTATGCCGACGGCAACCAGCTCGACACCGAGCTACTGGCGGCCCAACGCGAACTCGGCATCCCGCCGGCGAAGGAAGACCTGATCGGCCCGGCACTGCTGGCGATCCAGGGCTATGAGGCCACGGTGCGCACGGACTGGCGCGTAACGCCGAACGGGCAGCCGGACGGTCAGGACGTGGCGGATGCCTTGAACTTCCGCCTCAATGAAGCCGAGCGCCACGCGAAGGCGGACCGCGCATGCTCGGATGCGTTCCGGCCCCAGACGGCGGTAGGCCTGGGCTGGGTGGAGGTGTCGCGCGAGTCCGACCCCTTCAAGTATGCGTATCGCTGCAGCGCCGTGCACCGCAATGAGATCCACTGGGACTTCTACGCCACGGAGGACGACCTGAGCGATGCGCGCTTCCTGCGTCGCAAGCGGTGGCTGCACCCCAGCCGGCTCGTGAAGGTGTTTCCGAAGCACAAGGATCTCATCCGCGAATGCGGCAAGCACGGCCAGTCTTGGTGGGTCAACTACTCGCCGGACACGTTCGACGGTGGCACCTCAACAGGCCTCACGTCAGGCGCATGGGACGCCGCGCGCGCCTGGACCGTAGCCGAGCATCACTGGTACGACCCGGTGAGCAAGGACGTGTGCCTGGCCGAGCTGTGGTATCGCCGTTGGGTGAACGTGGTGGTGCTGCGCGCGCCCGACGGCCGCGTGGTGGAGTACGACGAAGCGAACGAGACGCACAACTATGCGCTGGCCCGCGGACTGGTGCGCCCGCAGCGCTCCGTAATCGCTCGCGTGCGTCGCAGCTTCTGGCTCGGCCCGCACTGCCTGCACGACGGACCGAGCCCTTACACGCACCGGCACTTCCCTTATGTGCCCTTCTGGGGATTCCGCGAAGACAACACGCGCGTCCCGTACGGCATCGTGCGTGGCATGATCTTCCAGCAGGACCGACTCAACAGCGGCACCGCCGCGATGACCTGGGGCATGACGGCCTACCGCGTAGAGCGCACAAAGGGTGCGACAGACATGACCGATGAGCAGGTGCGTCGCCAGGTGGGCCGGCGCAATGCCGACATCGTGCTCAACGCCGCTCACATGGCCCAGCCTGGCGCACGCTTCGAAGTGAAGCGCGACGTGCAGCTGACCGACCAGCAGCTGCAGATGCTGGCCGACGCCCGTATGGCGCTGGAGCGCGTGTCGCCGGCGGCCGCTGGCGCTTTCTCCGGTCGGCGCGGCACCGCGACCAGTGGCCTGCAGGAGCAGACGCAGGTGGAGCAGGCGAACCAGAGCCTGGCGCGCCTCATGGACAACTTCAAGGCCGCACGCACGCAGGTCGGCGAGCTGCTGCTGGCGATGATCGTGGAGGACATGGGGCGCGAGCCGCATACCGTGGTGATCGAAGGTGATGCCATCACGCCTGACCGCACGGTGTTCCTCAACAAGCCGGAAACGGATCCGGCGACTGGCACGGCCTACCTCAGCAACGACCTGCAGCGCACCCGCCTGAAGGTTGCGCTCGAAGACGTGCCGAGCACCTCCAGCTATCGCGGCCAGCAGCTGAACGCGATGAGCGAGGCGGTGAAGAGCCTGCCGCCGCAGTACCAGGCCGCGGCGATGCCGTTCCTCGCGAGCCTCATGGACGTGCCGTTCAAGCGCGACCTGGTGGCGGCGCTGCGCGCGGCCGGCCAACAGCCGACGCCGGAAGAGATCGACCAGCGCATCAACGATGCCGTGAAGCAGGCGCTGGCGCAGGCGGGCAACGAGCTGAAGGCGCGCGAGCTGGACATGAAGGAGGCGCGCAACGACGCCGAGATCAAGAAGATCATGGCCCAGGCCGTACAGATCGGAGTGCAGGCCGCGTTCTCCGCGATGCAGGGCGGCGCCCAGGTGGCCACGATGCCGATGATCGCTCCCATCGCGGACCGCATCATGCAGGGCGCGGGCTACAAGCAGCCGAGCCCGGGTGGCGATGATCCGAACTTCCCCGTGCCGGGAGAGACCGCTGCGGTGCAGATGAAGGATCCCTACATCCAGGGCCAGGGCCGGCCAGCACTGGCCGCGGAAGAGGCTGATGGAGCACCGGTGCGGGAGAACACGAGCCCTGGTTTCCCGCCGGTTCCGCAGCAACCCCAACGTGGGATGCACGGAATCGAAACTGCGCGTACCGCGGACAACTTGGAGCGCGCCCCGGCCCAGGTCTAAGGGGTTTTCGGTGCAGCTGTCGGGGTTGTGCCGAACTCGCTGAGTGCGCGTGCGGCATAGAACAGCAGCGAGACGGCGCGGAGGCTGTTGGCCTCCGTGCCATAGTCGAACGACTCGCCGTGGAGCACCATATGGCGATTCAACTTCGAAAAGCCTGGCGCCCTCTGCTTCTCACTGAGCATAACGGCGTGAGGCTCCAGGAACGGCGCCAACATCGCCTGCGAGAGGGCGTTGTCGGCGATCTGATCGACATATGGTGCGACGCCTGTTCTCGTTTCGCCCCGACCCTTCATGAAGAGGTGGTGGGTTGAGATATCCATGCACACGCCGTCGATCTGCGTGAACAGCGTAGGCACTGATACGAAGTACAGCCCCTGACGGTGGGCTTCAAACGCTTGCCTCAGGATCGCAGTGCGAGCCGGGAACTGCTGAATAAGGGCATCCTCAATGCCCGGGAGCCGTGCCCTGAAGTGCGCCAGCAACTGGTTCTCGGCCTCCTGGTGACGACCGTCTGAGTAGGCGCGTGCAATTCTGGCCGGTTCGTCAAACGCCATCTCGTCCGGGTCGAGATACCAGCCTTCGTTCGCAACGACCATCAACGCGTCGCGGTACTCGCCCGGCATCTTGTCCCAAGCCACTATCAGGTCGGCAAGCGACGGCGCCATCTTCACCCACGAGTCGCGGAGATATTCCAACTCAGGACGGAGGGTTTCGAGGGTGTTCCTTACGGCGTTCAGCAGTCCCTGAAGAGCAGCCTTGTTGGCCTGGACGGCGGCGTGGATCCTGTCGGGCACGAGCTTGTCGGGAGGTGGCTGGTTCTGGTCCATGCAGCAATTCTGCGGCATGCGAAGCCACCTAGCGAATCGGCGTGGCAAGCAGAGGCAGGCAGCGCGTACATTCAGGGCCTTCAAAAATCCTGGTGGGCCTATGACAGACCAGCTACCCGCAGCCAATGCTCGCCCCGCGCCTCCGCGGAGCTTGTTCAAGTATTTTTCACCCTCCGGAACTAGATTCTTCGGTAACTGGCATGTTCGGTTCAGCCAACCGGGTGCGATGAATGACCCCTTTGAATTCAGCCCGCACGTTGCCGGTTGGGGAACGGCGGAAGAAGAGGAAGCGCAGGCAGGCAAGGTGTGGGAAGAGAGGATGGTCGAGGCCTACGCCAAGCAACGGCCTGGGTTTCGAGCCCGTGTCAGCCAAGACCAATTTCTCACGAAGCTTCGGCTATCGAAGGCAGCGGACGTCGAACAGGAGTTGAAGGCGATCCGGGGAAAGGCGTATCCCGAGATGGCGAGCGGAGTCACCGACATGGCGAATGCTGGCATCGGAGTGTTCTGCCTGACCGAAGATCCGGCCAATCTCCTGATGTGGTCGCACTACGGCGAGAGCCACACAGGCTTCGTAGTGGAATTCGACACAGCGCACGAGTTTTTTCAGAGCAAGGTCCCGCCCGCCCACGCGAACGCAGACGCGCAGGAGGCCGCGGAATTTGCCGCCGAGTATGGATTCCTTCGTCCGGTGAGCTACTCAGATTCCCGCCCCGCCGTCGTCCTCACGCAAATGAGTTTCGGAATTTTCGAGGTGAAGGGCACTTGCTGGAGCTACGAGCGTGAATGGCGCATGTTCATGCCCCTTAGCTACAGCCAAACTCAATACAGAGGACCTTATCGGTTCCCCCTGCACCTATGGCCAATACCGAAGGCCGCGGTGCGCAGGGTCATTGGTGGCGCCAATGCCACGATGGCTGTTGTCGAGAGCATTCGTCGGCTCGCATCCGACCCAGAGGCGCAGCACATCCAGCTGCAGTCTGCGCAAGTTGATCGAGAGCACTTCAGCATGTCGTTCATCGACCTACCCGCGGCGTAACGCCCCCCTGTAGGGTTTCGTCTTTTAAGCCTGTCTTCCCACACTGCCCCCAAGCAACCGCGCGCGAGTGCAGTTGCGAAGGTCACGACCGAAAGGGCGTGAGTCTCCATAGCAGATGGAGCAGGGCCGTTCAGGTTCTGCACCGGATTGCTGGCCCTTGCGGCCACGGCGATATGTGGCGGGACAGGCATGACGACATCAACCAACGACTTTTTCCAGAACACCGAGATCAACGGCGCACTGACGCCGGAGCAGGCCGCGCAGCTCCTGGAGCTGGGCGAAACGGGCGACACCAGCACCACGCTGGACAACGGTGGCGCGCCCACGACCACCCCCGCATCCGACGCAGCCACCACGACCGTGGTGGACAAGTCCACCGAAGTGACGAACGGCGCAGCAACGACCCCGGCCGTCGCACCCGCTCCAGCACCTGCGCCCGCCGCGGCGCCTGCAGCAGCTCCCGCGACCGAGCACGATGCGTCCAACGCTGTCGTGCTCGCGAAGGATGGAAAGCACACCATCCCCTACGAGAAGCTGGTGCAGGCCCGCGAGGGTGAGCAGCACTGGAAGGCGCAGGCCGAGACCGCGCAGCGCCAGCTCGCTGACCTGCAGGCCCAGGCACAGCAGCGTGCCGATGCCGGCCAGGCGCCCACGAAGACCGACAACCAAGTGGCCGCCGCACAGGCAGCCATCGAACAGGGTGTCGATCCGGGGATCTTCGGAGACTTCTCCGAAGAGGCGCTCGCAAAGGGCATCGGCACGCTGGTGGCCCAGCAGGTGCAGGCCCAGGTGCAAGCGCAAGTCGGAAAGGCGCTTGCGCCGATTCAGCAGCGCCAGCAGCAGACCGCCCAGGAAGCCCACTACTCGGCGATCTACGGCAAGCACCCCGACGCGGACTCCATTGTGGAGAGCGCCGAGCTGCAGGCCTGGATCGGCCAGCACCCCAGCTACATGCAGCCCACGCTGCGTGCCGTACTGGAGAAGGGTTCGACCGAGCAGGTCATCGAGCTGTTCGACAACTTCAAGAAGGGCGGAGCCAGCGCACCCGCACCGGCGCCGGCCCCGGCCTCTGGAAAGAGTCAGACCGCCGCGACCGATCCCAAGGCGGCGGCGCAGGCCGCCATCGCAGCTGCAGCTCCGGCCGTACCCGCATCCCTCTCGGACATTCCGGGCGGTCGTGCGGACGCGCTGTCGCCGCACGAGCGCTTGGCTGCCATGGAAGGCGTCTCGATGGCGGAGGCCATGCAGGGCATGTCGCCCGAGCAGATCGAGGCGTTTCTGAACCGTCAACTGTGAGCCGCGAGGCGCACGAAGAACCACATCACAAGGAGGTCTAGATGACCGCGACCAAAACGCAGATGCAGTATGGCGACCCGAAGGCAATGATCCAGCAAGCCGCTGGTGTCTTCGCCGTCTGCCAGCAGCGCAACACCACGCTCAACCGCCTCACGGGCAAGATGCGCAAGCTCGAAGGCGCCATCGCGACGATCAAGAAGCAGTCGAGCAACCACATGCCCATCGTGCAGGCGCAGGACCTGGGCAAGGGCAAGGGCGACGAGGTGGTCTTCAACCTCATCAACCCCAGCGGCGGCTACCCCATCATGGGCAGCGAGATTGCCCAGGGCAAGGGTGTCGGCGTGAAGCTGTCCGAAGACCGCCTGCGCGTGAACCAGGCCCGCTTCCCCATCGACATGGGCGATGTGATGAGCCAGATCCGCAGCCCTGTGGACCTGCGCCGCGTGGGCCGCCCGCTCGCGCAGCAGAAGATGAACGACTACATCGACCAGTCGATCCTCGTTCACATGGGTGGTGCCCGCGGTTTCCACGACAACATCGAATGGCGGGTTCCGGTTGAGACGCACCCCGGCTTCAAGAAGATCATGGTCAACCGCGTGAAGGCGCCGACCAAGAACCGCCACTTCATGGCAAAGGCCGGCGGCATCGACCAACTCAAGGTCAACGCTGGCGAGGTGGACATCGCTTCGACCGACCTGCTGAAGATGGGAACCGTGGATGCCGTGCGCGCCTACATCGACCAGATCGCGCTGCCGCCGCCCCCGGTGCAGTTCGATGGTGACCAAGCCGCAACCGACAGCCCGCTGCGCGTAATGCTGCTGTCGCCAGCGCAGTACAGCGGCTTCGCGACCGACCCGGCATTCCGCAACTTCCAGGCGGCCGCCAGCGCTCGCGCTCGCCTCGCCAAGGACCACCCGCTGTTCCTCGGCGATGCCGGCCTGTGGCAAGGCATCCTGCTGGTGAAGATGCCGAAGCCAATCCGCTTCTATGCGGGTGACGTTCTGCGCTACTGCGCGGCCTACGACTCGGAAGTGGAGACCGACGCCCTGGTGCCGGCCGCATTTGCCGACAAGTTCGCCATCGACCGAGCCATCCTGCTCGGCGGCCAGGCGCTGGCGCAGGCCTTCGCAGCTTCCGAGCACAGCGGCATGCCGTTCTTCTGGAGCGAAGAGCCCGGTGACCACGGCGACAAGCTGGAACTGCTGATCGGCGCGATCCTGGGCATGTCGAAGATCCGCTTCGCCGTGGACCACGGCGACGAGGTGCAGTTCACCGACCACGGCGTCACGGTGCTCGATACCGCTGTGCCGATCATCAAGCCGCGCGGCTGATGTCCTGGGCCGGGGCAACCCGGCCCGTCTTCCCTCACATCCCAAATTCATAGGAGCCTCACATGGCCACCATCAAACTCAAGGGACTGGGCATCAACCAGTTCGGCGGCATGGCCCCCTACGGCAACGTCACCACGCTGCGCGGCACCCTCGAAACCAACGCTGCCGGCGCTGCCGTGCGCTCGAATTCGGACGCGCCGCTCGGCGTGGGCGACAAGGTGTATCTGCAGACTCTGCCGGCGGGCTTCCGTCTGGAAGATTCGCAGGTCATTGTGTCCACCGCGCTGACTGCGGCCGTCACCGGTTCGCTCGGCTTCGAGTACATCGACGGCGTGGACAGCCCCGAGGTGCCGCAGGACGCAGCGTACTTCGGCGCCGGCCTGGTGCTCAACGCCACGGGCCGCCTCCGCAACGCAGTCGCCAAGGCCCCGGTGACGCTCGCCAAGGAAGCGTTCCTGGTGCTGACCATCGCCGGCGCGGCCAATGCCAAGGCCGGCCGCGTGGACGTGATCGTGCACGGCGAGCGCCTGGGCGCGCAGTAAACCGGATGGGGGAGGGCGGCAACGCCTTCCCCCGATGGCAACCCCCCGAGGACACCACATGACCACTTCGAACCCTGGCGTGCCCGTGAAGTACACCGGCCGCGAAACGCCGTTCATCGACCGCCTGTACGGCTCCAGCTTGCCCTTCAATCCGGGCCAGACCCGTGTGGTCACCGACCTCGAACTGGCCGCCAAGCTGCTGCGCCACGAGGATGTGTTCACGCGCGGCGAGGACAGCGCGCCGGCACCCGAGCCGACGAAGCCCGAGGGCGACGACACCGCCGCTCTTCTGAAGGACGCGGACAAGAACAAGAAGGCGCTGCAGGAGACGGAGAACCGTCGCATGGATCTGGTGGAATCGCTGAACGCGATGGACAAGGACGCCCTGCAGGCGTTCGCGCTGGAGAAGTTCAGCCAGAAGGTGCCCAAGAACCTGAGCGTGGACAACATGCGCGCGAAGGTGGTGGAGCTGCTCGACCAATTCGGCGCGCCCTGATCCATGACGCTTCAGCAGCTCATCCGCCGTTTCCGTGTGCTTGCTCGCGACACCGTTGCGCCCTACCTGTGGGCTGATGAGGACGTGCGCGACTGGTTCAACGATGCGCAGGCCCAGGCCGCGGTGCGCGCGCGGCTGCTGCTCGAAGACTCGCTTCCGGCGGTGTGCCAGATCGTGATGGAGGCTGGCCGCCACACCTACCCGCTGCACGCCAGCCTCTACGAGCTGACGAACCTGCATTTGGTGGACGCGGTGCCAGAGCCTGTGGAGCTGAAGCTGGTGTCGCGTGGCTGGCTAGACCGCGAGGCACCGGGCTGGCGTGTGGGCGAAGGGGTGCCGGCTGGAGAGCTGCGCTACGCCCTGCAAGGCGACACCACGTTGCGACTGGTGAACACGCCGACCGCGGCCGGTACGCTGTTCATCGAGGGTTACCGCCTCCCGCTCGCCACGATGACGGCGAACGACGATGTGCCCGAGATCCACAAGGCGCACCACGAGAAGCTGATTCAGTGGCCGCTGCATCGCGCATTCAGCATCCCGGACTCGCAGGCATTCGACCCCAACCGAGCTGCGATTGCCGAGGGCGAATTCACCGCCTACTTCGGCCCCATGCCTGACGCCGACATGCGGCGCATCACCCGCGAGGACACCGACCAGACGACGGTGGTGTACCCACTATGAACCAGCCCAAGAAGCTGCACATCGAATTGCGCGTGGGGGAGACCTTCACGATCAACGGCGCCACGGTCACGCTCGCCGAAAAGTCCGGCCAGCGCGCTCGCCTTGTGGTGCTGGCCGACGCCAGCGTGGCTATCGACCGACCGGGCCGCAAGGCCCAAACCCAACCCAGCGCGCAGGAGTGCGCTTCTTTGCCCATTGCGAAGGAGCACACCCATGGCAAACACGCTCTATGACGCTGCGCGTCAGCGTTTCCTCGAAGGCCAGTTCAACTGGCTGACCGACACCATCAAGATCATCTTGGTGGACACCGGCGCGTACACGCCGCAGACGGCCATCCACCAGTATCTGTCCGACATCCCGACCTCGGCGCGCATCGCCGGGCCGGTGACGCTGACGGCGAAGACCACTACGGGTGGCGCGGCCGACGGCGCGGACGTGACCTTCACTGCGGTGTCGGGCGCCAGCATCGAGGCCATCGTGATCTATCGCGACACCGGCACCGAGTCCACCTCGCCGCTGATCGCCTACATCGACACGGCCACCGGCCTGCCCATCACGCCCAACGGCGGCGACATCATCGTCACCTGGGACAACGGCACCAACAAGATCTTCAAGGTCTGAAGACCGGGAGCGCAGGAGTGCAAGACACGCAATTTGCCGCGGCCGAGCCGCAGAAGCCGGCGCCGCAGCGCGTCGGCGTGGAGGGCATCGCCCCAAAGCCCATTGAGCTCACGCCGGCGTCGCCCGTCGCTATCGACTGGCGCAAGGTCGGCGCGCTGCCGCCGTTCCAGATGTTCGTGCACGAGCTGGCACCTTGCCCGCCAAACCGCGACACCCAGCAATGGGCCATCGACTACGCGCTGCGCTACGCGGGCCAGCGTGGCAACGATGCGCTTTTGCGTGAGTACACCGACTGGCACACCGCGAAGGGCTACTGGGCCAATGAAACGCCCTTTGGCGAATTGAAGGAATAGAAGATGGGAACCGCTCGAAACAGCGTGCGAGCACGCGATGCGATCTTCGGCTCGCTGGACTCTATTGCGTTGGCGCACAACACGGTGCACAACACCATCGTCGCCTCCGGGATGCAGCAGGTGCCTGCTGCGAGCTTCGCGGGGCAGGCTGGAACCTTCGTCGCTGGCGCACCTGCTGCTGGCGAAACTGCAGTGACCTCCGCGACAGTGAGCGGCTTCAACGCGGATGGCTACAAGCTCTACAAGCACCCGTCACTGGAACTGTACCTTCAAGTTTTCTTCCGGCAGGCCCAAGTGAGTACGTCAAGCCGCCATGCGTACTGGCATTGCCGAATTGGAATGGAGCTGTTGGGTGGGGTTCTTACATCAAACAAGCTGAGCGAGAGCATTCTCAGCGCTACCCAACAGACAACCTACCAGTGGTCGGCAAACATCGTTCCCATCACCGAGACACCGATTTCCGCGAGCTGCGGCGCAGACCATTTTTGGATTCACCATTCAAAGAGCTACCTGACGGCTTTATCCGGAAACCAGGCCACCTACCCGGACAGCGGATCGCTGTTCACCCTTGGCATCTTTCGCAGCGATGTTGCGAACAATGTGTTCTTGGTTGCCACTTCCCCCGAAACGATAGCGAGTTCATCGGTCTATGGGGTTTCGCTGGCGGACACAAGCTTGATTGGTACGAGGTACTGGACTTGCGCTGCTGGTATTTGGGCAACCCAGTTGCAGACCAGCGCGGGGTTTGTCTTCGACCCTCAGGCGAGCACCACCAGCGAAGGCGTTCGCATTGTCCGAGCCTCGAAGATTCTCGATGGGAAGCGGCACCGCTTCAATCTTGGGTTCATGGTGCGCAATGGTGGCGTGGATGACACGCTGATTACGTTCGATCTCGATGGCGGCGGGCAGCGGGTTTTCCGAACCTGTTTCGGCTTAGGTCCATGCAGCCCGTGCTATTACCGGATGCCTGCGGATTCGTATTCCGTGCCGCTGTTGCCGTGGGGTTAAGCCATGCCATACGTGATCGACGCGATGGAAGAAGCCCGCTTCGGGTGGAAGCGCGAATACGTGCCCTTCATGCTGCCGAGCGTGGGCGCGGGCTATCTGGCGGGCGAGGCGCCGGGCGGCACTACGACCGTCGATGGAGTGCCAAAAAGTGCAACCGTTCGCGTGCTGTATAGGCCCGCCGCAGGGACTGATGGCGACGGTGCAGTGGTTGCCGAGGTTGTGTCTGCCGCCGATGGCACTTGGCGCGTGGATGGCCTCAATCCGGGCTTGAAATTCGATGTCGTTGGGCGCAAGAACGGGCACAACGACGTGATCGTTGCGAATGTCTCGCCGAGCACCTAGGAGCCAAGCATGGCGACAGCTTTCAAGTTCTACAGGCTGAAGTTCACGAAGAACTCAAGCGCCGATCTGCGCTACTACTGCGTGGCGGATTGGTCGATGTTCGAGGCAGCTGACGCAACCGGACTGGACGTGATGCGCAGCGGCACCATGTCCTCGAACGGGATCTACCAGTCCTTCGTGCCGGCCAACGCCAATGACGGCAATGCGGCCACCTATTGGGAATCGGACAACCGCGTGGTGGCGGGCACTCCGTCGCTGCTGACCGTGGAGCTGCCTGCTCCCGTGGTCGTGCGGTCCCTGCGTCTCGTTTCGACCGCGCAGCCGTTGGAATATCCGCGCGACTTCGAGTTGCAAGGCTCGAACGACGGGAGTGCGTGGACAACCATAGTCTCGTTCGTGGACTTCATGGTCACAGGCGGCCCGACCACGAAGATGAGCACGATCTGGACGCAAGTGCGTGGCACGTCGCGTCTGGAAGGCGGCGTGGCCGCAACCCGCGTGCTGATTCAGAACTGGGCCACCGGTGCTCTTTTGGCTTCGCTGACTCCGGCGACCAATGGCACCTGGTCGTGGCCGGCGCCGAGCGTTGATCAGGTGCTGGTCACGCATCTGGGGCCCTCCGGGTATCGCCCAATCGCTGACGGCCCGATCACCCCTGTGGAGGTCTGATCCATGGGGTACGGACCACCTACCGGCATGCGCGCCGGGCGACTGCTCACCGCCGGTTATGTGGTGCCGGCGGCGAACCTGGTGAACGCCGACCTGCCGGGCGGCGACGCCTACGTGGCCGGCGCCGGGTATCTGGCCGGCACCTATCCAGCTGGCATCACGAAGATCGAGGGCGTGCCCGGCTCGGCGGAGATCCGTGTGCTGCTTCGGACGGTCACGGGCGCGATGGGCGATGGGATGTTGGTTGCGTCGGTGATGTCCGGCGTTGATGGCACTTGGCGCATCGACGGACTGAGCACGGCCTTGCGATTCGACGTGGTGTGCCGGCATGACGGCTACAACGACATGATCTTGGCCAACGTCTCGCCAAAGGCTATGTGAGCGGGTAGCGCATGCCCTATACCCCGCCAGCGTCGGACGCACTCACGTTCAATTTTGTGGGGCCGGGGTATGTCGCGCCGGATGGTGCGGCGGCCGCGTTCAACTTTGTCGACCGTCCCCCGTATCAGCCTCCGCTGGGCAAGAACGTAGCACTCGATTTCGGGCCGTCGGGCTACGTTCCGCCCGCGGGCAGAGTTGTCGGCCTTGAGTTCGTTCAGGACGAAGGCCCAGGCGGAGATACCCAGTACCTGTTTCCCGCGACCATCGCCGAGGCGCCGGCTGGTGTGCCTGCCGTGCGCAACGGACGTGAGTTCGTTCGGCCGACGGGCTCTGCGTTCCAGGCGTTCGGTGTTGCCACTGCATGGAGGTATCACACCTACGTTGCAGTGGCTGGGTTCAACGCTTCGGCATTCGGCGCGACCAACGCGCAGCTGAAGCACCGTCCGGTGGTGCCGGTCGGCTTCGACGCGATGGCCGGCGGCAACCCGACCATCATCAACCGCAACCGCTACATCGCGGCTGGGAACATCGTGCCGCCAGGATTGGGCACGAACTCGACAGTCTGGCTCTACACGCGCTACCTGCTGCCGACCGGGCTGGTGGCCACCAGCATTTCCAGCACGAACCGCGTCAGTCACGACCGGCAGTACGTGCAACTCGCCGCAGGCATTCCAACACCGGGCTTCGGCACAGCCTGGATCAGCCAGGGCACGCGCGTGCTGGCGCCGGCGGGCGCTTTCCTCGATGCCGTGGCCCGGCCGAACGTGGGTGGCACGCGGTTCCTCTCGCCGCTGGGGTGGGACTCGTTGGCCTTCGGCACGCGCATCGTCCCCGTCTCGCAGACGGTGGCGCCGCAGGGCTTCCGCGAAGTGTGGGGCGCGACGACGATCAAGAACTACCTGACCTTCGTGCAGCCGCCTGGCTTCGAGACGAACGTGCAGGAGCAGTACCGCTGGGGGCGCGCCCAGGCCTACAACCTGCGCCAGTTCGTGCTGCAGGCCTACGACCCGAACGACGGGCTGAACCCGCCCGCGTGGTCGCAGTGGACCGCCATCGAGAACAGGAACAAGACGGTCGCGACCTTCAGCACGGCGCCGCCGCGGCCGGGCGAGCCGCTGATCTACAACAACGCGCGGGTGATCGCGCCGGCGGGCATGACCCCACCTGGTTTCCCGGGCACCACGCCCGCCGGCCTGGTGGCCTACGGCGTGCGGCGCTTCCCGATGGACGGCATCGAGCCGCCGCCGGTGCTCAGCTGGACCGCGGTCTACAACGCCGCGCGGGTGCTCGCGCCCGCTGGTGCTGGTGCGCAGTTGTTCGGCACGGCCGCGCTGGAGAACACGCGGCGCTACTACCAGCGCATCGGTGGCATCGACTCCGCGGCGTTCGGCGTCGCCTTCATCGACTTCGCCATTCGGACGGTGGCACTAGAGCCGCGGTATGCCATCCAGCCGCCCGACGTCCCGCTGCCAGAGGTCAAGCTGTACACACGCTACGTCGATCCGAAGGGCGATGACATGGTGCGCCTTGGCCTGGCCGCGCTGTCCATCCACTTCAACATCGTGGCGCCGAAGTGGGCGCACCAGGACATCTTCGGCGAGCCGCGCGTGCACAACGTGACACCGGAGATGCGCGGCTACGGATGGAACGCAGAGGAGTTCGGGGACGCCTTCGTTCGCCTGCAGTTTCGGCCGGTGGGGCCTGATGGCAACAGCATGCAGCTGTTCGGCCAGGCCAAGATCGCGGACCGGAAGCAGAGCATCGCGGTGCCGGGTAACAATTTCATGCGCATCGGCGACAAGCTGGTGGTGACCCGGACCGGCGCGCCGCCGTACTCGCCGCAGTGGATTATTCAGGATGGCGAACCGGTGGACTCGTTGAGCGCATTCGGCAAGCCGGGGCTCAATCAGTACGTCCTGTACCCCCTCGGCATTGACGCGCTGAAGGTCGGCGACGCCACGGTTCGCAGCAACGGAATCATGGTCGATGCCGGCATCAAGGTGGACGGCTACGGCGTGCCGACCGTCGGCCTGAAGAGGCGGGTGCTCACGGTTCAGGAGTGGCCGGGCGCCGAGGTGTTCGAACCTTCCCCTGCGCGCGTCACGCCGCACACGATCTGGGCCGTGGTGGAGGCGCCGGCTCAAGCCATCCGCAACCACGGCGCAACCAACCTGCACTACGTCGGCCAGACGGTGGAGTACGGGCCGGGCGCGCGCTTCGGGCGGCATTCCGTTCGTACCTACCGTGGAGTCCTGGAACCTTACTCGTTGGGCAACACCGCGCAGGTCGGCTCCGCGTCCGTGCAACTGCACCGCCGCTACCTGGAGCCGGCTGGCATTCAGGCCTATCGCATGGGCTGGGTCATTTTGGGAGACGGCACGCAGTTCGTGAAGCAGTACGGGGCGGCCGACATGCAGGTGCTCGGGCAGCCAAGCGTTGCCCGCGGGCCATATCTCGGCCCCGAGACCGTGAAGCCGGTGGGCTTGGCGCCGCCGGACTTCGGCGTGACGTGGATCTCACTGCTGCACAGGAGCTTCCACCTTGTGGGGTTCAACGCCCTGGGTATGGGCTCTTCGCGCGGCGAACCGCCGTACCAGTGGCAGTCGCTGCACGTCGGACCGCCTATGCCCACCATCCCCGGCGGCTTCGACGCTCAGCGCTTCGGCGTGACGTGGATCTCGCTGCGCATTCGTGGGCTGGAGCCAGGCGGCTTCGACAGCATGTTGAGCGAGTACGACCCAGAGCACTTCGCCGAGCGCATGCGTGTCCGCAATGCCTATGTCCCGCCTGGCCCGGCGCCGCGCACACTGGCGCCTGTAGGTGTGGACCTGCCGGACATGGGCGTGCCCAATGCCAAGCCCGCAGTGCACTACATCCGCCCGGATGGCAACGCGGACCAGTACCGAAAAGGAGCCTTCTGATGGCAGACATTGCCCTGATGCCGCTGGCCGGCATGAACGTGGTGGCGGAGGACGCGGCCCTGCAGCGCGGCGGAGACAGCCCGCGGCTGTTCGTGCGCGATGCGGTGAACGTAAACGTTTCACCTGCCGGCCAGCCCTCGCTGCGAGCGGGCACGCGGCGCGTGACCGCCATCCGCTACCGCGATCTGTGGCAGAGCCCGCTGCACCGTGACACCTTCGGCACGCTCGCCGGCCAGTGGGTGAAGATCGATCCGATGACCTGGATCAGCGAAGCGCTCCTGGCGGTCGGCGATGGCGACGTGTCGCACGCGGTGCTGAACACCCTGGTGTGCGTCGCGGCGCCGGCGGGCATCTTCACGTTCGACGGTGCGCGCGCGGCGCGCTTGACGCTGGACACGCCGGCCGCGCCGCTGGTGGTGGCCGGTGCCGGTTCGATGAGCGCGGGCACCTATGGTGCTGCCGTGGCGTGGCTGCGCGGCGCGTTGGAGTCGGCGCCGTCGGCCATCAGCTTCACCGAACTTGGCGAGGGCGGTGCGTTGGAGATCACGCCGCCGCTCTGCTTGGATCCGAGCGTGACGGGCATGCGGCTGTACCTGACGCGGCCCAACGGGGGCGAGTTGGCGCGCGCCGGAGACCACGCAGTGAGCGGCGCCACCATGTCGGTGCCCCGGCTTCCGGAGCTGGGCCGGCCGCCGCAGTTCCTCAACCTCTCTCCCATGCCGACGGGCAAGTACCTCAAATACTGGCGCGGCCGCCTGCTGACGGCCAGAGCCAACGTTCTGCGCTTCTCCGAGGCGCTTGCCTACCACCTGCACAACGAGCGCCATGGCTTCGTCCAGATGCCGCAGCGCATCACCTTCGTGCAGCCGGTGGACGGCGGCATCTGGGTCGGCCAAGTCGATCATGTTGCCTTCTTGGAGGGCGCGGCGCCCGAGGCCCTGAACATGGTGCGCAAGACCGCCCGGGCGCCGGTGCCGGGGAGCGCCATCCTGGTCGATTCGGACACGGTGGGAAGCGACCTGTCGCAAGGTGGCGGCGGCACTGCGATCTGGCTGGCGGAGAACGGCTATGTGGCCGGCACGCATTCAGGGCAGGTGGTTGAGGTGCAGGCCGGCGTGATGAGCGGCATCGCCGCGCGCGGCGGCACCTCTGTAGTGTTTGATCGGCGGCTGCTGACCGCTGTAGTCTGAGACTTTCCCGCATCTGCGGGCTTTCCAACCGGTGCGCAGGAGTGCGCCATAGGACTTCCACAGGAGCTTCCTATGACTCTGCGCAACGAGCTGGCCGCGGCCATTCACAAAGAACAATTCGATGTCAGCGAAGGCGGCATCTACTTTCCGCGCCAGGGCGTGCTGGCCCGCGGCGAATACTTCGACCGCGTGAACGGCGGCGCGTGGTCGCGCACGCCGAACCTGATCGTCACCGAAGGCCTGGCGCATATCTTGAACGTCGCGCTGGGCAGTACGCCAAAGCCCGCGGGCTACTTCCTGGCGCTGTTCAGCGGCGCGGCCGCGCCGGTCGCGAACTGGACCGCGGCGAACTTCGCAGCTGTCGCGTCGGAGATCGTCAGCCTGACCGAGGGCTACACGAGCCCGACCCGGCCGGCCTGGACCTCTGCCAACACCAACACCGGGTCCATCGACAACATGGCGGCCGTGGCGAGCGTGACCATCGCTACCGCAGCGCAGCTCAACGTTACCGGCGCCGCGATCCTGACGAACAACGCCAAGGGCGGCACCACCGGCGCGCTGGTGTCGGCGACGAAGTACGCTGCCGCGCGCGTTTTCCAGAACGCCGACGTGTACGACATTGGCTACCGCCTGAGCCTGACCGTCTAAGCATGCTGTCGCCGCGCCCATACGGGCGCTTCGCCGAACAGGCCGAGCTGTCCCACGATGATGCCGCCGCCGTAGAGCGGCTGGCCCGGACCGTGACCAACTTCAAACAGCTGTCGAACCTCGACAGCATGAAGCGCGTCATGGACCTGCCCAGCGGCCGCCAGGCGGTGGCCATCGACATGGGCGGCGTGTTCCGCATCCTGGTCCTGGAACGGTACGAGAACCCCGAACACCAGCTCAACGGCTTGGCCGAGACGAACATTCCAATGCTGTTTTCGGGCGTGGTCACGAAGGCCCAGGTGCTTGAAGGGGAGGGCGTGGGCATCAAGCTGACGGAGCAGGCGCGCCGGCGCTTGGCGGCCTATTCGGAGGACGCTGACGCGCTGCCTCCGAAAGATGTGGCGCTGCAGCGCTTTCGGATCGAGTACGCCCCGGCGTTCGAGTATTTCAAGCCGGAGAACACCGGCATCTACACCTTCACGCAGTTCGTGAAGCACCGGCCGACCTGGTACAGCGGTGCTATGTCCGAGGTGATGCAGGTGGTCGGCGGGTATGGCCGGCAGGTGCTCGCCGACCTGCCGGATGACCCCATCGAGCGGGCACGCATGCTGGTTCCTGAGCGCTTCATGCGTGACGTTCGCTCACAGCTTGGCAACGTCCGTCTTCCAGGCTACACGGGCTTTCCCGACAAGAAGGGACAGTTCCTCTGCGACTACAAGGCCTCGAAGTGCAATGCCGTGGCGTTCGATACCGACGGCGCTCCGTGGCTGCTGCAGATCGGTGCGCGTGGCGTCTTCGCCATGCCGCTGCCCGTGGTCCCCGCGACGACGACGGCGGCATTTCGCAAGTACGTCGAACAGAAAGGGGATGGGGAGATCCTGAAATTGTTGGACCGATTCGGCGGCATGCCGACAGGAGAGGCGTTTCCCGAAGTGATGGAGGACTTCGAGGCATGGCGCCGCGCTGGCGTGATCGTGAAGGTGTGCGACTGCGCAGACTTTTACGCCCACAGCGCCTTCTACTCGGCCAGCGGATGGTCGCTGAACAGCCGAGGAAGCGAGGGCTTCAATACGTGCTGGAGCCGGAATGCCGCGGGCCTCCTGCAGGGGCACGCTTACAAGATGAAGCTGCGCCTGGATGCTGCCACGAACCGAGGGATGCTCAAGAACAGTTGGGAGTTCCAAGACCAAGAATCTGCGGATCGAGTCAATGCCTACCTGACAGGCGTCTTCAACGCGTTGACCGGAAGCTCGGCGCGGTCGTTGGCGATCAAGTACAAGGTGCGCCGCGCATCCGCGGCGGCCGTTCTCGCGCGCGCCGCCGCTGCGACCGGTTCCGATCTGGAGTATTGGGACAGGCTCGAAATGCCACCGATTGCCTCGCACGGCGGCAATGTCGCGCGCGTGGGCAGCGGGCCTCTCTACTGGCCGGGCAAGAACCCAAAGTCCATGGGGCGCCTCAAATTTCCTGAGCAAAGCGGAAAGGGGTGCGAATCGTTTGTGATGATCTCCGAGGACTATGCGGGACCGGCCGTGAAGTGCGACACCATCGTGTTCGGCTGCTATGTCGATGACGAACTGCAGGTTGTGAAGTATTTCTATGACGAGCGCAAGTTCCAGGAAAAGGAGCAGACCACCTTCGAGAAGTACATGATCGTCGGGCAGTGGGAGAAGACTGTAACCACCGGGCTCTCCGGCTTGATGGGCTACTTCTACACCTCGGCGTTCGATGACCGGCAGGAGGCGCCACCCGTCACCACCACCACGAACGTCACGGGGACCGACATGGGCTACGGGCAGCCGGCATTTGCCACGCCCCCGATCTTGTACTGCGTTGGCTCGCTCTCCCGCGCTCGCTACTACATGCACCGCACCAAGGTGAAGAGCACGTCGGGCTTCGGCATCGATGTGGCTGCTTGCGTGCCGGTGTTCGAGCGTGACTGCATCCTCTATCCCTACACGGACAGCACTTCGGGCCGGTCCGAGTCCGAGAAGACTGAGCAGTTCGCGATGGCGGACCCGACCTCGTACCAGCTGTGGTGCTACGACAACCTGTTCCACTGGATGGGCCAGACGGACAACCACAACAAGGGGTTTCCGCCATCGAAGGACGGTGTGCCCGTCTACATCGACACGCTGGTGTATTCGCCGACGGAGTTGAGCGACTATGCCGACAGCGGCAATTGGTACAACCTGCCGCCGGGTGGCTTCCTTGATGTGACCGCCATCTGCGGCCCGTACACCTCGCGCTCGTCGGGCACGCAGCATGCCGGGGGTGTCGTCATCGGTGGCGAGGCGCCGGGTTTCGAGCCCTTTTCGAGCCTCAAGGAATACCCCGCGGAGTCTTCTGGGCGCCTGAGCGTGAGCATGAAGGCGGCCGGATCCACCATCGCGCAGCGCGACATTCCCCATTCTTGGTACTTCGGCTTTTCGCCGGAGGACGACACCTACTTCTACCGCGATGCCATCCACATCGCCATCGGTGATGCCAGCTACGCCAGCATCTACGAACAGGACCAGAACAAGCTACGGCGGCGCTGGGGGCACACCTCTCTCGCTGACCACGAGACCGCTCACCATTTCGTAGGAGTCATCAATGAGTAACTATCGCGACGACAGCCAGGACACGGCGGTCGCCAGCGACTCCACCTGGATTCGCTTGACGGCCATCACAGAGGACGCCGCAAAGATCGTCAGCTTGGTGCTATTCGGGCTGCTGGCTATCCATACCGACAGCGCGACGGCGAGCGATGAGGAATCCGGCAGCACGCGCTACATCGCGCATGAGCAGGTGTTCGCCAGCGACGCAGTGTTGGATGGGCTGCGCGCGCGAGATGTTGTCAGCGAGTCGGTAGCGGTGGGCGAGCGGTTGACCGAGCGCCTGCGGGTGCTTCATCTGGACTCGGCCGCTGCCGCGGATTCCGTCATCGACCGGGCGGGCGCGCTTGTCGCCGACACCGCGCGCATCAGCGACGAAGCGCTGGGCCAGCGGCGCGTGCGCACACTGGTCATCGATGCGGCGAAGATCTACGATTTCAGCGGGCAGTTTGCCTCTGTGATGGTGGTGGACCAGGCGGTCGCGTCCGACTGGGCTGGCGGTCGTGTGCACGCGCAATCGCTTGCGGTGGACACCGCAGTGCTCGCCGATGAGACGTTTGACGCGCGCCAAGCTGCTGCGGCCATGGTGATCGAGCGCGTGGGCATCACCTCTGCGGTGCTGGACCACCTGCACGCGCGAGACTTGGTGATCGACGTTGCAGTGGCGGAGGGCGGGCCGATGGGCGAGGGCGCCGGCCAGGCCTGGACGGCGAACACCGAAACCTGGGCCATGAGTCGATATGCGCCGTACACCTTCACCAGCGTAGCGGTGATCGACGGCGTGCTCTACGGCGTCGCCGAAGACGGCGTGCACGCGCTGGACGGCGGCACCGACCCCATCACCGGACGCGTTGCCACCGGCAAGCTGGACATCGGGCAGGGCGTGCTGGTGCACCCGCTCGCAGCCTACCTTGAATACGAGCTGGATGGCACTGCCAAAATGGATGTGACCACCACGCAGAGCGGCACAGCCGAGACGTACGGCTACCCCTTGGCCGAAGAGCCAGCCGGCGAGCTGACCAACGGGCGATTCATCTTCGGCCGCGGACTCCGTGGCCGCCATTTCAGCTTCGTGCTGCGCCTCATCGGGCAGCGCGCCTTGGTCAACGATTTGCGCGTCGAAACGGCGCCCACGAAAAGGAGAGTGTGATGGGTATCGCACCTGACAGCATCCTCGGCCAGGCGGTCGAAATCGTCACAGACAAGATCAACGACCTGGACACGCTGGCGCAGCGCTACAGCTCGCAATTGAGCGCAGCGCTGGCGCAGATCGGTGCCATCGAGGTGGCCGACGTGCCGGCCCCGACGCGCCCCGCCGCGCCCGTTGCCACTCCGCCGCCGGTGCAGCTCGGCGATGCACCGACTTTCTCGCCGCCCGCTTTGCAGCTGCCGAACCTCCCGGACGGAATCAACATCGATGACCTGTTGAGTGATCTGGATGTGGGCGACATGGACGACTTGCCCGCGCCGCCAACCGCGATCCCAATCAACATCCCCGACGCCCCGGCCATGGCCGACATTCCGGCGCCGGCGCGGCCAGCCATCGACACCAATGTGGTAATCCCGGACGCGCCGACCATCACCATGCCGGACATGGAGGCGCTGGAGCAAATCCGGCTGCCGGACTTCGTGTTTCCGGAGCTGCCGAACTTCGACGCCGTGGCGCCGGACGCCAGCGGCATCACCGTGCCGAACGTCTTCATCAACTGGAGCGAGCCGGCTTACGCATCGGAGCTGCTGGACGAGCTGCAGGCCAAGGTGAAGGGGATGATGGCGGGCGGGACCGGGCTGCCTGCGCCCATCGAGGATGCACTGTTCGCGCGCACACGCGAGCGCAACAGCGCCGAGACCCAGCGCGCGGTGCAGGAGGCCGTGGACACCTGGGCAGCGCGCAACTTCTCGATGCCGCCAGGCATGCTGGTAAAGCAGGCGGACGTGATCCGTGAGCAGGGGCGCCTCAAGGCCGCCGAGCTGAACCGAGATGTCCTTGTGCAGGCTGCGCAATGGGAGATCGAGAACATCCGTTTCGCGGTGCAGCAGGGCATGGCGCTGGAGCAGCTGACGGAGAACCTGCACCAGAACATGGCGAAGCGCCTGTTCGAGGTGGCGCGCTTTCAGGCCGAAAGTCAGATCAACGTGTTCAACGCGCAGATCAGCCTCTTCAACGCGCAGAACGCCGCCTTCCAGACGCTCGCGCAGGTCTACCGGACCAAGCTGGACGCGGCTGTCTCCAAGCTCACGGCGTATAAGACCGCCGTGGAGGGGCAGGTGGCCCTGGGACAGATCAACCAGCAGCGCGTGGAGGTGTTCAAGGCCAAACTGGAGGCAGTGCAGTCGAACGTCGAGGTCTACAAGGCCCTGATGCAGGGTGCTTCGGTGCGCGCCGACACCCTCAAGAACCAGTTCGATGCCTATCGCGCGGATGTGCAGGCATACGCCGAGCAGATCGGCGCCGAGAAGGTGAAGTTCGATGCGTACGAGGCGCGCGTGAAGGGTGAGGCGGCCAAGGCCAACGTGCTGGATTCGCAGGCCCGCGCGTACGCATCGACCATTCAAGGCCTGGCGAACAAGGCCGAGATCAAGGTCAAGGGCGCGCAGATCAAGATGGAAGCCGCGCGCACAAAGGTGTCGAAGTTCCTGGCTGACGTGGACGCTTTCAAGGCGACGCTCCAAGCGAGCCTGAGCGCGGTGCAGTATTCGACATCGGCATTCCAGGCGCAGGTGGAAGCCTGGCGCGCGAAGGCAGGCGCCACGGTGGCCGACGCGGAGATGCAGTCGCGCTTCTCGGACATGAACACGCGCACCAACATCGCGTATGCCGAGATGCAGATGAGCGAGTACACCGCGAAGATGCAGAACGCTGTCCAGCAGGCGCAGATTGCGCTGGAGGCCGCCAAGGCACTGGGCCAGTTCACGGCACAGCTCGCGGCCGGCGCGATGTCCGCGGCGCACGTCTCCGCCAGCGTCAGTGGCTCCGGCAGCGCCAGTTCGTCCGACAGCCGTAGCGAAAGCACTTCGACCAGCTACAACTACCAGTATTAAACGCGTGGGGTTGACCCCCTGTGGGGTTGGCTACTTGGCGGCCTGATGCGGAAGATGACCCGTATCAGGCCGTTTTTCCGAGGGCACCCCTATGCATGGATTCAAGAAGGGCGCCAAGCCCAAAGTTCAACGGTTGGCCGACGGTGGCAAGGTCCGCGGACCCGGCACCGGCACGTCCGACGACATCGAGGCTGAAGTGCCTGCCGGCAGCTACATCATGCCGGCCGATTCGACTGCCGAGGTTGGTGAGGACAACCTCGCCGGTCTGGGGGCGCCAGTTCCTGTGAACCTGAGCAATGGCGAATACCAACTGCCTCCGGAGCAGGTGCACGCCATCGGCGTTCGGGCGCTGGATGAGATGAAGGCGGCCACGCATGCTCCCGTCGCCGAGCAGCGCCATGATGACCTGTCCGACCTGTTTTTCGCGAACGGTGGCGTCGTTCCTGACGACGAGACCCGCCGCGACCCGCTTGCCCAGACCCAGGGGGCTGCGTTTGGTGTATTCCGCCGGGAACCCACTGCAGGCTCTCGTGGCGGAATGATGCAGCCCTACGTGGCGACGGGTCCTTCGACGTTCGAGCCTGCGACCGTGCAGCAGGGATCGGGGCGCCTCAATGCGGAGACCGACCCTCGCTCTCTCAGCTACAACCCCAGCGCGGCTGTGCCTGGCATTGCACGCCCATACGCCGGCGTGGGTGAGGGTTGGGGAGCTGGCGCCCGCGCAGCTGCCGCCGCTCCTGCGCCCACGCCGGCTCCCGCTCCGGCCGCGGTGATCCCGACCCCGGTATCCGCCACCGAGGCGCCCGGCGCGCAGCAGGTGATGCCCGGCGTCTACCGGCAAGGGAATAGCTACGCGGATAGCCGCGAAGGTGCGGTCGCAGGGTTCATGCCTCGCAGTGCGCCGACCGCGCAAAACGATGCGGCCGCGCAGTCGCTGTCCGATCGCTATGCCGCCGAGTCCGCGGCACAGGCCGCGGGCGGCGTGCCCGCGGGATTCCGCCCGGGTGGCGGCTTGAGTGTCTTCGCAGACACGTCGCGAGCGGACCGCGAACGCAGCGCCGTGATGAGCGCGGCACTTTCTCCGATGCCGGGCTCCCGCAATGGCCAGTTGACAGCTAACCAGATCCGCACGGCGCAGGGCATGCTGGAAGGTGAGCGCCGCGACGACACCACGCGCTACACATCCGACCAGCAGCGAGAGATTGCGCAGATGCGCGAAGCGGGTGACACGCAGCGTGCTGCAGCGAGCACTGCGATTGCACAGGGCCGCCTCAACCTCGAAGGCACGGCGCAAGGTTTTCAGACCCGCTCGGCGCAGCGCCTAGAGCGCCTACAGCAGCAGTACGAGGCGGCCAAGCCGGCGGAGCGCTCTGCCATCGCACAGCAGATTCGCGACTTCCAGGGCAAGGAGAACCCGAACCGTTTCACGGTGGTGCCCGGCGGACAGGAGTGGGACCAGCAGGCAATGGCCATGCGCAACGTGCCATCGCGCGTCCTCAATAACCAAACCGGCGAGTTCATGCAGGCCCCTGGCGCTGGCGCGCCGCAGGCCGCCCGCGCCGTCGGATCAACCTCCACCGTGAATGGCAAGACCGCCGTGTGGGATGGCAGCAAGTGGGTTCCCCGCTAAAGGCAAAAAATGGCTGAAAAGATCGACTGGGATAAGGGTTCCATCACGCCGCCGGCGGACAGTGCTCCCACGGATTGGGAGCGCGGCCAGATCAAGCCGCCGAACGATGACGGCTCGCTCGCGCGCGGTTTCAAGACCGCGATGCGCCAGATTCCACAGACCATCGGCGGCACCATCGGCTTGGTCGGTGATGCAGTGGGCTCGGATGCCGTGCGCAACTACGGCATGGACATCTACAACCGGCAGACGGAGCAGATCAAGGACCTGTCGAGAGATAGTGATTCGTTCTCCAACGTGCTGAAGGGCGAGGCCGATCCGACTGAGTTCCTCAAGTACGGCGCCGGCTACGTGGGCGGGCAAGCGCTGACCGCGCTGGGCACTGGCGGTGTGGGCGGCTTCGTCGGTAAGAAGATCGCGCAGCGCGGCATCGCGAAGGCGGTGGGCGAGGAAGCGGCGCAACTCGCGGCGCGGCGTGGCGCGCAGATCGGCGCCGGTGCCGCGATGGGCGGCAGCAACGTCGTGCAGGAAGCCGGCTCTATCTACCCCGAGGCGGTCGAGCAGGCGCAGCACGATGGCAGAACCCTGACCGGCGGCGACCTGGCGCGTGTCGCTGGTGCAGCGGTTGGGGCAGCGGCCGTGGACACCGCCGCCGACGCACTCATGTTCAAGGGCTTGGCGCATGGGGGATCGTCCGCTTCGAACATCGCGGCGCGCGCGGTGCGCACTGTGCCTGCCAGCATGGCGCGCGAAGGTCTTACGGAAGGCGTGCAGACTGGTATCGAGCGCTGGGGTGCGCAGCAGGATCTGACGAACGAGGACGCTATCCGTGACTACGTGGACTCGGCGGCGCTGGGCGCCGTGGGTGGTGGGTTGGGTGGCGCTGGCGCTGCGCTCCGCCGCCGGGTAGACGTGCCGGGTGCTGAAGCTCTGCCAGGTGCTCCTGCCGGCCCAGCCGCAGACCCGGTGGCATTGCCTCCGCCGGCCATCATCGTTGGAGAGGACGGCGTGGCACGCACCACGCAGGACCGCAATGCGGAGCTGCAGCGTTCGCGCAATGGGGAGTTCGCCGACATCACGCCAGTGGCGGCCACGCCCGAGTTCGTGCCCGAGGCACCGCGCGCGCTTGCGCCTCCGGTCATCAACGTGGATGGGGCAGGCAACGCCGAAACTGGCGCGGACCGCAATGCTGAAGCGCAGCAGAGCCTCGCTGATCGCATCGCGCGCCGTCAGCGCATCGAAGCCGGCGATGTTGTCGATGTCACCCCGGTCCCGGAGAGCCAGTCGCCCTCGCAGAAGATGGGGTTGGATCCGGCGGCCGGGCCTCTGAGCGCCGCCGCTGCGCACGCCGTGGACAACGGCGCCGCCGATCAGATGACTGCGATGCAAGAGGCTGCCGCGCCGGCGACGGGGAAAACGCAGCCCAAGGGCGGCACGCTCACCCAGGCCGCGCAGGTATCGCAGCCCGCGCAGGCAACGCCGGCCGTGAGTGCGGACGGAGTGATCGACAGCCCCGAAAACACGCCGGGACTCGCTTCCTGGTCGGACGAACAGCTCACTGCGCAGCTCAAGGGCGCGCAGAACCCCGAGGTGAAGCGTCGTGTGCGCGAGGAAATTTCGCTTCGGCGCGAGGCCGCCGACCAGGCCGCGCCGTCGGCAGCTCCAGCGGTCGCAGATCTCGCCGCCGCCGGTGAGCGCTGGACGCGCATGCCCGAGGCCGAGCGCCGGGCCTTGGCCTCTCAGACCGATCTGAAGCTCGTGCTGCGCAAAAACGTGCCGCGGGCGCAATGGGAGAACCTCAACGTCGATGTGCAGCGCAAGCTCACTCAGGCCATGCAGCCGGCTCGGCAGGGCGAGGTGCGCGGCAAGATGGCTTCCGGCGAGGTCGTGCGCACCGCGTCGGGCCGCGATACCACCCCATTCCCCAAGGTGGCAGTGGACACCGACCGCAAGGCTGGCACAACACTGAAGGCAGTAGATCGCTGGCTGGTGCAGAACGCCATGGACGAGGCACGGGCGCGCGGCGACGAGTTCAATGCACGGCAGTTCGAGGCAGCTCTCGCGTGGCCACAGCAGGCCGACAAGGACAGTGCCGAGGAATACCTGTTCGGCGAACAGCCGGCCGTCCCGCGCCAGTTGCTGAAGCCGCTCAATGGCGGTACTGCGGCCACCGGCGAATCCACGGACCTGGACGCGGCGGCGCATGCGGCAGCCACGAGCCCGCAGAACGATCTGCCCGCGCCCACGCAGGCGCAGAAGGAGGCCGGCAACTACGTCAAGGGCCACGTTCGGGTGCAAGGTCTGGACATCACAGTGGAGAACCCGCGCGGCTCGGACCGTACCGGCACGCGCCCCGATGGAACGGAGTGGCGTCACAGCATGAGCGACCACTATGGCTACATCCGTCGCACGGAGGGGGCCGACGGCGAGCAGGTGGATGCGTACATCGGTCCGAACCCAGACGCCCAGCGGGTATTTGTGGTGGACCAACTTGATCAGCAGTCCGGTGGGTTCGATGAGCACAAGGTGATGCTCGGCTTCGATAGCCAGGCAGCGGCCGAACAGGCGTATCGCTCGAACTTCGATGCCGGCTGGAAGGTCGGGCCTGTGCGCGCGATGGACATGGCCGAGTTCAAGACGTGGCTGAAGGAAGGGAACACACTTCAGCCTGTCGCCGACGCACCGGCAGCACCGGCAGCACCGGCAGCACCGGCAGCACCGGCAGCACCGGCGGGTCCACCTGCGACCGCGAAGAAGCAGCCGCGCGGTGTGCTTGCGAAGATGGCAGCGGCCAAGGATCCGAAGCCCAAGCGCGAACTGAAGGCCGACCGCATCGCCCGCGAGGCGGAGGAAGCCAGGGTTTCCTACTTCACGCCCGGCAACGTGGTACGCAGCTACGGCGAAGGCTTCGATCAGGTCATCAGATACAAGCCCGCCGACCAGGAGGGCAACTGGTCAGTCACGGTGCGCGCCGCGCGCAAGGTCGGTCCGGCAAAGTTCGAGGCTATCCCAGGCGAGCGGGAGCGTACGCACAGCACGCAGCCCAGCGAGCGTGAACTGAAGGTCGGTCCAGCGGCACGCATCGCCGCGCTTCCGCGAGTTGCAGCCGCGGGCGAGCGTGCGCCGGCCGCCCAGGCGGAGCCGCAGGAGGCGAAGGCACCGGCTACGGCACCCGCACCCGCCTCCGCAGTGGCCGCGCCGGACAGCGGCAAGATCGTGGACTTCGGCGAGAAGATCGGCGGCGCTCGTAAGGATCGCGCGGAGAAGACCGGCGCGCGTTCCGCGGCCGCGCCGAAAGATGACCGTCCGGCATGGGCTCGCCGTTTCGAGGTATCGCAGATTGCGAAGAGCCGCAATGCCGGCGAAGACGGGCGCTGGGTCATCCGCGATACGCGCTCGCTCGACTTTATGAAGCAGCCTCGGCAGGTCGGTCGCGATACCTACGCGACCCGCGAGGACGCGGAGGCCGCGATTCCGTTGGCAGCCGTCACTCTGAAGCACCGCGTGACGTACACCCGAGACGGTAAGTTCGAGATCTGGCGTGACGTGACCGACCGCAAGCGCGTGAAGGTGGTTGAACAGTCCTTCGACACGCGCGAGGATGCTCTGCGATACATGTCCGAGAACGCTCCAGCGATCATCGAGACCAACACCACGTTCGGAGAAGCGGACCTGCCGCGCCCCGCAAGCGAGCAGCGTGTCGGAGCAGAGCGCCGCACGGGCGACGTGAAGGATGGCGACTTCGGCGACACCTTCGGCTTCCGCGGCGTGGAGTTCGGCAACTGGAACAACCAGGCCGACCGCCAGCAGTTGCTGAACGATGCATACGACGGCCTGCTGGACCTGGCCGATGTCATGGGCATCCCACCTCGGGCCATCAGCCTCGACGGTGAACTTGCCTTGGCGTTCGGCGCCCGAGGCAGTGGCTTGAGCGGCGCGCGCGCCCACTACGAACCTGAAAAGGCCGTCATCAACCTGACGAAGATGAACGGCGCTGGCTCCCTGGCACACGAATGGTTCCATGCCATGGACCACTACTTCGGGCGACAGGATGGCAAGGCGCCCACCGAGTGGGTGACGGGCAAGGATGGCACACGCTCGCTCGAGGTGAACAGTGACTTCGAGCGCAATGCGGCCAGCGGTGGCACGCGCGGGGAGCGCTCGGGCATGCGCGCAGAGGTCCAGGATGCCTACCGCGACCTGATGAACACCATCACGCGGAAGGCCGAGCAGTACACCGAAGACACGGCCAGGGCGGACAAGTTCGTCGCGACGTCGCGCAACGAGGTCGAGGACCGGCTGGCGAGCATTCGGAAAAACCTCTCGGAGAAGCTGCCCGACTACTTCAAGCGCAACAACAAGCCGGCCACGGCCGAGCAGTTGGCAGAGTTCGACACGCTGGCCCAACAGATCGTCAACGGCGAGGCGCTGGAACTGCGAGTGCAGTCGAAGAACCCCAAGGCCGCCGCGCGTTTGTCCGGCTTCCGCTGGACCAATGACGTGCTGGAGAAGATGAGCGGCATCCTGAAGGCTGTGCGCGGCCAGGCTGGGTTCAGCGCAGATCAGAAAGGCACACTGGATGCTCTGCGCGGCGACATGCAGCGCTACAGCCAGCGCCTGAAGATGCTGGCCGACGCGCAGGAGAGCACCGAGAAGACACGCGCTGTGCCAACCAGTTTCGCCATGGATGCGCGCGAGCTGGACCAGGGCCGCGGGCAGGACTACTGGACCACGCCGCACGAGATGGCCGCGCGAGCCTTCCAGGGCTACGTGGAGGACAAGATCGCGGAGCGTGGTGGCACAAGTCCGTTCCTGAACTACGGTCCGGAGAACGCCGGCATCTTGACGCCCTGGGGGGTCAAGCGCCCCTTTCCGCACGGCGCCGAGCGCGTGGCGATCAACCAGGCGCTCGACAAGCTCGTGGGCATCATCCAGACGCGAGAGGGCGACGACGGAAACGTGGCGCTGTTCAGCCGCTCGAACAACACGCGCGGCGCATTCGAAGCGCGCATCGATGCGCTGTTTGCCGGCGGCCACGCTGCCACGGGCACGCGCATCCTCGATTCCTCGGACGTGATGGGCCTGCTGGGCTACCCGAAGGTGCCGATGATGCTCAACGAGTCGCACCTGCGCGAGAGCATGACCACGCACCCCGAGATGACGGCGGCGGCGTGGAAGAAGGTGCCGGATTGGCTGGAGAGCCCAGCTGCTGTGTATCGCGATGGCGGCAAATCGGATCGCCTGATCGTGATCGCGCCCGAGACCATCGCTGGCTACCCGGTAATGCTGGTGGTGGAGCCGAACCCGACACCTGCACGCCGCGGTCACTCCGAGCCGTTCCAGCTGTTGGTGACGGCCTATGCAAAGACCACCGGCGGCCTGCCGTCGCCGGGCTACCTGGCGACCAGCGGGCAGCTTCTGTACGTGGATACGAAAAACGCCCCCGAAGTTTGGCAGCGCGCCGGGGGCCAATTCCCCGGACAGGCTGCGCTTCGAGGGCGCCAAAAGATTTTAACGGAGAAGCAGCTGGGTGGCTACCGCCGCGCGAATAACCCAGCCTTCAGCAACGGCGGCGGCGCGGGCATGTCGGTTGCCGACGCGAAGCGCACTACCGACGCCATCCGCAGCGCCTGGGCGAACGGCCCCGAGGTGGTCGTGGTGCAGAGCATGCAGGACCCAGCCGTGCCGCAGCGCGTGCGCGAGCACGACGCCGAGCAAAAGTCACAGGGCGCCGAGGGTGAGCCCGAGGGCTTCTTCTTCGGCGGCAAAGCCTACGTCGTCGCCGGCCAGCTGTCGTCGCAGGAGGACGTGGCGCGTGTGCTGCTGCACGAGTCCCTGGGCCACTACGGTCTGCGGGGTGTCTTCGGCAAGGCGCTGGATCCGGTGCTGCAGCAGGTGGCGACTTTGCGCGAGGCCGACGTACGCGCCAAGGCCGAGCAGTACGGCCTCGACTTTGACAATGTCGCGCAGCGCCTCAATGCGGCCGAGGAAGTGCTGGCGGAGATGGCACAGACGGAGCCGACGCTGGGTTTGGTGGAGCGCGCCATCGCAGCCATCCGGAACTGGTTGCGCGTCAATGTGCCTGGCTTCGGCCAGCTTGCACTGACGGATGCGGACATCGTGCAGGGCTACCTGCTGCCGGCCCGCCAGTTCGTGCAGGGGCGTGAAGCGCGACAGGCAGCGCCCGAGCCGATGCCAGCGTACAGCCGCCCGAAGTCTCGCACCAGCTCGGCATTCAGCCCGGCCGCGCGCATGCAGGCGGTGCAGTCGGTGGAGCGCACCACGGATGCGATCCGCAATGCCTGGGCCAATGGCCCTGAGGTGGTGGTGGCGTTCGACATGGGCGATCCGGTCATTCCGGAGGCCGCGCGGCGCGCCGACCTGAAGCAGCGTAGCGGCGGCGCCCGCGGCGCGCCGGAGGGCTTCTACTACCGCGGGAAGGTCTACCTGATGGCATCGCGCCTAGCGACGCCGGCGGACGCTGCCCGGGTGCTCTTCCACGAGGCGCTCGGCCATCACGGTCTGCGCGGAGTGTTTGGGAAGGACTTGAACGGCATCCTGAACCAGGTCGCCACAATGCGCCGCGCCGACGTTGACGCGAAGGTCAAGGAATACGGGTTGCGCGGCGTCAACAAGCTGGACCGCCGAGCGGCCGCAGAAGAAGTGCTGGCCGAGATGGCGCAGGACACGCCCGAAGTGCACTTTGTGCGCCGCGCCGTCGCAGCGATCCGCACCTGGTTGCGCGAGAAAGTGCCCGGTTTCCGCAACCTGCGGCTGTCCGACGACGAGATCATCCGGAACTACATCCTGCCGGCACGGCGCTTCGTGGAGCAGGGCGGTCCGAACGGCGGCGGTGGCGTGCGCGGCGCGGCATTCAGTCGCGACGTGGCGGAGGCCTCCGAGCCCGAAGCCATGTTCAGCCGCTCGAAGATGTCGGAATATGCGCGGACTGCCACCGCCGAGCTGAACAAAACGTTCTCGGCGCCGGGCAAGATTTCCTGGTGGCACAAGACCATTGGCACGATGTACAACCTCGCCGAGCGCGCGCCGGCGTTCAAGCCGGTGTTCGAGGCGGCCCAGGGCTTTGTGGACGACGTGAGCCACTTCGCCACCGATGCGTCTGAGCTGGCGCCGCGGCTGCTTCCGAAGTTGGAGGCGTGGCGCGACATCACGAAGTCGCCCATCACCGCGGCCGACAACAAGGCGCTGGCGCGCCCGGTGTTCGAGGGCACGCTGTCTTGGGCGCGCGACGAGTCGGGCAAGGCCGTGCCGGTGCAGAGCCTGGTCGATGCAGCAGCCGCGATGACGGTGGACCAGAAGGCGCAGCGCCTCCTGCGCAACAACCAGATCGATGCCAACATGCTCAAGGCGTGGAAGGGCATGCCCCTGGAGTCCTACGAAAAGGAGATCACGTCGCGCTACGAGTCGCGAATGCTGCAACCCGGCGTGGTGTGGTCGGACAGCGAGCTGCAGAGCATGTTCGGCCTAACGGATCAGCAGATCGGGCTCTACAAGGAGTTCCGTGCCGCGACCGACCGCAGCCTGGACACGATGGCCCGAGCCGACATGCTGCGCTTCGGCGGCGACGACGTGAAGGCGATCAAGGATCAGGTGATGGACGCGGCGGATGCGCAGGCTGCCGCTGTCATGATCCGTGACCACCTGATCGACCTGTCAAACGAGCAGCCCGACCGCGCCACGCAACTGCTCAACGCGGCAAACGGCATCATCGACCGCGCCGACAAGGTGGCGGAGCTGCAGGGTCGCGGGTATGCGCCGCTGTCGCGCTTCGGGCAGTACACCGTGGATGTGGTGGCTGATGGCGAGCGTCAGTATTTCGGCCTGTTTGAGACGGCGCGCGAGGCCAACGTGATGGCGGCCAAGATGCGCACCGAGTTCGGCGATGCCGCGGTGAGCCAGGGCACGCTGTCGAACGAGGCTTTCAAGCTCTTCGCCGGCGTGACGCCGGAGAGCCTGGAGGTGTTCGGCAACATGCTGGGCCTCGACTCGACGGGCGACAGCGCGCAGGACCACGCCTTCCAGGAGTACCTGCGCCTGACCAAGACCAACCGCAGCGCCATGCGGCGCCTGATCCATCGGCAGGGCATCGCTGGCTTCAGCGAGGACGTGGGCCGCGTGCTGGCGTCGTTCATCTACTCCAACTCGCGCCAGACCGCCGCGGGCCTGCACATGGGCGATCTTGGCGATGCGGTCAACAACATCCCGAAGGAGCAGGGCGAGCTGAAGGACGTGGCGGTGCGCCTTGCCGAGTACGTGAAGAACCCACAAGAGGAAGCGCAGGCCGTGCGCGGGCTGCTGTTCGCGCAGTATCTGGGTGGCTCCATCGCTTCGGCGTTCGTGAACATGACGCAGCCGGCCGCCGTGACCTTTCCGTGGCTCAGTCAGTTCGGCGGCGCCCGCAAGGCTGCCGGCGCGCTGGCCACCGCCGCGAAGCAGATGGCGACGAAGGGCTTCAGCTACGAAGCCGACTTGGCAATGGCGCTGAAGGATGCGGAAGACGATGGCACGGTCAGCCCGCAAGAGGTGCACCAGCTGATGGCGCAGGCGCGCGGCTCTGGCTCGCTGCGGTCGGGCGATGGTACGCGGCTCGGCGATGCACGCGCCGTCGGCCAGAACGCGCTGTCGCGCCTGTCGCTGGCGTGGGGCAAGGTCTTCGGCGCGGCCGAGCAGGTCAATCGGCGCATCACCTTCATCGCCGCGTACCGCATGGCGCGCGAGCGCGGCGCGGAAGATCCGGCGGGCTTCGCGAAGCAGGCCGTGACCGAAACCCAGTTCCTCTACAGCAAGGCCAACAAGATGAGCTGGGCGCGCGGCGCGGTCGGCGGCACGCTGATGACGTTCAAGACGTACAGCGTGGCCTATCTGGAGCTGCTGCACCGCATGTACACGCAGGGCGGCCCCGAGGGCAAGAAAGCTGCGCTGCTGGCTCTGGGCATGCTCATGGTGATGGGCGGCGCCGGCGGACTGCCGTTCGCGGAAGACCTGGACGATGTGGCCGATGCGCTGGCACAGATGCTCGGCTACAACTTCTCGGCGAAGAAGGCGCGGCAGGAGGTGCTGGAGGCAATGCTGCCCAAGGGCATCGCCGACTTCTTGGACAAGGGCATCAGCGGCTTGCCCGGAGCACCGCTCGATGTGTCCGGCCGCCTGGGCATGGGCAACCTGATCCCCGGCACCGGCCTGCTGCAGGAGAAGACCAGCCACACGCGCGACGTGCTGGAGATCGCGGGGCCTGCCGGCGACTTCGCGAGCCGAATCCTGTCCGGTGGACGCAACGTGCTTACGGGAGACATCGGTGCCGGCTTGCTGGAGATGTCGCCCGCCGCGGTGCGCAACGCCGCCAAGGGCGCTGACATGGCTGCGACCGGCATGTACCGCGACGCGAAGGGCTACAAGGTGCTGGACACCAGCCACATGGAAGCGGCGCTGAAGGCCATTGGCTTCCAGCCGCAGAGCGTGGCGACAATCCAGGAGGCGAACAGCTTGAACCAGCGCGCGAAGGGCTTCTACAACCTGCGGGCGCAGGAGATCCGCGCGCAGTGGGCGGCCGGCATCTTCGAGAAGGACGACGACAAGGTGCAGGCGGCCAGGGCCGCCATCGCGGACTGGAACGCGAAGAATCCCGATCAACTGATGGTCGTCCGGGTGCCGGACATCATGAAGCGCGTCCGCGAAATGTCGAAGTCCAAGGACCAACGCATCGCCGACACGGCGCCGAAGGCCATGCGCTCGCAGATGCGTGAGGACCTGGCGCGCACCCGTGCAGAACTGGCCGTGAACCCCTTGTAGGGTTTCGCAAAGTTACGTAGGCCGCTCAGAGTAGCGGTCCATGTCAACAGGCAACCAACCCGATTCGCCGGCCGCGCCCGGTACGCACAGCGAGGAAATCGCTGCGATCCACGCGCGGCTGGATGCCGGCGACGCCCGCATGGCGCGCATCGAGCAGAGTCTGAAGGCCAACACCGAAGCCACCGAACGCGTGGAATCGAACACGCGCGAGGTCATCAGCCTGTTCGCGCTCGCCGCCAATGGCTTTAAGGCACTGGAAGGCTTGGGCAAGCTCGCCAAGCCGGTCGCGGCGATTCTGGGCTTGGGCGCCGCCGCATTGAGCTTGTGGGCGGCATTCAAGGGCGTGTTCAAGTGAACGCGACGCTGCGAAATCGCTTGATCCTGGCCGGCGGCGCAGGCGCGCTCGCCATCGCCGGAGTGCTGCGAGACTGGTACGAGGGCGATGGCCCGACAGTGGTGCGCGATGGCGTCACGTACCACCGTGTCTACAAGGACACCGGAGGCGTGCCCACCGTCTGCCGCGGTGTCACCGGCGCCGAGGTCGTGTCCGGCAAGCTGTACACGCGGGCCGAGTGCGATGTGTTGGAGCGCAAGCACCTTGCCATCGCCGAGGCGGCCGCGCGGCGCTACATCAACAACTTCGACCGGCTCAACAAGTGGCAGCAGGCCGCACTCATCGATTGGTTCTACAACCTGGGCGCCAACGAGAAGACGCTGAATTCCACGCTGCGTGCGAAGTTCAACCGCGGAGACATCGCGGGCGGCTGCGACGAGCTTTCCCGCTGGGTGAGCGGCCGCGTCAAGGGCCAGTTGGTCCAGCTGCCAGGCCTGTTAGACCGTCGCGGCACCACCGAAGAACTGTGCCTGAACTGGGGCGCGCAGCCGTGAACCCGGTGCTGATCGCCCTTGTCGTCAGCCTGGCCTGCAACGGCCTGCTGGGGTGGCTGTACCTCGGCCAGCGTGACGACACAGTGGCCGCGGTTGCGAATGCCGGTCAGGCAACAGAACAACGCGACGGCGCGCGCGCGGCCGCGAGCGCCTGCAGCGATGCGCTCGATGACCTGCGCACCTTGGCCGACCAGCGAGGCCGCGAGGCGTCGGCTGCGCGCACGGCAGCGGCCGGTCGCTCCGACCAGCACAAGCAGCGCGCCGACCAGATCCTGAGCGCGCCGCCGGCGGTACCGGGCAACGTTTGCGCGAGCGCACAGGCGCGTATCGACGGCTGGTTGAAGGCGAGGGCAACGCCATGAAGCGCCTATGCCTTCTTGCGGCCGTCGTGTTTGTAGCCGGCTGCACCGCGCCGCGGGCGCGTGTGGAGCTGCAGCAGGTGAATGTCGCCGTTCCAGTGGAGTGCAAGGAACCGGTGCCGGCGCGGCCGGCTATGCCAACCGAAGCGCTGCGTCTCGGCGTCACCGTGGACGACTTCGTACGCGCGGCACTAGCCGAGCTGGAGCGGCGCGAGGGCTATGAGGGCGAGCTGCTCACAGCCCTGGAGAACTGCCGCACGCCCATCAAACCGCGCCGGCCGGACGCCGGCATGCAGTGAAAGTCTTCATGTCCCAACCCCTCATCAATCCCACCGTGGGTCGCGTCGTCTGGTTCTTTCCTTCACTGCTGACAGGTGAGGCTGGCTTCGCGTCCCCTAAGTGTGACGCGCCTCTCGCGGCCATCATTGCTCACGTCTGGAGCGAAACCATGGTGAACCTTGCCGTGTTCGACGCCAATGGCGCAAGCCATAGCCGAACAAGCGTGCGACTCGTGCACGAAGAGCTGACCGGCGACCGCCCGGCGGAGGCGTTCTGCACCTGGATGCCCTTCCAGAAGGGGCAGGCCGCCAAGCAGGACGCGGTAGCCGCCTCCCCCCTCATCGGATTGCCGGTCCGTGCTCTGTCGGACGTTCCTACCGCCGGCCTTCGCAGCTAGAACAGCTCGGGTTTTTCAGGTCCGTCAGGTGGCTCGACTGCCAGCGGGGGAGAAGGCGTCGTTGCCTTTTTCGCGCGAGGCGGCAACGGTGCTGGGAACGTCTCCATCTGGCCCATCCACCGCCGGAAGAACTTGGGCGCTTGCTGCACAGGGCAGGTGAGCCACTCGTCTTGCTGGTCGTGGTCGAGGATGATGACCATGCGCTTTTCTTCCCCCCATTTGTGAAAGCGCGACATCACCGGGTGCCCATCAGCGTTCACCGTCAGCATCGCGAAGCTGAACACATCTTCGCCAGTCTCAGTATCCACCCACTTCTCCCAGATGCCGGCGATGGCAAACGGCACCTCGCCAGGCTGCTGGATTCGCCAGCGGACCGGCTTCGCATCAGCTGTCTCGTAGTAGGGTTCGAAGATGCCTTCGGCGGGCACGATGCAACGCTGCCCACGGCGCCAGGCATTGCGAAAGCTCGGCAGCTTCGAGACGGTTTCCGACTTCGCGTTGTAGGTCCGGCGTCCGTACGCCAGCTCCTTCGCGAACGCTGGCACCAGACCGAAAGCACCATCGTCCACGCGTCGATTGCCCGAGCCATCTTCCGCCAGCCTGATGAACGGCGCCATGCCGGTCGGCCATGCGATCACAGGCTTTTCGTCGCCCTCGCGCACTACGCCGAAGAAGGACAGCAGCCTGTCGGCGCGAGTCACGGCTTCGTAGTTGCTGCACATGTCCTGAAGGATATGGGCAGGCGGACCTGATTGGCTAGCTTCGCTGGTCCAGCAGCGCGGCCATTTCTTTGATGGCGTCATCTGCCGACGCTGCAATTCGAACGGAGCAGGAAATCATCAGGTTCAGGGGCAGGCCTAGGTCTTCCACGATGCACCCCTCCGGGTCGCGCAGCGTGCCATCTTCAGCGCGTGTGAGTTCAAGAGCGTCGCCGACGCGATCCGCATAGGCTCCAGCCGGCACTCCGTACGCAATCACCGGCAGACCCATCGCCACGGCGACACCCACTTCGAAGACAGTCCCCGAATCGGGTTCCAGGCCGCGAAATGGCGCCAAGTTTGCGATGACCCCTCGCGACTGCCGGATCAGCTCCATGTTTTCCTTGCAAATGCCCCGCGCGATTTCATCGAGAGTGAACCAAGCAGGCATGAGCCCATCCGAGGGAGTCAGCGCCTGCAGCCCTAGCCTGTCGCAGGCTTCGGTGAGCAGCGCGAAGCGTGCGGCGGCATCACGTCGGAACACGTCGGGTCCTGCAAGGTACACGCGCGGGGCACCTGGAGCCATATCGATCCTCTCCGAAAATTCACGCCAACTTTAAGCACTGTAGCGCTCCAGTCCGGGAGGGAGCGAAGCGGTGTCAAAGCGTGGTTCGTGCTCTATGTATGCGGTGGCAGATCCAGCGCCAACCCCTTTGGTGGCGGAGCACCAAGTTCATAAAATCGCAGCATTTGTTGCTGATCGTTGAAGTCAAAGACTTCAAATCCCTGTGATAACAATAAATCTACGTGATTATCCGCAGCATCGCGAAATTCATCCGGGATATCGAGAACAGCCAATCGAAGCGTGTCGTCGCCGTACGATTTAAGTGCAAGCTCTGCGGCAGTGCTTTTGACGCACGCTTCCGAAAGTTTATTGTGCAATGAATCCGGCGCAACTCGATAATCAATAGTTTGGGTTACTCGATAGACCCCATTCTTGTACAAAAAATCAGTCTTTAATTCTGGGTAATCTGGAACGGGAACGTTTGCAACTACTAGGTGCTCCGCGATATCGTCTACAGCGTCGCCAAGAACCTGCATCTTCTTGAATTGGTCACGAAGGGCGGTTTGTAATCGAGTTTTCTTTTCTCTCTTTTGGCGATCAGTGCTAGTTTTGTTTGAAACGTATGTTATTTTGATTTCAGCAACTTTTTGCGTTACTTCCGTCGCTGAATCGGCTGTAAACATGCCGATTGCTTTTGGGTCGCAAAAGCCAAAACTTCCGAGCGAATTCACTGCTTGCTGCGGATTGATTTCGGTGCGTAATATCGTTTCAATATTCTTTGCCCATTTACGCAGACGCTCTGCATCCCAAGTCGCATCGACGGCGCGCAATTTATTAAGTGCCGCCATCATAATGACGCTCGGAACTTTCCGTTTGTCCATCGGGAACAAAACGATGCCAACATTTAACGCCTCTCCGCGGAGAAAATCCGGTGCGAGGCGAAGAACGACGTAGTGATAGACCTCGGTCATTGCCAATCTCCATCAGTTTCAAGAGCATTAATCACATCAATCAGATGCGCCTGCCACTTGGAATTCCACCAGTCTATGATTTGCTGCTGGTCAGAGTGTGTAAGCCAAATGCCAACAAGTGGGGTAAGAACACCCGCTATCCATGCGGAGTCAAGAGACGAGATTTTCGCACAAATCGAGCGAAAATGCTCGTGATCAAACGTAATTCCCAGGATGCTCCAAAGTCGGACAAATCTCCACGTATTCGGCGCCGGGTGTTTGCGGGGATGGTGCGGGGGTATGCAAACCGGCCACGAATTCGAAAAATCCATCGCAAGCATTTCGTGTTGAAATGAATCTTTTGATGGTGCCCTCACAAGCCAATTGTCTTGATGGCGGTCATCATTGCCGAGCGATAAGTCAACAGCGAGCACTTTGGTAAAGAACGGGCTTCTCGGCATCATTGCCAAAACTGTTTGCCATTCCGCGATATCCCGCATGTTGAAGTTGAGCAAACTTGGTTCGAGCACTGAGCCAAATACATGCACTTTGGCTCCATCCAAATTGGTCATTGTCACAACTTTAGGCTGGCAGTGCTCTATTCCCACTGCTTCACAAAGAGCAGCCCCGACAAACTCCGCAATGCAAACTTGCGCGCCCGCCTTTAACAAATATTCTTGATTTTGGGTATCTTTGCCAAATCCAAGATTATTGACGCCGCCATTCGCTGGTCGCAGCGAAACGATGTGCGGGTACATGCTTGGGATGTAAGTGGAGTTCAATTTTTTGCGGCAGTGCGAGAAGAACGGCGGGCTGGCGGTGCAGGGGGCAACGAACCAGTGTTGGAACATTCTCTTACAGGGATGCACAACCCATTGGGAGGATTTCCCCTGTGCCGTAGCTACTGCGGCGCGCCATTCTTCCCTGCTTCGCATGCAACGACGAAATCGGCCCAGAGGGCGAGAGCAGCTCGTCGCTCAGGTATTTCCTCTCGAACGTCGTAGATGGCCTCCATGCCTTTCAGGGTGTGGTTGAGCGCGATCTCTGAAATTTCTCGCGACACGCCAAGATTGCGCAGATGCCCCTTCGCCGTGCTTCGGGTGTCATGGGGGGTAAAGCGTCGGATGTCGATGTCGCCTCGCACAAAGGCGCGATTGAAGGCGGCCCAGAGTGTGGTGCGCCCCACCGGCACATCGCCGAGCCGGCGCACCCGATCGATCCGGCGCGCAGGCACGACCCATTGCGAGTCGCCTGATAGTGCCATCAACTCCCGGAACCAATCCCCGACCACAGTTGGCAGCGGCACTAGGAACCCGCTGCGCGTTTTCACGGACTCGTCGGGCACCCACCAGGTGCCAGCTTCGAGATCCACGTCCACTTTTTTGGCCTTCACCAGCTCAACGCCGCGCACGCATGTGACCAGCAGGATGCGAAACGCCAGAGCGTTCTCGCGCCCGATGAAGTCGATACCGGACAGCAGGGTCACCAGTTCATCGCGCTGGAGCATCACGCGCTTGCGCGCCGACGGGCGCGGCCCCTTGAGCGCATTCAGCTTGATGCCGGTGCATGGGTTCGCCGGAATGATCGTGAGGCCGCAGGCGTGATCGAAGAGCTTTGACGCGGTGGTGAGCACCCTTTTGGTCATGGTCCAGGTGCGCTTGCTGTCCTTGAGCAGCTGCACGATGTCGATGCTCGTGACCTTATCCACCCGGCGAGCGCGCAGCTTCGGGAGGACGACCTGATCGATGTCCGCGTTTCGATACATGATGGTGCCGTCGGCATAAACGCTGGGGAGCAGCACCTTCTCACGGTAATCCGCCACCAGGTCGGCAATGGTCCAGGCCGAGGCCGCGCGGCTCTTGCGCTCCTGCTTTTCGGTGGCGGGGTCGGCGCCCTGATCGATAGCTGCGCGCAAGGCGCGGGCCTTCTCGCGCGCAGCGGCCAGTGCCACGTCGGGATAGTTCCCGATGCTCAGCTCCTTGCGCCGGCCCCCTTCTTCCCTATATCGGAGCACCCAGGCGGCGGTGCCTGCTTTTGAAAGCGTGAAGGTCAGCCCGTCACCGTCGGACTTGGCGACCGGCTCGCCCTTGGCAATCCAGCGTTTGATTTGAAGGTCGGAAAGGAGGTGGCTGACTTTTGCCATCGAGGCGTCCAGTTGGGTAGCTAGAGCGCTGGCTACCCGCCTAGCTACCCAGCATTCATGCGCCAGTGTGACACATTAGGGAGTAACTGGAATCACAACTTCCTGAAAAATCAACTACTTAGGCGAGGCAGTGAAGCAGCCTGACACATTGAGAATCACCAATTGAAATTCCAGGTGGCTATCTTCATGGGGCTTGCAACTTGTTGCTTTCGAAACAGGTCCTTGGGTTTTTGCGGTGCATCCCTCACAGCATATCGCGCAAACCCGGCGCCCTCGCGCCCGCGGGGCCTATGCGGCCAGCGCCCGCATTTCCGCGATCAGGTCGGCCTTGCCCTCGAAACCGATGCCCGGCAGCGGCGGCAGCGTGACGTAGCCGTTGTCGACCTTCACGCCATCGGGGAAGCCGCCGTAGGGCTGAAACAGGTCGGGGTAGCTCTCGTTGCCGCCCAGGCCCAGGCCCGCCGCGATGGCCAGCGACATCTGGTGGCCGCCGTGCGGAATGCAGCGCGATGCCGACCAGCCGTTCTCCTTCAGCATGTCGAGCGTGCGCAGGTACTCCACCAGGCCGTAGCTGAGCGCGCAGTCGAACTGCAGCCAGTCGCGGTCGGGCCGCATGCCGCCGTGGCGGATCAGGTTGCGCGCGTCCTGCATCGAGAACAGGTTCTCGCCCGTGGCCATCGGGCCGGCATACACCTCGCCGAGCTTGGCCTGCAGCTCGTAGTCGAGCGGGTCGCCGGCTTCCTCGTACCAGAACAGCGGGTACTGCGACAGCGCGCGGCCGTAGTCGACGGCGGTCTTCAGGTCGAAGCGGCCGTTGGCGTCCACCGCCAGTTGCTGGCCGGGGCCGAGGATCTTCAGCACCGACTCGATGCGCTCGCAGTCTTCGGCCAGCGTGGCGCCGCCGATCTTCATCTTCACCACCGAGTAGCCGCGCTCCAGGTAGCTGGTCATCTCGCGCTGCAGGCCTTCCACGCCCTTGCCGGGGTAGTAGTAGCCGCCCGCCGCGTAGACGAACACGCGCGGGTCCGGCTTGCCGGTGCCGTAGCGCTCGGCCAGCAGCTGGTAGAGCGGCTTGCCCGCGATCTTGGCGGTGGCGTCCCACACGGCCATGTCGATGGTGCCCACCGCCACCGAGCGCTCGCCGTGGCCGCCGGGCTTCTCGTTGATCATCATGCGGGCCCAGATCTTGTGCGGATCGAGGTTCTCGCCCGTCTCGTCGAGCAGCGACGCGGGCTCGGCCTCGAGCAGGCGCGGCAGGAAGCGCTCGCGGATCAGCCCGCCCTGGCCGTAGCGGCCGTTCGAATTGAAGCCATAGCCGATGACCGGCTTGCCGTCGCGGATCACGTCGGTGACCACGGCCACCAGGCTCAGGGTCATCTTCGAGAAGTCGATGTAGGCGTTGCGGATGTCCGACTTGATGGGACGCGTGGACTCGAGGATGTTGACGATTTTCATGATCGGTCTGGGTGGATGGAAAAAGGAAAGGAGATTCAGCGGTGCAGCGACGAACCGCCGCAGATGGCGACGTCCTGCCCCGTGATGGCCGCCGCCGGCGGCGAAAGAAGAAAGCCCACGAGCGCCGCGATTTCCTCCGGCTGGATCAGCCGGCCGATGGGCGGCATGCGCGGCGCGCTGCCCGCGCGTGCCGGGTCCTGCAGCATCGAGGTCTGCGTCGCGCCGGGCGACACCACGTTGACGGTCACGCCCTGCGCAGCGACCTCCGCCGCCCAGCTGCGCGCCAGCGCGATCAGCGCGGCCTTGGTCGCCGCGTACTGGCCGCGGCCGGGCAGCCCCTGCGCGACGCGGCTGCCGACGAACACGACGCGGCCCTTGCCGCGCGCTGCCATCGCGGGCACCAGCGCATCGGCCAGCCGCGTGGCCGCATCCACGTGCAGCCGCCACATCAGTTCGCCGCCCGCGTGGTCGAGCGCGCCCAGCTCTCCGACACGCAGCACGCCGGCCGCATGCACCAGCGCATCGGCGTCCTGGAGCGCAGAGGCCGCACGCGCGATGGCATCGGCATCGCTCAGGTCGACGGCCACGTGCGCGAAGCGCCCGTGAGACAGCGTCGGCCCGGCGAGGTCGAGCCCGCTCACGCGCCAGCCCGCCTCCAGCAGATGCGACGCGATGGCCCGGCCGATGCCGCCGCTGCTGCCCGTCACCACCGCATGCGGCGCTGTCGCGGCTTCATTCGACATGGATGTTGCCCTCGACGATGATCTTCTTCGAGCGCGCCATGTCCTCGGCCTGGAACTTCGCGAACTCCTCGACGCTGCCCGGCGTCAGCAGCAGGCCCTGCGCACCCAGCGTCTCGCGCATGTCGGTGCCCAGTGCCTTGTTGACCTCGGCGTTCAGCCGCTGCGTGATGGCCGCGGGCAGCTTCGCCGGCCCCCACAGGCCGTACCAGCTGTAGAACTCGTAGCCCGGAATGCTCTCGCCCACCGTGGGCACGTTCGGCAGGCTGGTGGCGCGCGTGGCCGAGGTCACGGCAATCACCTTCACCATGCCGCTCTTGTGGTACTGCAGCGAACCGAGGATGGGGTCGATGAAACCGTCGATCTGCCCGCCGATCAGGTCCTGGAAGGCGGGCGCCGTGCCCTTGTACGGCACGATCAGGTAGTCGAGCCCGCCGCCCGCGCGCTTGAGCAGCTCGGTCGACAGGTGGCCGGCCGATCCGATGGAGCCCACCGCGAAGGTCATCTTGCCGGGGTGCGCCTTGGCGTACGCGATGAGCGACTTCACGTCCGTCACCGGCAGGTTCTTGTTGACCGCCACCGACAGCGGCGCCTTGGCCACCAGCGCCACCGGCGTGAAGTCGCGCGTCACCTCGTAGGGCACGGCCTTCATCGTCATCGGCGCGGTGGTGAAGGTCGATGCGTTGAACAGCAGCGTGTAGCCGTCGGCCGGTGCCTTCGACACCACGTCGGCGCCGATGATGCCGTTGCCGCCGGCGCGGTTCTCCACGATGAAGGTCTGGCCCGTCTGCTCGCCGAGCTTCTGCGCCAGCAGGCGGCCGATGGTGTCCAGCGTGCCGCCCGGCGGGAACGGAATCACCACGCGCACCGGGCGGCTCGGCCAGGTCTGGGCGAGGCCGGCGGTGGACGCCGCGGCCAGCGCGAGGGCGGCCAGCGTGGCCCGCAGGAAATGGTTGCGTTGCATGTCTCTTGTCTCCTTGTGGTTCTTCGTCGGGGCATCGCGGATGCCGCGGCGCCGTGGGCTCAGCGCTTCGACAGCCCGGCCTGCTCGACGGCCGCGCGCAGCGCATCCATCTCGCGCGCGTTCGGCGCTTCGGTCGGCGGGCGCACGGTGGCGTTGTCGAGCACGCCCGCCAGGAACATGCCGCCCTTCATGCGCGCATGCGCCTCGCCGGTCGGTTCGCCGCCGCCGTACACCGCGTCTTTAAGCGGCGTGATGAGCGCCTGCACCGCCATCGCCTTCTTCAGGTCGCCGGCCTTCACCGCGTTCCACAGGTCGATGATCAATTGCGGAATGAAGGTCGCGAAGCCGACCAGCGCGCCGTCCACGCCCTGCACCATCGATGCGAGCAGGTATTCGTCGTGGCAGGTCAGGATGGCCTTCGAAGCATCGGCTTCGCGGATCGCCTGGATGTCGCGGGCGTACTTGTTCATGTCGCGCTGGCCCACCTTGAAGGCCTGCAGGTAGGGCAGGCGGGCCAGTTCGGCCAGCAGCTGCGACGAGTAAGAGGCGCGCGTCCATGCCGGATACACGTGGCAGACCAGGTCCAGCTCCGGCGCGGCGCGGTGGATGGCCTCGAAGTACTGCAGCGCATGCCCGGGCGTGAAGCCGAAGCGCAGCCAGTGGTGCGGCGGCATCACGTCCAGCGCCACCGCGCCGGCGGCCTGCGCGGCGCGGGCGTGCTCGGCGGCCTCGGCCAGGCCTTCGCACACGATCGACGAGATCACCGGCATGCGGCCGCGCAGTTCGTCGGCCACGATGCGCGTGACCTCGGCGCGCTCCGAAGGCGTGAGCGAGAACACCTCGCCGGTGTGGCCGTTGGTCATGATCGCCACCACGCCGTCATGGCCGGCGAGCCACGAGGCCAGCTTGCGCAGCGCCGGTTCGTCGATGCGGTGGTCGGCCGTGAAGGGGCAGGAAATGGCGGGGATGATCCCGCGATAATTCGCGATGGAAGGCATGCAGTGTCTCCGTTGTGGTTCAAGGTGCAGGAATGGGTGCATCTTTTGCCGGCGGAGGGCGGGCCGTCCAATACTCGAATCGCATACAACTATTCAACCGCGCTGCGCATGGGCCCTGGCAACCGACCGCTCGACCTGGAATGGCTGGAAGATTTCCTGGCCCTGGCCGAGTCCGGCAATTTCTCGCGTGCCGCGCAGGCGCGCTCCATCGCGCAGCCGGCGTTCAGCCGCCACATCCGTTCACTGGAAGAGTGGGTGGGCGTCGACCTGTTCGACCGCAGCGCGCACCCCACGGCGCTCACGGCGGCGGGCAAGCGCTTCCAGCCGCTGCTGCGGGAGGTGCTGGCCGATCTGGAGGCCGCCCGCATCAAGGCCCGCGCCGCGCACGACCTGGACGCGGCCAGCCTGAGCTTTGCCGCCACGCACGTGCTGTCGCTCACCTTCTTTCCGCGCTGGCTCGCCGGCGTGGAGTCGCGCCTGAGCATGGGGCCCATCCAGACCATCTCCGACAGCTCGTATGCCTGCGAAGACCTGATGCTGCAGCGCCGCGTGCAGTTCGTGCTGTGCCATGGGCACGCGGGCGCGCCGGGGCGGCTCGACGATACCGGCTACCCGGTTCAACGACTGAGCGAAGACGTGCTGTTGCCCGTGAGCGCGCCCGGTGCGAACGGCGCGCCGCTGCACGCGCTGGGCGCAGGCCAGTCGCCTTCGGTGCTGGCCTACAGCGATGCTTCGGGGCTGGGCCGGATCATGCGGGCCATGCAGGACAGCGAGTTCGGCAAGGACTTCGCCGCGTCGCTGTCGATCGTCTTCACGGCCCACCATGCCGCGCTGCTGCGCACCATGGCGCTCGAAGGCCGCGGCCTCGCGTGGCTGCCGATGAGCCTGGTGGCCGACGACCTGCGCAGCGGCACGCTGGCCGATGCCGGCGCGGGCAGCTGGCGCGTGCCGGTGGACATCCGGCTGTACCGCCAGCAGGCACACATGGCGCCGGTGGCCGAGGCGCTGTGGGCGCTGGTCAGCGAAGGCGCATCAGGCGCCTGACCGCTTCAGTTGGCGCAGCGAGCTTCCAGCGCATCGAGGAAGGAGCGGTCCCAGCGGCCTTCCTTCATCGCCTGGATCGTGCGCGCTTCCGTCTCCAGGTGCGCGCGGGCCTTCTCGATCAGCAGTTCGGCCTCGTCGGGCGAGAAGGCCAGCAGGCCGTCCTGGTCGCCCACCACGATGTCGCCCGGGTTCACGACCATGCCGCCGACCGACACCGGCACGTTGATCTCGCCGGGGCCGTCTTTGTAAGGGCCACGATGGTTCACGCCGCGCGCGTACACCGGGTAGTCGCGCTCGCGGATCTCGGCCACGTCGCGGATGGCGCCGTCGAGCACCAGGCCCGCGGTGCCGATGGTCGCGGTATAGAACGACAGGATGCCGCCGATGACTGCGTTGGTGATGTCGCCGCCCGCGTCGATCACCAGCACGTCGCCGGGCCGGCAGAACTCGAAGGCGCGCATCGGCGTGAGGTTGTCGCCGCCGCGCGTCTTCACGGTCACGGCCGTGCCCGCCATGGTCTTGTGGCCGGGGCGGTGGTACGGCTGCAGGCCGACGCTGCCGATGTTGCGGTGCAGGTTGTCGCTGAGCGCGGCCACCGGAATCTCTTGCAGCGCGGCCAGGATGGCCGGCGCCACTTGCGGGGCCGACGGGTTCTTGCGGATGGCTTTGTAGGGCATGACTGGTCCTCGTGAGTTCTTCGGCACGCTTCAGCGCAGCGCGGCCACGGCACGCGCGATGCGCTTGCAGCCTTCTTCCAGCGTCTCTATCGACGTGGCAATGGAAAGACGGAAGTAGGGCGACAGGCCGTACGCGGTGCCCGCGACCACGGCAACGCCTTCGCTTTCGAGCAGGTAAATCACCACGTCGCCGTCTTCGTCCAGGCGCTTGCCTTCGGGCGTGGTCTTGCCGATGAGGCCGCCGCAGTTGATGTACAGGTAGAAGGCGCCGGGCGGCGTGGCGCAGCCGAGGCCGGGAATGTCGTTGACGAGCGCCAGCGTGCGGTCGCGCCGCTGCCTGTACACGGCCACGCTCTCGGCCACGAAGCCCTGGTCGCCGTTGAGCGCGGCGGCGGCCGCGGCCTGGCTTACCGAGCAGCAATTGCCGGTGGACTGCGACAGCAGCGTGTCCAGCGCCTTGATCAGGTCCACGGGCCCGGCCGCATAGCCGATGCGCCAGCCGGTCATCGCATAGGTCTTGGAGACGCCGTTCACGATCAGCGTGCGATCGCGCAGCGCCGGTGCCACCCCGAGGATGTGCGGCAGCGGCTCGCCGCCGAAGCGGATGTGCTCGTAGATCTCGTCGGTCATCACCATCACGTGCGGATGGCGTTCCAGCACTTCGGCAAGTGCGCTGTATTCGGCGGCGGTGTAGCTCGCGCCGGTCGGGTTGCTCGGCGAATTGATCAGCAGCCAGCGCGTGCGCGGCGTGATGGCCGCCTCGAGCTGCGCCGGCGTCAGCTTGAAGCCGTTCGCCTCGGGGCATGCCACGGTGACGGGCGTGCCCTCGCAGGCCAGCACCATGTCGGGGTAGGACACCCAGTAGGGCGCGGGAATGATCACCTCGTCGCCCGGCTCCAGCGTGATCGCGAAGGCGTTGTAGATGGCGCTCTTGGCGCCGCTGGTGGCGATGATCTCGGTCATCGCGTAGCGCAGGCCGTTCTCGCGCTCCAGCTTGGCGACGATGGCTTCGCGCAGCTCCACCGTGCCCGCCATCAGCGTGTAGCGCGTGGCGCCGCGCTCGATGGCCGCGGCCGCGGCCTGGCGGATGTGCGCCGGCGTGTCGAAGTCGGGCTCGCCCACCACGAGGTTGACGATCGACTTGCCCTGCCTGCGCAGTTCGTTGGCGCGGTCGGCGGCCGAGGTGCTGGGCGAGGGCTTGATGCGCCGCACGCGGGCGGCAATGCGGGAAATAGTGGCTTGCATGGACCGAACGGTACGCACATCGACCCCGCGAGGCCAAGACGAGATTGCACTGGTCGTATAGGCGCAGCTTATGACTCATGGTGAGCCCCGATATCCGCCGCGCGACCGCGATGCTAGGCTTGGCTTTTGCTTGGGGACAAGGCGTGAACCTGCGACGCCTCAAATATTTCGTGAAGATCGTGGACATCGGCAGCCTGACACAGGCGGCCGAGGTCCTTTTCATCGCCCAGCCCGCGCTGAGCCAGCAACTGGCCACGCTCGAAGGCGAGGTGCGCCAGCAGTTGCTCGTGCGCACCAAGCGCGGGGTGACGCCCACCGAGGCCGGCAAGGTGCTGTACCGCCACGCGCAGATCATCCTGCGCCAGTGCGAGCAGGCCCGCGTCGACATGGAGGCCGCGGGCGAAGGGCTCTCCGGCCAGGTTTCCGTGGGGCTCGCGCCCGGCACCGCCGCTTCGGCGCTCTCGCTGCCGCTGTTGCGCACGGTGCGCGCGCGGCACCCGGGCATCCTGCTCTACCTGAACGAGAACTACGGCACCACGCTCAGCGAACTCATCATGAACGGCCGCATGGACCTGGCCGTGCTGTATGGTGACAAGGCCATCCACGGGCTCACCTTCCTGCCGCTGCTCAAGGAGCCGCTGTTCCTGGTCGGCCCGGCATCCATGCCCGCGCCCTCGCAGCCGGTGAAGCTGGCCGACCTGCGCGACATCGAGCTCTTCCTGCCGCGCCCCTACAACGTGGTGCGCAAGCTGGTGGATGCGGCCTTTGTGCGCGCGGGCATGGTGCCGCGCGTGGTGGCGGAGATCGAATCCGCCTTCACCCTCACGGCGGCCATTGCCGACGGGCTGGGCGCGACCATCCTGCCGGCGTCGATGGCGCGCGAGGTGGTCGCGAGCTGCGGCGCCTGGCAATTCCCCATCGTCGACCCTGTCATCGAGGCGCCGCTGGCGCTGTGCCAGTCCGACCACCTGCCGCTGTCGGAGCCCGCGCAGGCGGTGAAGGACATCCTGCTCGAACTCGTGGCCGACCTGGCCAACACCGTCGCGTCGACGCCCGAACCCGGGATCGCCGCGCTGTCCTGAGCCGGGCGTCATAAGGCGCCCTTATCCCGGCACAGCCATTCCGTCTTTGGCTTCAGGCGCGCGGACCGTTACCTTTCATGCATGCCGTCACGCGTTCGCGGAACGCGTCGGCCACCACAGCCATCGGCATGAAGCAGGAACAGATCAAGACGCTCATCGACGCTTTGGCCGCATCGGACCTGGCGGAACTGGAGTACAGCGAGAACGGCAGCACGCTGCGGCTGGTGAAGCTGGCCGCGCTGGGGGCTGCATCCGCCGCGCCCGCTGCACGAAGCCCCTCCGGCGTACGAAAGGCACCGCGCCAGGCGCCGCAAGAAACCACTGCTCCGGCTGTTGCCAGTGCCGAGTGCCTCGCGCCGCTGTTCGGCGTTGTGCACCTTCAGCCCGCGCCCGGCGAGCCGCCTTTCGTGCAGCCTTCCCAGGCCGTGGAAGCCGGCCAGCTTCTGTGCGTGATCGAGGCGATGAAGATGTTCAACGAGGTACGCTCCGACCGCACGGGCACCGTGCGGCAGGTGCTCGTGCAATCGGGCCAGGAAGTGGAAGCAGGACAGCCCCTGTTCCGCTTCGACTGAGGAGGCCCGCGCCATGTTCGACACCGTGCTCATTGCCAACCGGGGCGAGATCGCCCTGCGCATCCAGCGTGCCTGCCGCGGCCTGGGCCTGCGCACGGTGGCCGTGCATTCCGAGGCGGACCGCGACGCCATGTACGTCGCGCAGGCCGACCAGGCGCTGTGCATCGGGCCTGCCGCGCCGGGCCTGAGCTACCTGAACCAGTCCGCCATTTTGTTCGCCGCCGAGGTGAGCGGCGCGCAGGCGATCCATCCCGGCTACGGCTTTCTCTCGGAGAACGCGGGCTTCGCGGATCGTGTGGCGCAGGCCGGCCTCGTGTTCGTCGGGCCCAGCGCCGCGTGCATTCGCACCATGGGCGACAAGGTCTCGGCCAAGCGCGCGATGCGCAAGGCCGGCGTGCCCTGCGTGCCCGGCCCCGACGAGCCGCTGCCGGACGACCCGGCCGCCGTGCTGGCCCTGGCGCGCGACATCGGCTATCCGGTGATCGTGAAGGCGGCAGGCGGTGGCGGCGGGCGCGGCATGCGCGTGGTGCACGAAGAAGCCGCGCTGCTCGATGCCATGGCCCTCACGCGCGAGGAAGCGCGCCAGGCCTTCGGCAATCCCGAGGTCTACATCGAGAAATTCCTGCTGCATCCGCGCCATGTCGAGATCCAGGTGCTGGCCGACAGCCACGGCAACGCGGTGTGGCTGGGCAGCCGCGACTGCTCGCTGCAGCGGCGCCACCAGAAGGTGATCGAAGAGGCGCCCGCGCCCGGCATCGACGACGCGCTGATGGCCGAGGTGGGCGAGCGCTGCGCGGCCGCGTGCCGGCAGATCGGCTACTGCGGCGTGGGCACCTTCGAGTTCCTGTACGAAAAGGGCGCCTTCTATTTCATCGAGATGAACACACGCCTGCAGGTGGAGCACCCGGTGACCGAGATGACCACCGGCATCGACATCGTGCAGCAGCAGTTGCGCATGGCGCTCGGCGAGCGCCTGTCGCTGACGCAGGCCGACGTGCGCTGCCAGGGCCACGCCATCGAGTGCCGCATCAACGCCGAGAACCCCGACACCTTCGCGCCCGCGCCGGGCCGCATCACCGGCTGGCAGGTGCCCGGCGGCTTCGGTGTGCGCGTCGATTCGCACGCGGGCGCCGGCTACCGCGTGCCGCCGTACTACGACTCCATGATTGCCAAGCTCATCGTGCACGGACATACCCGCGCCGACGCGCTCGACCGCATGCGCCTGGCGCTGGCCGAGACGCGCGTGGAAGGCATCGCCACCAACGTGCCGTTGCACCGCGCGCTCGTGCAGGACGACGGCTTTGCCGCGGGCGGCGTGGACATCCATCACCTCGAACGCTGGCTGAAGCGAAGGAGCGCGGCGTGAGCCCACAGGCATCCCGTACCGAACCGTCCATCAGCCTCCTGGGCACCACGGCGCTGCTGTTCGAAGCGCCCGGCGACATGGACCTGCCTTCGCAGCAGCGCATCTGGGCGCTGGCGCACGAAGCCGACAGCTGGCCCGAAGTGCGCGAGGCCGTACCCGGCATGAACAACCTGATGCTCACCTTCACGCGCGCGCCGCGCCATCTCGATGCGCTGTGCGAGCGCCTGTGCGACGCCTGGCGCGCGGCCACCGCCGTGCCGCGCGAAGGTCGCGTGGTGGAGCTCCCCGTGGTCTACGGCGGCGAGGGCGGCCCGCACATGGCCGACGTGGTCGCGCACACCGGCCTGAGCATCGAGGCCATCGTCGAGCTGCACAGCGCGCCGCTCTATCCGGTGTACGCGCTCGGCAGCCATCCCGGCTACTGCTACCTGGGCGGCATGGACCCGCGCATCGCCACGCCGCGGCGCAAGGTGCCGGTGCTGAGCATCCCGGGCGGCGCGGTGTCGATCGGCGGCGCGCAGACGGGCGTGTCGGCATCGGCCGGCCCCAGCGGGTGGAACACCATCGGCAGCACGTCGATGGTGTTCTTCGACCCCGCGCAAGACCCGCCCGCCATGCTGCAGCCGGGCGACATGATCCGCTTCCGCGTGGAGGGCATCGTCCGATGATCGAAATCCTTTCCTCCGCCGCGCTCGCCACCGTGCAGGACCTGGGCCGCACCGGCAGCCTGCGCTGGGGCGTGGGCACTTCCGGCGCCATGGACAACCTGGCGCTGGCCGCCGGCAACCTGCTGCTGGGCAATGCGCTGGGCGCGGCAGCCGTCGAGGTGCCGGTGTTTCCGTTCAAGGTGCGTTTCGGCGAGGACTGCGCCTTCGCGCTCACCGGCGCCGACTGCGCCGCCAGGCTCGACGACCAGCCCCTGTTGCCCTGGTGGGTGCACCAGGCACGCGCCGGCCAGGTGCTGACGCTCGGCCTGCCGCAAGGCGGCGCGCAACGCGGCAGCCGCGCCATGCTGTGCGTGGCCGGCGGCATCGACGTGCCGGAGGTGCTGGGTTCGCGCAGCACCCAGCTGCGCGGCGCATTCGGCGGCCATGAAGGGCGCGCATTGCAGCGCGGCGACATGCTCCGCGCCGCCGGAGCCGGTACTGCCAGCCGCACCGGCTTCGGCCTCGTGCCGCCCGCGCTCGCGCTGCCATTGGCGCGCGACGGCGTGGCCGCCGTGCGCGTGCTGCCCGCAGCCGAATACATGGCCTTCGAGCCCGCTTCGCGCGACGCCTTCTGGTCCGGCGAATGGAAGATCACGCCGCAGAGCGACCGCTACGGCTACAGGCTCGACGGCGAGCCGCTGCGCCCCATCGCCCCCATGGAGCTGCGCTCCCACGGCATCGTGCCCGGCGTCATCCAGGTGCCCCACAGCGGCCAGCCCATCATCCAGATGCGCGACGCCCAACCCTCCGGCGGCTACCCCAAGTTCGGCACCGTGATCGAGGCCGACATGTGGCGTCTCGGCCAGGCACCCATCGGCAGCCGCATGCGCTTCATCGAAACCACCTGGGACGAGGCGCTGGCCGCGCTCGACGAAGTGCGTGCGTGGCTCGACAAGGTGGCGCGTGTGGTGGCTCTTCATCGGGGGGCGGCTCGTGTCTGAGTCCTTTTCTTCGGGGCCCGATCACGCCGACGGGGTACCTTGCTCCGCGAATGTCCCCCGCCCTTCGGGCTCCTCCTTTATTTCGCTGCGCAAGGCACCCCATCGTCGTGATCGTTGGACAGAGCGCCGGTTGATCGGCCGAGCACCAGCAGCGTGCCCACTACACAGGGCGTCGGGTGCTCCCCGCAGCGAAATAAAGGAGGAGGCCGCAGGCCGGGGGACATTCGCGGAGGGGAGTACCCGGCGGCTTGTGCACCACCCCGAACAAGAGAACCAAAAAGCGAAAGCCTGAAAAATGCAGGACACAGCACTGCGCTCCCCCCAGCTGGCCGCCTGGTTGGCCAACACTGACATCGGCCTGCTCGAACTGCGCACGCCAAACGGCACCTTGCGCCTTGGCCGGCAGGGCGACGAAATCATCGAACTGCCCGCTGAAGAAGCCGAGCCCGAACGGCTGCCGATCCGTGCCCCTTCGCTCGGCGTATTCCTGCAAAGCCATCCACTGGCTGCCGTACCGCTGGTCCGCATCGGCCAGCGTGTCGAAGCCGGCCAGACCATCGGCCTGCTGAAGATCGGCCCGCTGCTGCTGCCCGTCACCGCACCGCAAGCCGGCATCGTCGACGGCATCCTCGCGGCCGACGGCCTCGCAGTCGGCTATGGCGCCCAACTGTTCGACCTGCACCCCCTCTGACGATCGAGACAAGGATTCACGATGGACATCGACCTGAACGCAGACGTCGGCGAAGGCTTCGGCCCCTGGCGCATGGGCGAGGACGAAGCCCTGCTCGAGATCGTCTCTTCCGCCAACATCGCCTGCGGCTTCCACGCGGGCGATCCCGTCATCATGGACCGCACCGTGCGCATGGCGCTGCAGCGCGGTGTCGACGTCGGCGCGCACGTGGGCTTTCCAGACCTCATGGGCTTCGGCCGCCGGCAGATGCAGATCGAGACCAGGGAACTGGTGGCGTACGTGCTCTACCAGCTCAGCGCGCTCGACGGCATGGCGCGCACGGCGGGCCACCGCATGACGCACATGAGCTTTCACGGCGCGCTCGGCAACATGGCCGCGGCCGACGCCGCGCTGGCCGAACCGCTGGTGCGCGCCGTGGCTGATTTCGATCCCTCGCTCACCGTCAGCACCTCCGCCAGCCGCGCCATCGAAGACGCGGCCGAACGCTGCGGCCTGCGCGTGCGCACCACCTTCCTGGCCGACCGCGCCTGCGGCGACGACGGCCTGCTCGTGCCGCGCAAGCTGCCCGGCGCGGTCATCCACGAGCGCGACGCGGTGCTGGCGCGCGTGCGGCAGCTGCTGGAAGAAGGCACCGTCACCAGCAGCAGCGGCAAGAAGATTCCCATGCGCGTGCATTCCATCCTGCTGCACGGCGACACGCCCGGTGCCGTCGACCTGGCCCGCGCCGTGCGTGGCGTGGTGGAGCAGGCGGGGCGCGTGGTGCCCATCTCCCGGCAAACCAGCTGATGCACCGGGGCACGAACATGGTGCTAACCCTTAGTCATATGCACGGATCGCGGGCGACATAAGGGGGGCTTATCGCTCCACAGCCAATCCGTCTTGGCGCCGCCCGCGGGCGCTGGCTACAGTGAATTCCAAGGCAGCCATCTGCCACTCAACGAAAGAACCCGACATGCCTTTTTCCGACTACAAGACCGCGCTGGTGACGGGAGCCTCATCTGGCATCGGCGCCGCCGTCGTCGAGCGCCTCAGCAAGGAAGGCCTGAAGGTCCATGCGCTGGCGCGCAGCGCCGACAAGCTGGCCGACCTGGCCGCGCGCACCGGCTGCATTCCGCACGCCATCGACGTGAGCGACCTCGCCGGCATCACCCGGCTCGCGAAGGAAGTGGAATTCGACGTGCTGGTCAACAACGCCGGCGTGGACCGTCCCGGTTCCATTCTCAAGGCCGACGCCGAAGGCATCGACCTGCTGGTGGACGTGAACCTGCGCGCCGTGCTGCACCTGTGCCGGCTCGTGGTGCCCGGCATGGCGGCGCGCGACCGCGGCCATGTGGTCAACATCAGCTCCATTGCGGCGGCCTACAACTTCGGCGGCAACAGCACCTACCACGCGACCAAGGCCGCGGTGAGCATGCTGTCGCGCCAGCTGCGCATCGACTGCTTCGGCAAGCGCGTGCGCGTCACCGAAATCTGCCCGGGGCGCGTGGCCACCGACATCTTCGCGCACGTGCACGGCGACTCCGAAGACACCTACAAGCGCTTCGTCGAGGGCTTCGAACTGCCGCAGGCCGAAGACATCGCCAATGCCATCGCCTTTGCGATTGCCGCGCCCATCGCGGTGAACGTGGGCCACATGGAAATCACGCCCACGCTGCAGGTGCCGGGCGGCCTGTCGACCACGCGGCCGGAAACCCCGCGCGACTGAGCCGCCGGCCGATGCACGCCACGCAACAAGGGAACAGCGCATGAAGGACTTCGACCTGCTGGCGATCCTGCTGAAGCCGGAGTTCGGCGCCATGCTGCTGCACGGCCTGCTGGAGACGCTGAAGATCGCGGCCGGCTCCTGGCTGCTGGCCATGGCCATGGCCGTGGTGCTGCTGGTGGTGAGGCTCACGCCCAGCCGCATCGCCGAGCGCGTGGTGGCCGGCTACGTCTCCTACCACCGCAACGTGCCCACGCTGGTGCAGCTCATGTTCTGGTACTTCGGTATCTTCAGCCTGCTGCCCGATGCGCTGCAGGGCTGGCTGTCGGTCAACAACGCCGAGAGGTGGCTGTCCATCGTCGCGCTCGGGCTGTGCCAGGCCGCCTACTTCAGCGAGGACATGCGCTCGGGCCTGCGCGCCATTCCGGCCGGACAGGCCGAGGCCGCGCGTGCGCTGGGCCACGGCTACATCGGCTCCATGCGCTTCGTGATGCTGCCGCAGGCCATCCGCAACGCGGTGCCGGCGCTGGTGAACCACAGCGTGTCGCTCTTCAAGAACAGCAGCCTGGCCATGGCCATCGGCGTGGCCGAACTCACGCACGCGGTGAAGGAAATCGAGAGCCAGAGCTTTCGCACCTTCGAGGCCTACAGCGTGGCCACCGTGCTGTACCTGGTGTGCTCGCTGCTCATCATGGCCGTGGGCGGCTGGCTGTCGCGGCGCTACCGCATCGTCGGTGCAAGGTAAGCGAGGCAAGCGATGTACAGCGTCTACGAAATCCTTCGCGACAACTGGCTGCTGCTGCTGGTGGGCCAGTACCCCAGCGGCCCGCTCGGCGGCATCGTCGCCACCCTGATTCTTTCGGTGCTGGGCATCGTGCTGGCCTTTCCGCTGTCGGTGCTGCTGGCGTTGGCGCGGCTGTCGCCCTGGCGGCTGCTGCGCTGGCCCGCCACCGTGCTGGTGTACGTGGTGCGCGGCGTGCCGCTGCTCATGGTGATCCTGTGGGTGTACTTTCTGGTGCCGATCCTCATCGGGCGCGAGGTGTCGGGCTTCACCACCATGCTGTGCACGCTGGTGATCTACGAGGGCGCCTACCTGTCGGAGGTGGTGCGCGCCGGCATCCTCTCGCTGCCCAAGGGGCAGAGCGAGGCGGCGCGCGCGCTCGGCCACAGCCACCTGGGCACCATGTGGTTCGTGATCCTGCCGCAGGCGCTCTACAACATGCTGCCCAGCATGCTGAGCCAGTTCATCTCCACCATCAAGGAGACCACGCTGGGCTACGTGATCAACGTGCAGGAACTCACCTTCGCGGCCAACCAGATCAACAACCAGCTGCTGACCAAGCCGTTCCAGGTGTTCTTCATCCTGGCGCTGACGTATTACGTGGTGTGCTTCAGCCTCACGCAACTGGCGCAATGGCTGGAGCGGCGCATCGCGCACAAGCGGCTCGGCGCCGTGCCTGTGAAGACCGCCGAAGGCGAGGTGCCGCTTCCGGCCCCCGTGGCGACGCAACCATGACCGCGCCCGTTTCACACCCCGCAGGGCGGCCCGCGGCCGCCAAGGACGACACCATGATCCTGTTCTCCGAAATCAACAAGTGGTACGGCGACTACCAGGCGCTGGCCGACATCAATGCCGAGGTGAAGAAGGGCGAGGTCGTGGTGGTCTGCGGACCGTCCGGTTCCGGCAAGTCCACGCTGATCCGCACGGTGAACCGGCTGGAAGAAGTGAAGTCGGGGCAGTTGCTGTTCGACGGCCAGGACATCCACGCGGCCATGCGCAGCGCGGCGCTGAACAGGCTGCGCAGCCGCATCGGCTTCGTGTTCCAGAGCTTCAACCTGTTCCCGCACCTGTCGGTGCTCGAGAACATCATGCTCTCGCCGATGCGGGTGCTCGGCGTGAAGCGTGCCGATGCGAAGACCAAGGCCGGGCAGCTGCTGGAGCGCGTCGGGCTGTCGAGCAAGGCGGGCGCTTACCCGGCGCAGCTGTCTGGCGGCCAGCAGCAGCGCGTGGCCATTGCCCGCGCGCTGGCGATGGAGCCGCCGGCCATGCTGTTCGACGAGCCCACCAGCGCGCTCGACCCCGAGATGGTCGGCGAGGTGCTGTCGGTGATGCGCGGGCTTGCCAATGACGGCATGACCATGATGTGCGTCACCCACGAGATGAATTTCGCCCGCGAGGTGGCCGACCGCATCTGGTTCATGGACGCGGGCCGCATCCTGGAGAAGGCCGACCCCGAGACCTTCTTTCGCAGTCCGCAGCATCCGCGCGCGCAGCGCTTCCTGTCGGATTTGCGCGCGCACTGAGTCCAGCACCCGTCGTTCCCTTTTTCGCAATCTCCCAGGAGCCCACCATGTCGAACAAGACCGTCTTCCGCCTCGCCGTTCTCGGCACCTGTCTCAGCGCGGCCTCGCTGCTCGCGCACGCCGACCAGTGGAGCGACATCAGCCAGCGCAAGGAGCTCAAGTGCGGCACCTTCGCAGACGTGCCCCCGTTCGCGGCACCGGACCCCAAGACGCGCGAGATGGTGGGCCACGACGTCGACCTGTGCAATGCCCTGGCCAAGGAACTGGGCCTCACCGCCAAGGTCACGCCGCTGTCGGTGGAAGCGCGCGTGCCCGAAGTCAAGCTCGGCCGCGTCGACGTGACCATTGCCAACCTGGCCTACACCAAGAGCCGCGGCGAGCAGATCCAGTTCAGCGACCCCTACTACGTGGCCAAGGAGATGCTGGCCGTGAAGGCCACCGACCCCGGCACGACCAAGGCCGACTTCAAGGGCAAGCGCCTGAGCTCGACCAAGGGCTCCACTTCGGAGATGTCGATCAAGATGAACGGCTCCGACCCGGTCACCTTCCAGGACACGGGCTCTGCCTTCATGGCGGTGCAGCAGAACAAGTCGGTCGGCATGGTGGCCAACACCATGACCATCACCAAGCTGGTCAACCAGTCGAAGACCGAGGGCGTGGCGCTGAAGATGATCAAGGACCCGATGGTTTTGCAGCCCATCGGCATCGGCATGAAGAAGGACGAGCCGGTGCTGCTGGCCAAGGTGAATGGCGCGCTCTATGCGCTGGAGAAGTCGGGCGAGCTCGACCGCATCTGGGCCAAGTGGCTCGGGCCGAACATCGAATACAAGATGGTGCGCGAAGAAAAGGTCACGCCGCTTGCTGACCTGAAGTTCGAACTGCTGCCTTGATCTTTTGAGGGGTCGTGTTGTTCTGGGCGCGGTCGTTTGGCTTGGCTGTTGATCGGCCGGCGCGAGAGGGGCGGCCGGTGTGCACAGGGCACCGGGTACTCCCCTCCGCGAATGTCCCCCGGCCTGCGGCCTCCTCCTTTATTTCGCTGCGGGGAGCACCCGGCGCCCTGTGCACGATGACTGCGGCTGTGGGGTTCGCGAGGCGGTTGGCGCCCCGCGTCGCGTTTTCTCGCTCAGCTGGAACAGCTCTCCAGCCTTGCGGGAAAGGTCAGCCGCAAGCCATAGCAGGTTGTCCAACCGCCCAGGCCCATCTCCGCTGCACCAGTCGATGTCTTCGCCGTGGCACACCCACAGGAGAGCTTCGAGTTGAGAGAGGGTGTTTTCAAGAAGATCCGCCGGGTCTTGGGCGCTGTCTTCGGAAGCTACCGGCGTAGTTGGCCGGGCTATAGTCTTGGTAGCCATTTTTGTGCGGTTCCTGATAGGTTGTTGCACGGACTTGGTTAGACGGTCGGGGTGCTCGAACACCCCGGCCGTCGCCTTTGATACCTCGCATCTGCATCGCTGCTTTCGCACCGACGACCTGCCGCGAGGCAAGCAGCCTTCAAACATCTGGGTGGTGGGTGTGTTGCTTCCCTTGTGGGGCATGGAGTGACAGGGGCATTCACTCTAGAGAAGAACTCCGCGAATCAGCCGACACGCGCGGCACGAAGTCCCCCAGAGCGCCAACAAATCGACCAAAACAGCGACGGCGCTCGTTGTGCACAGGGCGTCGGGTGCTCCCCGCAGCGAAATAAAGGAGGAGGCCGCAGGCCGGGGGACATTCGCGGAGGGGAGTACCCGGCGGCCTGTGCACGTGCCCTGAACAAGACCCTGAACAAGACCCTCAGTCGTAGTTCGTAAACCGGCTAGGCTGCTGCGTAGACTGGTTCAGCGGCTGATACCCCTGGATGTTCTGCAGCAGCGTGCTCGTCGGATTCGAGCCGATGTTGCCGAAGCCGTTGAACTGGATCTGGAACATCAGCCGCGTATCGGGCGTCGTGCGCCCCGTCACCAGCCGCTCGAGCACGATGCGCCCCACCCAACAGCAGGCGTTGTACTCCGCGCCCACCAGGCTGTCCGACAACGCACGGTCGTGCAGGCTGTAGCTCAGCCGGCCCACCGCATACCAGCGCCCCGGGTCCGTTGCCGACTTGCCCCCCATCAGCCCGCCCGTCAGGTCGCTCAGCGGCCATTGCCAGTTGAAGTCGACCGTCTTCGTGCCGTCGTTCGCCGTCGCAGTGCTGTCCGCCTGGTAGCGGAAGGCCGCCGTGAGCGTGTGGTACTGCGCCGGCGTGTAGCGCAGCGTGAGCGCGTCGCGCGTCGACTTGCCCGTGTCCATGTTGTATTGCGCCAGGCCGTCGATGCTCCACTTCGGGTTCCAGTGCACCTGCCCGCCGAAGATGAAGTCGCCCGAATGATCGGTCACGGCCGTGCCGCCCGGCAGCGTGACGTTCTGGTCGCTGAAGCGAAAGCGCTGCGCAATGCCGAAGCGTGCCGACTCCGCGCCGCTGACAGGGTCGATCAGCCGCGTGGTCACGCCGGTGGTGAGCGTGTTGGTGTCCGACACGCGGTCGTTGCCCGAGAACGCGTTCTCGGTATAGAGCGTGGCAAAGCTGATGTCGTTGGCGGCCGTGTCGTACACCGGCAGCTGGCTCTGGTCTCGGTACGGGGTGTGCACGTAGAACGCGCGGGGCTCGAGCGTCTGGCGCCAGGCGCTGCCGAAGAGGCTGGCGTCGCGCTCGAACACCAGGCCGCTGTCCAGGCTCACCGTCGGCACCACGCTGGCGATGCTGGTGCGGCCATCGGCCAGCGGCGATGCGAGCTGGTAGGAGGCCGTGTGCAGCAGCAGCTTCGGGATCACGTAGCCGCCAGGCGTGACCCATGGCCGGCTGATCTGCAGGTTGCCCACCACGCGCTCGCCGTCGGGCTGCTTGATGCCGTTGAGCGTGGGCGCATAGGCCGAGTCGACCTGGAAGCGCGTGTAGTCCAGCGTGCCCGACACATCCAGTCCGTGCCAGTCGTACTTGGTGTAGTTGGCCGTGACCTGCGGCACCCGGTTGTATGAAGGCGTGATGGGCGAGGCCGCGTACTGCAGCGTCTGGTAGGAGAGGGTGCGCGCCTGCCCGCTCCAGTCGCCCTTGGTCCAGTTGAGGTCGGCCTCGTTCGTGAGCTGGCGCGAGGTCAGCGTGGGCGTGTGCGAGAAGTCGCGCCAGTAGTCGTCGTCGCTCACGCGGTTGATGTTGAACGAGGTGCTGAGCGAATCGAGTCCGAAGGGCTTGGGGTCCAGCTTCTGGTTGTGGCTTGCCCACAGGCCCCACCGGTTGCGGTCGCGCAGGCTGTCGGAGGGCATCTCGTCGATGCGGATTTGGCCGCTGTAGTTCTTCTCCAGATAGCGGAACTCGGTGCCCAGGTTCACGCCGCGGTTGCTCATGATCTCGGGGTAGAGCGTGAGGTCGCGGTTGGGCGCGATGTTCCAGTAGTAGGGCTGCAGGTACTCGAAGCCGTTGGTGGTGTCGAAGCCGATCACCGGCGGCAGCAGGCCGCTCTGGCGTGCGTTGTTCAGCGGAAAGCTCACCGAAGGCAGCGAAGGCGTGGTCAGGCCCAGGAAGCTGATCTGCGCGTCGGTGGCAGTGGCCAGGTTGGTCTGGTTGTCGGTGGTCAGCGTCACTGCGCTCAGCATCCACGCGGGCACCCAGCCGGCATAGTTCTCGCGCAGGCAGGTGGTGTAGGTGGCATGCCGCGCCACCGACACGTTCGCATCCACGAAGTCGATGCGCTCGGCATCGCCGTGCGCGCCGGTTCCCAGTAGCGTGTAGCGCACATGCGCGAAGAAGCCCTCGAAGCTCTCGACCTTCAGCTGCAGCTGCGGGCCTTCGTACACGCTGCCGGCCTGGTTCAGGCGCACGTTGCCGGTGGCCGTGGCCAGGTCGCCGGGCGGCTGGTAGGTGAGCCGGTCGGCGGTGATGCGGGTTTCGCCGCGCCGCAGCGATGCGTCGCCTTCCACCACCACCTCGAGGTCGGGCCGGCCGGAGAGGCGGTCGCCGTCGACCAGGCTGGGGCGCATGCCGCGCTCGGCCGGGGGGATGGTTTCTGCCAGTTGCGGCGTGCGCCGCAGCGTCATGGGGGCGTCGATCCAGCTTTGCTGCGTTTCCTGCGCGATGGCGCTGCGGGCGTGCAGCAGGAGCATGAGCGAAAGCGCCATCGACGGCAGCGGCCAGCCGCGCCAGCGTGATTTCATGAGCAAAGGAACGTTCCAGGAGGACGGTGGGGTTCAGGCGTCCTGCCGGGTGCGGGATTCCCATGCGAAGCCGACGCCGTAGACCGAGCGGATCCAGTCGTGCGCCGCCGAGACGGTGGCGAGCTTCTTGCGCAGGTTCTTGATGTGCGTGTCGACCACGCGCTCGTTCACGTCCAGTGCCTCGGGGAAGGCTGCTTCCAGCAGCTTCGAGCGCGTGAGCACGCGCCCCGGCTCCTGCGACAGCGCCCGCAGCAGCAGCGATTCGCGCCGCGTCAGCGGCAGGTAGTGCCCGTCGAGGATCGCGCAGCCGCGCACCGCGCCGAAGGTGATCGGCACCACCGGGCGCGCCACGCGCTGGCGCTGCGCATAGCGGCGCAGCACCACGTGGATGCGCACCGCCACCTCGCGCGGCGAAAAGGGCTTGCACACGTAGTCGTCCGCGCCCAGCTCGAAGCCGCGCAGCCGGTCGGCCTCCTCGCCGCGCGCCGTGAGCATGATGATGGGGTGGTCGCTGCGCGCGCGGACCTTCTCCAGGATCTGCAGCCCGCTCACGTGCGGCAGCGCCACGTCGAGCAGCGTGAGTGCGGGAGGCTCGGTCAGGATGCGATGCAGCGCCACGGCGCCGTCATCGATGTGCTCGATCTCGTGGCCGGCATGGTGCAGCTCTTCGTGCAGCACCGACGCGGCGTCGCGCCCTTCCTCCACCAACAGGATCCGGCTCATCGTGTCATTGCAGATTCAGCGCGCCGGGATGCGCGGGGCGCACGTGCACGCGCGCGCTTTTCTCGCGGCTGTTCTCGCGGCTGTTGCGCATGTGGTCGTCGAGCGTCAGGTCGCCCTGCAGGCCGTCCAGCAGCCGCAGCGTGCGGTCGATCGCGGCATCGTCGAGCAGCGGATAGCCGTGGTCGTTGTGCCCGTTGTTGCGCGCCACGCGGGCGATGTACGGCAGGTCCTGCGGCGTGATCACCGCGGTGGGCATCACACCCTGGAGCTCGACGCCCTCGCACGGCAGCAGCACGAAGTACTGCACCCGCAGGTCGGGCGGCAGCAGGTTGCGCAGGTGCGTGGTCTTGCGGCCGCACTGCCAGGCGGGGTCCTTCACCTCGCGTGCCAGCGCGTGGTCGTGCTGGCGCAGGAACCAGCGCGGCAGCGCACGCGCCGATGTCTTGCGGTAGACCACCGCGTTGCGCCAGCCCTTCACCTCGAACAGGTAAATGCCGGCCTCGCACACCAGGGTCACGTCGAAGCGGGCGGTGGGCACGGCGCTGCCTTCGTACATGGGAATGACCAGGTCCTGCCGCACGTGCAAGCGGCCGAACGCGGGCCCGAATGCACTGGTGAGCTGCTGCACGGCCAGCATGGTCGCCGTGTTGTTCGCCTGCGCGTCGTCGATGGAAAACGAGCGGCGTGCGTGCGCGTCGGATCCCGGCTGGGCATGCCCGTGGCCGGCCAGCGTGAGCAAGGGACGGGAGGGGGCTTTGTGCAAGGCAGTGGTCATGTGAGGCTCCTTCGAACTTCAAGGATTGCGCGACTCGCGGGAGTCGCGGCTTCGGCATGCGCACATCTTTTCAAACGAATTGGGAGAAATTTGAAGGACCCATGCAAAGACTTCGCTCATTGCGTCGGCGCATGTCTGACGTGCGCGCACAACACTCGGTGCGACGGAAAACGGATCTACCAATTTCCTCCGGATTTGAACGAAACCATGCGTACAGCCGGTCGATACCGAGCGGCCGCATCACACCTGAAACCGGAGAACCTGAATGAAGAAATCCCTCACGGCATTCGCTGCCCTGGCCGTCTGCGGCCTGGCCTCTGCCCAATCGTCCGTCACGCTGTTCGGTGTCGTCGACGCCGGCGTGACCTACCAGTCGAACACCGCGCGCGACACCGTCACGGGCCTGTCGAACAAGCAAAGCAAGTGGAGCCTGGGCAACTCCGGCTACAACTCCAGCCGCATCGGCTTTCGCGGCACCGAAGACCTCGGCGGCGGCCTGGCCGCGAGCTTCTGGCTCGAAGCGCCCATCACCAACGACGACGGCGCCACCGGCGTTTCCACCTTCAACCGCCGCTCCACCGTGAGCCTGTCGGGTGGCTTCGGCGAGCTGCGCCTGGGCCGCGACTACACGCCCACCTTCTGGAACGACACCGTCTTCGATCCGTTCGGCACCAACGGCTCGGGCACCAACGTGATCAGCACCGTCAGCGGCAACACCACCATCAACAACGCCAACTACGTGCGCGCCAGCAACTCGGTGGGCTACTTCCTGCCGCCGAACCTGGGCGGCTTCTACGGCCAGCTGCAGTACAGCTTTGCCGAGAACACCAGCACCAGCGCCACCAGCACCACGGCCGCGACCAGCAGCAGCGCCGGGCGCTACGTGGGCGGACGATTCGGCTATGCCAACGGCCCGCTGGACATCGCGCTGGGCGTGGGCCGCAGCACCGCCGTGGACACCGCCGCGCTGGAGCGCAGCGTGCAGACCATCAACCTGGGCGCTTCGTACGACTTCGGTCCGGTCAAGCTGTTCGGCGAGCTGTCGAACGTGAAGAACAAGTTCGACTACTCGGCCGCGGCCGACACGCACGACAGCTACAACGGCTACCTGATCGGCGCGACCGTTCCTGTGGGCGCCGGCCTGATCCGCGTGGCGTATTCGCAGGTTCGCTACAACGAAGGCGCCGCGGGCGTCACGGGCGAAGACCCGCTGGCACGCAAGCTCGCGGTCGGCTACGTACACAACCTGTCCAAGCGCACGGCGCTGTATGCGACGGTGGCGCGCGTGAACAACCGCAACGACGTGAACTACACCGGCAGCCTGGTGTCGGCCAGCACCACGGGCTACGGCAGCACCGGCGTGGGCTTCTCGGGCCTGCCGCGTTCGTCGACCGGCTACGACTTCGGCATTCGCCACGCGTTCTGAGGACTGGTCCGCACGAAGACAAAGAAGGGAGCGCCGCTCCCTTTTTTTTGTGCCGAATCAGCAGGAGGAGGCGCTGTGCTCCAGGGGCGGCACCTCGCGGCGCGGTGCATCCAGCGCCAGCGGCACACGCACATGCGCCAGCAGCCCGTGCGAGCCCGGCTTCAGCACCACGTCGCCGCCGTGCGCGCGCGCGATCGACCGGCATACGGCCAGCCCCAGGCCGCTGCCCGCGGCGCGTGAGGAGCGGGCCTGCGGCGTGCGATAGAAGGGCTTGAACACGCGCTCCAGCTCATCGGGCGGCAGGCCCGGTCCGCGGTCGCTGATCTCCACCACCGCGTCGGGACCGTCGATGAACAGGCGCACACGCGCCTGGTTGCCATACTTGACGGCGTTCTCGATGAGGTTGTCGAGCACGCGGCGCATTCCGATCACGTCGACCTCCACCTGCGCGTGCTCGGTGCGCTGCAGCAGCAGCACGTCCTTGCCGACGAACACGGCCTGCTCGACCACGTCCTCGACCAGGCTCGCGAAGTCCATGCGCTCGCGCGCGCTGACCACCGACGCATCGCGGATGAAGCTGAGCACCGAGCCGATCATCAGCTCCATTTCCTCGACGTCTTCCAGCATGCCGGCGCGCACTTCGTCGGGCACGTCCTCGATGCGAAAGCGCAGCCGCGTGAGCGGCGTGCGCAGGTCGTGGCTGATGGCGCCGATCATCACCGTGCGGTCGTCGACGAAGCTGCGCAGCCGCGCCTGCATGCGGTTGAAGGCCTGGGCGGCGCGGCCGATCTCGGCGGGGCCTTCGAGGGCCAGCACGGGGGCGGCCGGGTCGCGGCCCAGCTGGTCGGCGGCGCGCGCAAAGCCGGCAATCGGCCGCACCAGCCGGCGCGAGAACAGCCAGCCCGCCGGCGCGACGATGGCGGAGGCGATCAGGAACCACAGCAGCACGCGGCGTTGCCATGCGTTCGGAAAAGACTCGGGCACCGACTGCACCACCACCCAGCTGCCTTCGCGCGTGTGGACGGCGGCGATGAAGTCGCCTTCGACGAAGGGCGCGGGCGCGAGGCCGAAGAGGCCGCGCGTGGCGGGGCGTTCGACGTCGGCGGTGGTCTCGGCGGAGGGCTTTGCCTGCGGCGCGCTGGCGGCCGGCGGCGCGCGTTCCGATTCCGTGGCGGCGCGCGGCGGTGCCGCCGCGGCGGTTGGGGACGGTTCGGATGCCGGCGTGCGCACGGCGGGCTTCGACGGCGTCGCGGGTGCGCGATCGGCCGCAGCGGCGGTGGCTTCGGTTGTGGTCGTTGGCGCAGCCTTGCGTGCCGGTGCGCTTTCGACGGAGAACGGAATGGTGGGCACCGCAGGCGCCGAATGAATGACGGGCGGGGCGGGCTGGAGCGGTGCGGTGGAGGGCGAGAGCCGGGGCCCGGCGGTCAGGCCGGGGACGTTGGCCATGGCGGGCGAGGGCGCAGGCGACGAGGGCGGCGCCGCGTCGGGCGCGGTGGTGGTGGCAATGCGCGCAGATGCTTGCGCATTCGGTGCGCCCGAAGTGGAGGGTGCCAGTGCGCCGGGCGATGGCACAACGGCGAAGTCCCCCGGAGATATGGCGGGCGTGGGCGCCTGCAGCCGCTGGCTGGCCGTGCCGTTGTCCGGAACCGTGGCATTGGTGCCGCCAATCGCATTGCCCGGTAGCTGCTGCTGCTGCTGCTGCGGGAGCCCGCCCTGGTTGGTGGCCGGGTCCCGGCTGGTGCCGAGGCTTCCGTTCCAGCCGCCGATGCCTCCGGGGCTTGCCGGGCTTCCGGGGCTTCCGGGGAATGCCGTTCCTCCCGCCGGACCCGAAGGCATCCTGGACATGCCCCCGCCCGGCCCGCCCATCTGTACCCGAAGGAAGCCACCTCCGGTGGGCACGGACGATGCCTGGCGGATGCCGTACCCCGACGCCTTGCCCGCGTCGGCCACCGGCCCTGTCGTGCCGGCAAAGGGCAGCGGCGTGAAGAAGTAGAGCCGCACCTCGCTCTCGTCGCGTTCCAGCAGTTGCGCGAGGTCGCGGCGCGAGCGTTCGGAGGTGAGCCAGCCCTGGCCCTTGGGCTCGGGCGCGCCTGCCTGCAGCGAGCGCTGCAGCAGGCTCGCATTGCGGCCTTCGGCGGCACGGCCCGAGAGCACGCGTGCGATGTCGCCCAGCTCCCACTGGCGCTGCGGCTCGGGCGGCAGCAGCACGGTGAGTGCCAGCGTCACGATCTGCGCCACCACCAGGCCCGCGAGTAACAGGCCGGTGATCTGCAGGGCCAGCGGGGGACCCGGCCAGCGGCGCGCGGTACCTTGGGAGTTCATGGGGCGATGCTGGCACGGACGGCAAGCGCTGTCACGCCGGTGCGGCTCGGTCTGTGCTTGTCCATCGTTTGCTCCCGGCTGTCAGCGGGCTGAGTCTGGGCAGCGCATGTTGCGGCCGGATTTCAGCGTATTTCAATTCATTTCAACGTACGAGGGCTTCGGACCGCGGTGGCGCCCGGCCTATGATCCGCTACCCGATCCGCCGCAACGTGAACCTGTCCACCCGCATCCTCATCGTCGACGACGACGCCGGCATCCGCAGCCTGGTGGCGTCCTTCCTGGAAAAGCATGGCTTCCAGGTCGACGGGGCCGGCCATCCGGCGGAGATGCGCGAACGCCTTGCACAGGCCGACTACGCGCTCATCGTGCTCGACGTGATGATGCCCGGCGAAGACGGCCTGAGCGCGCTGCGCGAGCTGCAGCGCATCGGCGGGCCGCCGGTCATCATGCTGTCGGCCGTGGGCACCGACATTGACCGCATCGTGGGCCTGGAGATCGGCGCCGAAGACTACCTGGCCAAGCCGTGCAACCCGCGCGAGCTGCTGGCGCGCATCCGCACCGTGCTGCGGCGCGCGGCCAAGCCTTCTGCCGCCCAGGCCGCGCCGGCCGTGCGGCAAGCGGCGGGCGATGCGCCTGCCACGCTGCTGTACTTCGCGGGCTGGCGCATCGACCTCGAAACCCGCCTGCTGCACGACCCGAAGGACCAGCCCGTGGACCTGTCCGACGGCGAGTTCCGCCTGCTTCGCGCGCTGGTGGAGCATCCGCGCCGCGTGCTTACGCGCGACCAGCTGGTGCAGTACGCGCTCGGCGCGGAAAGCGATTCGTACGACCGCGCGATCGATGTGCAGATCAGCCGCCTGCGCCGCAAGCTGGCCTCCGGCGAAGCGCGTGCCGACCTGATCCGCACGGTGCGCAACGAGGGCTACATGTTCGTGCCCGCAGTTACGCGCACGCCCGAGGCCTGACCCAACGCCGTCCGGCCGGTGCGGCAAAGAAGCCGCAACACGCTGAAATCCGTGGGCAATGCGCCGGCCGCAAGCTGGAGGCCTCGCATTCATCACACCTATCGATCCATGACCTTCCTCGACTGGCTTCTGGACTGGCGCACCCTTGTCGCGCTGGCCGTGGGAGATGCGGCGCTGATGGCGATGTTCCTGTTGTGGGACGCCAGGCACCTTGCGTCCCTCACATTCACGGTGCTGGAGCAACAGCGCCTCAGCCCAGAAGACCGTGGCGCGACGCTTCGAGGATTGCCTGGGTCCGGGACTTGACCTCCAGCTTGCGATACGCGTTGCGTGCGTGGAACTCCACGGTGTGGATCGAAAGCTCCAGCGCGTCGGCGATCTGCCTGTTGCTCAGTCCGTCGGCAATCAGGCGCAGGAGCTGCAGCTCGCGCGGCCTCAGCCGGCGCGGAGGTTCCGCCGCATCGGGGCGGGCACCGGCACCACGCCGCATCGACACGGCCAGCATGTCCAGCACGCGGCGCGCCACGCGCGGGTCCAGCGCCACGCCACCGCTTTCCAGCGCGCGCAGCGCACAAGCGATCTCCGCGTCTTGCGCATCGCTCAGCAGATAGCCCGTCGCGCCCGCGGCGAAGGCTCGGCGCACCAGGTCGCGGTTGTCCATGTCCGACATCGCGACCACCTGCGCGCGAGGTTGTGCCGCACGTATGCGCGCGATCAGCCGTGCGCCCTCGCCCTGGGGATGAAGCTGCATGTCGACGAACACCAGCTCGAACGAGAAGGCTGCCAGCAGGTAGTTGGCTTCCTCCGGCGTGGACACGTGCGGCGCATGCCGGCCTGGCGCGATCGCGCCGAGGATGCGCAGCATGCGCCGGGCGACCGCGGGGTCGGCTTCCACGAGCAACGCACTGAAGAAGGGCACCGGCCGGAGCATGCGCGAGATGCTCAGAGCGCCGGCTTCGGATGCGCGAGGTGGCCCGCCTTGCGCGCGTGCCTGCAGGTGCCGGCATGCTTGCGCGCGGACGCCGTGCTTGTCCCCGATTCCATGATGGGCGCGAGGGTCGACCGGGCGTAGTTGCCCGCCTCGTCGGTCTCTTGCGCGGTGCAGGTTTCGCTGCCGGCCACCAGCATGCCGGCGACGAGCGCGCCGAACGCCAGCAGGCCCGCCAGCCGCGGCATCCATGCGCTGCGGCGCCAGCCCTGCCGGGCCGTGCGCGCGGCAGGCGCCCTGTTCCATCGCGCTTGCATCGAGCGCCTCTGTGCCTGGCCGGTCGCGACTGCGGTGGGCAGCGGGCCGCTGAATCGGAGCGCTTGCGAAGCGCCGTGTGTGTCGCGATGCCAGGGGCTGTTCATGGCTGCCATGTTGGGCTTCAAAACGGGAGAAAAATTGGACGGCCGGCGCATCGGTTGTGCGCTGCTTCAGCGGTTGAAGCGGCGCGGCCCATGCGGCCAGTCGCCGTTCAGCAGCAGGCCCAGGCCGGTGGCGCGCAACGCCGCGGCCAGGGGGTCAATGAAGAAGCCGCCGACATAGTTTGCCGACTCGGGAAACGCCTCGGCGCGCGCGACTGTCGGCGCCGGTGCCTGCGCGACAGGTTCCGCATCGCGCTTCGGATCACGCTCCGGCTGAGCCACGCTGATCCACGCGCCCGGCGGGTCCGCCGTGACCGTCATGTACTCGGCTCCCTCGAACTCGTAGACCAGTGCGTACTTGCCGCCGGGCAGCCAGGTGCTGGATACCACGCGTGCCTGAGATGCCGCGTGCGCCGCGCCGCAGGCCATGCCGATGCAAAGCGCGCCGGCTGCCAGAGCCATTCGCTGGAGGAGAGTGTTCATGTGCGGGTCCTAGAAATCGAGCTTCGCGCTCAGGCTGAAGGTGCGCGGGTCGCCGGGCTTGATGTAGTTGTCGTACTGGAACTCCCAGTAGCGCCGGTTCGTCACGTTGTTGATCGCCGCGCGGAAGGTGGTGTTGCGCCTGCCGATGCGCGTGGTGTAGCTCGCGCCGATGTTGGCGACGGTGTAGCCCGGCAGGCTGAGCTGGTTCGACGCGTCGAGCATGGTGCCGCCCGTGTACTTCATGTCGGCCGACAGCTTGAGGCCAGGCACCTGCGCCACGTCGTACCCCACCTGCGCGGCGGCGATCATCTTCGGCGCGCCCGCGACGCGGTTGCCGGTGTAGCTGCTGCCGCGCCGGTAGGAGGCGTCGAGCAGCATCAGGCTGCCGCCGAGCTGCCACTGCGAGCCCAGCCGCGTGGAGGCACCGAACTCCGCGCCCTGGTAGACCGACAGGCCGTCCTGCACCAGCACGTTGGCGCTGTTGGCGTACTCCGCGCCGCGCTCGATGCGGAACAGCGCGGCGGTGGCGCTCCAGCGCTCGCGCTCGGTCTTCAGGCCCAGCTCGTACTGGCGGCTCTTCAGCGGGTTGAGCAACTGGCCGTCGTTGGCGTAGAGGTTGCTCACCGTGCTGCCGGGCTCCAGCGACTCGACATAGCTGCCGTAGAGCGTGGTGCCGGGCGCGGGCTTGAACATGAGCGCCAGCGTGGGCGTGACGACGTCGCTCTTGCGGTAGGTGGCGGTCTGCGTGCCCGTGGTGTCGTAGCCGTTCTGCTCGTAGGTGGTGCTGCGCAGGCCGGCCAGCACCGACCACCTGTCGGACAGCTTCAGCGTGTCGCTCGCGAACAGCGCACGCTGCGTGATGTCGCTGTTGCGGTAGGGCGTGAAGCCGGTGACGCTGGTGTAGCCGTTGGTGTCCTGGCGGAAGATGCTGCCGGTGCCGATCAGCTGGTAGACGGCGTTGCTGCTGTAGTAGTTGACCTGCTTCTGCCACGAAGCGCCCAGCGTCACCTGGTGTTCGAAGCCGCCTGTACGCAGCCTGCCGGTGGCCATGGCCTGCCACTGGTTGAAGCGATGGCCCTCGGCGCTGTCGGAGCGGTAGTCGTCGTAGCTGCCGCTCGCGTCCTGCAGGTAGGCGATGCCTTCGTTGCGGCTGCGCGTGGCGCTGCTGTGGCTGTAGCTGGTGCTCAAGGTCCAGTCGGGCGACAGCTGGTACTGCAGGCCGGTCGAGTAGAGGGTGAAGTCGGTGGACAGGTGCTGCCCCGCGCCCACTAGGCTGGCGTTGTTCGCGCCGATGGTCGCGGGCAGGCTCGTGCCTGTGTAGCTGCCCAGGTAGATCGACGGTGTCTGGCCGGTGGTCAGGCGCTTCTGGTGGAGCGAGTCGAAGGTCCAGGTGAGCTTGTCGGTGAGCCTCGCGTCGAGGCCGAGCGACACCGAATTGCGGCGCACGTTGCCGTCGTTGTAGGTCTTGCCTTCCTCGTGCGTGGCGTTGAGCCGGTAGCCGAAGCGATCGCCGGTGCCGAAGCGCCCGCCCAGGTCGACATGCTCGCTCCAGACGCCGGCGGTCTTGTAGCCGACCTCGATGCTGCGCACCGGCTGGTCGGTCGGCTTCTTCGTCACGTAGTTGACGATGCCGCCCGGCGAGCCGAAGCCGTACATGAAGCCCGACGAGCCCTTGAGCAGCTCGATCTGTTCGAACTGCTCGTAGGGCAGGGTGATGGCATAGCTGAGAAAAGGCTGGCCGTTGATGCGGTAGCCGTTCTGCCAGTCCAGCGGCAGGCCGCGCACCGAGATGTAGGTGGCCCAACTGCTGTAGGCCCCGCTGTTGTCGGAGACCGAGGCGTCGAGCGCGAACACGTCGCCTAGCTTGGACACCTGGCGCTCGGCGATGTCTTCGCTGCGGACCACGGTGGTCGAGAAGGGTGTCTCCAGTTGCGATCGGGTGCCCAGAGCACCGGCACCAGCCTTGGCGCTCAGGTGCTGCGGTGTGTCGTCCTGCGCGTCGGCGGTGACGGTCACCGTCGGCAGCGCTGCGCTTTCGCCGGATTGGGTGGCCTGCGCGTCCTGCGCGTGGGCCCTGCTGCCTTGTGCGGCGGCCCACAGCACCAGCAGGGCGGCTCGCCGCAAGGAAGTGAGTGAAGGGGTGGCGTCGGCGGCGTTCTGGCGTCTCGGGTTCAACGGTGACTCGCTGTGTAGATAAGAATGCCTCTCATCTTCGCGGCCTATCTCGGAGAAATTTGGGACGCCGGCCCAAGGCCCGCCGCAGCGCTCTTTGTCGCGTCAATGCCCGTTGCCGGGCGCCGGGACGAGCTCGCGCTGCTTCAGGAAGTCGTAGAGGCTGACGGCCAGCACCTGCGCGATGGGGATCGGCAGCGTGAGCCGCAGCACCGCGGCGCGGTTGACGGAGCAACGGTCGGAACTGTGGTCGACGCGGCTGGCATCCAGAGTGATGTGGACGCAGCCCGCATTGACCCAGTAGCCCGAGACTTCGTCCGCGAACACCTGCGGTGCATGCAGGTCGTCGAAGTAGGTGGCTTTGGGAGGCTGGGACATGGTGGGGCCGGAAATTGGAAGCCCCGATGATCGGCAGGGATCTGGTAGAAAAATGGGCTGTTGCCCGAGCGGTGCCGTGACTAGAGGTCTTCCGGCGGTTTGGGCTCCGGCCTTCTGATCACCGTGCCGAGGACCGATCCATGCACATTCGTGGTCGCCCCGGTGGGCATGGGAGTGCCCTTGGCCCAGGTCACGATCTTGTCGAACTCCGTCTTGGCGAGTTGGAAGTTCGCGGCGTCGACGGGGGCGGGCAAGCGCCTGTTCGCCAGAAAAGTCTTCTGAGGATGAAGGAACGGCTCTCCCGACTTGCGCAGGGGCTGTTTCAGGACGGGGGCGGGCGTGAATTTTGGCTGTGCCCTGAACGGTCTGCCCAGCCGGAAGCCCTGCACCATGCCGGCCAAATGAGCGCCGTTGTTTACTGCATGAGTGGACACATCGCTGGGTTGGTAGCTCTTGGTACTTTCGTTGAGCCAATAGAGTTGCTGCTTGATGCCGGCCGGCCTCTCGACGACTTGGCGCTCGAATCCGGGCACCTTGCCGATCCACTTGGCCATGCGTTCCGCTTGCTGGTTGTGCTTTTCCTCGAGGTAGAGCGTACGAATGCCGAGCAATGCAGGGACTTCGATCATCCCGCTGCGCATGCCGATGATCGAGAGGCCTCCATGTTCCTCGGCCAACAGGCACCACAGGCCAAGTTGCGCGGAGCGCGGATCGATCTTCACATCGGTCCATATATCGGTCCAGTCGGAATCCTTCCAGAATTCGGCCAGCGTGGGTTGGGTACGCAGTCCGATCTTGTCGCCTGCGGCGACGGGAATCACGGAGGATGAGCGCCCGATTTCTTCGTGCAGCAGGCGCCAGGTAAGGATCGAGGTGAAGTGATGTGCCTTCTCGGCGGTTCTTGGCCCTTCTTTTGCGAACAGAAATACATAGGCACGCTTCTGCAGAAAGCCTCGTCCCACCAGGAAATTTCGCAAGGCTGGCCGCTTGTCGACGACGCCAGTGCCTACCTTCTTGGGCACCTTGTCCAGCCGCCACAGGGCACGCGTGCTTTTTTGCGTGCCCTGCTCGTCGTTTTCGAAAGCATCTGCAATGACTCCCGTGCCGAAGGTCGCGGAGCGCATGAAGATCGGCCGCGGAATCATTGTCTTCATGAACAGCGGGAGATTTGCGCAGTCTCTTTTGCTGACTTGCCGATAGACGCCCTTCATGCTTTTTTCGCCAGCCTCGTCGGATGAGTCGGACGGATTGATGATGCTGATCAGATTCACCCGGTTCGGGCCCACGATGGATTCGTAGAACTTTTGGAGTTCCGTGCCCTGCGTGCCCAACGAGGGGCACGAGAGGATCAATACCCCGAGCCTCGGCTTCAGCCTGAGAGCCGTCGCGATGGAGTTGCGGTCCCCGCTCATGTGGGCCCCCTGCACCATGACTTCGTCGACGTGGGTCTTGCTGAATGGCATGTCGTACCTTTCGTGTGAACTGTGTCAGGAGGGTGGGACGGTGGACCTGTCTCTTCAGCCTTCCGGCCTCACGCCGATGATCGAAAAATAGCGGTTCAAGTCCCCGTCCTCGCGCAGCACTTCCTGCATCAACTGCGGCAGCGGCATGCGCCCCCACGCCACCGCGCGATTCACGAGATATGGCGTCGGGCTGTGTGGCTCCTCGCGCATCAGATAGGCGGCGGCAAGCTCAAGCAGCCGGTAGGCCTCGGCGCGGCTGCCGATCTGGCCGCTTGCCGCGGCCTGCGGCAGAAGCCCGATGGCGGCAAGGGGAGGGGTGAAAGAGGCTTCGCTCATGTGGTTGTCGTCCATCGATGTGGCGGAAATGGCAGATGCGTCCGCTGCCCAGTCGGCGTGCAGCAATTCCGCTGCTTCGGCAGCCGGTTCGGGTTCTTCTTCGTCGCGCGGGTCGCGCCCCTGCAGCATGCTGCGCACTGCCTGTCGCAACTGCGCCAGCATGTCGGTCACCTTTGAAAGGCTGGGCGCACTGGCGCCCAGGCGTTCGTCGAGCAGCGCCGCCAGGCCATCCCAGGCCTCCCAGGCCAGTGCGAGGCGGTCGTCGAGGTACGCGAGCGCGTACACGTCGTAGCCGGCCCGGTCGAGGATGTCCTGGCGCGACGCGACTGCACCTGCCGTGCCGTCGTCCTGCTTCGTTGCCTTCGCTGCCTTCGCGCGGGCAGACGCCGTGCCGAATTCGGTCGTGATGGCGCGCTGCCATTCGCAGAGGTTGATGAAGGGCGGATTCAACTCGGGCCACGGCACCAGCGGCACGCGCATCAACAGCACCTGCGCCAACGTATCGTTCGCCCACACGAACGCCGCCGCCCGCATGTCCGCGTCGCCGTCGTCCCCGATGCGCGGATGCACGCCTTCCCAGAATTCCCGCACCAGCCCTTCGAGCAGCCGCGCGCCGGCGATCAGCCCGTCGATCCCGTGCCGATGCAGCCAGGCCTCGGTGAGCCATGCGGCCACCTGCAGGTCCTTGCTGCGGCGTTGCAGCAGTTCGGTGCACAGCATCTCGGCCGCGCGCCAGTCGGCCTTCTTGAGCGGGCGGGTCCATTCGCCCATCGGCAGGCTGGCGTCTTCTTCTGTGCGTGCCTCGCGGATGCGGGCGTAAACGGGGTCGTAGCGCAGCGACGGCCCGGCGGGGCCTTCGGCGGTGTCGATGGCCATCGGCGCAAGAAATGCCGCGATGTCCGGCGCGAAGCCGTCGGCGGCGGCTTCGGTGTTCAGGGGAGAGAGCAGGGCGGCCATCAGGGGGTGTTCCATTCGGGCGCGCGTGCCGGGAAGGCGGCGGGCCATATCAGGGCGTTCTTCTTGCCGGCGGGGCTGGCCGCGACGCGCAGGAACACGCGCGCGCGTCCGCCGGCCGGTGTCTGGGCGGCGTCGCCGGCCGACTGGGCCACCAGCGGGAACTCGAACTTCAGCAATTGCGAGCGGCCGTCGGGGCGCTGCAGCGAATCGCCTTCGCGCTGCCGCTGTGCCAGCGTGAGCAGCGCCCACGGGTCGGCAAAGCGGAAGCTCACGCTCTGGCCGTCGGTCAGCAGCGCGGGCTGTTGCGGATCGGCGCGCGCGACCACGGGCGAGTCCTTCGCGATGCGCAGCACCAGCGCCACCGGCATGCCGTATTCCCAGCGCAGCGTGCGCGGCGGGTCGCGCTGCCTGAGCACCTGGTCGCCGACCTCGAAGGACCAGTCGATGATTTTGTTGCCCTCGATCTCGGCCATGGTGTTGACCCGGAAGTCCACGCTCAGGTCGTAGCCCGGCGCGCCGCCTTCGTCGGTCGGGAACAGCGGCAGCAGGAAGTCGCGCGCACGGCTGAACTGGTCGGCGAAGCGGCGCGCCGCCGCGCCCGGCATGGCGGCGGTGCGCACGGCGCCGTCCACGCGGCTTTCCTTCAGCGCGCGCGCCAGCGGATCGAAGGCGCGCGACAGGTCGTTCACGTCCGTCGGGTCGGCCAGGTCGAAGGCGCGCGCGGTGGTGGACGCGCCGAACGGATGCCGCCCCGCCAGCGAGCGGTTGAAGCGCGTGGAGAACTGCGTCCACAGTTCCTGCTGGTCGCCGTACTGCAGCTCGTAGCAGCGCGCGAGCAGGGCGCTGTAGATCTGCTGGTGGCGGTCGACAAAGTAGTCGCCGATGCGCGCCGCCGGCGCCTTGCCGGCCAGCTTGGCGGCGCAGGTCTCGCGGTCGATCTCGGCGCCGGTGGTGCCCAGGAACTGCTCGAGCAGCAGCAGGCTGCTGTTCGGGTTCTTCAGCCGGTAGCGCTCCAGGTCGCGGTTGATGGCCTGCCAGCGCTGCGCCAGCACCGAGCCCGCTCCCGCGCCGTCGAGCGCCGCGATGTAGCCGTCGGCCAGCTTGCCCAGCGTTTCGGTGCGGTTGAACTGCTGGCCCAGGTAGGCCGCGAGCGAGCCGGTGTCCGATACGCCGAAGGCCACCAGCATCGGCCCGCGCTCTCCGCGCCAGCCCTGGAAGTCGCGCCCGCGCATGGCGTACAGCTCCGACTGGTTGAAGGCCTCGTCCACGGCTTCGAGGCGCTGCAGCGCGTCGCGCGACACCAGCGCGCGCAGGTCTTCGGCGCGCGGGCCGGCGCCCAGTTCGTACAGCAGCGCCTGGATCTTGGCGAGCCGCTGGCGCGAGGCTTCGTAAGCGAGCGCCTGCGTGTCGGTGGCCATCAGCGTTGACGAAACCGGGCGCATGCCGTCGTTCGCGCCGGTCGCGGCCTCGGCCACCTGGTCGACCACCAGTTGCGCGAAGTGCGCGTTCAGCGCGCTCTCCACGGCCGGGCGCACCGTCGGCGGGAAGGCCGTCATGCCCTCGGCCATGTAGCGCTTGCGGATGTCGCCGATCGCCAGGGCCTGGTCGAGCCGCGGCAGGTCCCATGCGGCCGTTGCGCGCAGGCCCGCGCCGGGCAGCTCGCGGTCGCGCGCGGCGGCCATGAAGGGCTGCGCCAGCAGCGCGGTGAGCGCGTCGCGCAGCGCGATGCGTTCGGGCGCCAGCACGAAGCGGCCGTCCTTGTCCTGCCACAGCAGGCCGGGCTGCGCGCCGCCGAAGCGAAGGTTGAACTCGGCGCGGAATTTCTGGAAGGCGTCTTGCGCGTGGCCGCGCACGGCATCGGCCGACTCCTGCCCCAGCAGCCGGTTCTGCTCGATGCGCGCGATGGTGCGGTCGTAGGAGGCACCCAGCACCAGCACCGGCTGGCGCATCCAGCCGCCCTTGCCCGAGGCCACCAGGTCTTCCTGGTCCTTGATGGCGCCGATCACGTCGCGGTAGCTGGCCGTGGTGCGCGCGAAGGTGCCGTTGCCGGCCAGCGAGGGCATCAGCCGCGCCAGTGTTTGCTCCGACACCAGCAGTTCGTTGTTCGCGAACAGCCGTGCATCGAGCTGCGCCGTGCCCTTGTCGAGCGCGCAGCGCAGCGCCGACTGCACCGGCACCAGCGGAATCGACAGCGCATTGCTCTCGGCCGCCTGGCGGAAGTAGCGCAGGTTGCGGCTCAGGTCGGCGGGCAGTTCGGCGCCCAGCGCGTAGCGCACGGCCACGCGCAGGTCTTCGGCGTTGCCGGTCGATGGCTGGCGCAGGCGCTCCACCGCCTGCAGCGCGGCGTCGAGCTGCTCGGCCGAACCCAGGTAGCGCTGCAGCGCGCCGAACTCCGGCTGGTCTTCCACCAGCAGGCCGTTCTTGCGCGGCGCGTCGCCGATGGTCCTGAAGCTCGGGGGCAGTCCGCAGCTGGCGCCGACGATGAATTCGCCGGTCGCCTCGTCCTGCTCCACGCCGCTCAACTGGCTCACACGTGCCATCAGCTCGCGCCGCAGCGTGCTCACCGCGATGTCGCCGAACTCGCGCTCGATGCGCTCGATCACCCGTTCGTTCAGGTCGTCGAAGGGCCGCCATGAGCCCGGCATGAAGAACGAGTAGGTGCCGTCGGTGCGCAGCCGCTCGTTCATGGCCAGCAGCGACAGCGCCTTGTTGCGGTACCACGCGGTGGGAATGGCCTCGCCGCGCTGCTGCGCGCGCATGCGGTATTGCGCGTCGTGCTGCAGCTGCGAGAGCGCCGACACCAGCGTGCCGTTGTGCCGGTGCAGCTGCCAGGTGGCCACCACCAGGCCGATGCCCCAGCCGCCGAGGAAGATCACCGCCGTCCAGCGCAGCGCCCGGTGCAGCACCGGGCGCGCCAGCGTCTGCGTGCGCGACGGCCGGGTGAGGCCGTATTCGAGAAAGATCTTCTTCTCGAACAGGTCGCGCAGGAACGCCGGCTGGCGCATCAGCTGCGCGATCAGGTCGCCGCCGATGGGCTCCAGGTCCTTGCGGCCGTAGGCGTCGTGCTCGGCGTCGATGGCGGCCACGGCCTGCGCCGATTCGCCGGCGTCGCCGGTCAGGTAGATGCCGCGGAAGAAGAAGGGCTCGTGATAGGCGCTCGGGCGCATCAGCTCGTCGACGTACAGCTGCAACTGGCCGCGCAGCGCCTCGATGCGCGAGGGCAGCAGCAGCTGCGGGCCGGCGCCCTGCGGCGCGGTGTCGGTGGCGAACAGTTCGGCCGACACGTCGGACACCGAGCGCACCACCGTGCCCACGGCCTCGTCGACCCAGCCCGGCTGGTAGGTGGTCGACAGGTCGTAGGGCGACGACCAGCCCAGCATGCTCGCGCGCAGCGGCTCGGGCAGCGCGCGCGCGAAGGCGCTGAAGCCTTCGAGCTGTTCGGCGCCGGTGATGAGCACATAGACCGCGAAGCGCATCGCGAAGCGGTTCTGCGCGAGCCACAGGCGGCGGTGCGCGAGCTTGGCGCGCTTGGAGAGTTCGAGCCGCCCGTCGGTGCTGTCGTCCATCAGCAGCGCGGCGGGAATGGTGATGACCACCGAGTCGAACGGCCGCTGTGGCCGGTAGGCGCGGCACATGCCGAGGAACTCGTCCCACGGCTTCTCGGAGGCATCGTCGTCGTCGGGCGAGCCGAGGTAGGCGCCCTGGATGTCGATGACCACGCCGCGGTCGAAGAAGTGCCACGAGATGCCCTGCGTGGCCGCGGCCGAGGCCGACTCGGTGCTCAGCGCGCTGGCCACGCCCGACTGCTCGATGGGCAGTTGGCGGTGGTCGTCGCCTTCGTTGAGCAGCATGATCCATGGAATGCCGTAGCGGTCGGCGCGCGAGGCGATGTTGCCTTCGATCAGCTCCACCGCCTGGCGGAACGAGCTGCGCAGCGAGTCGAAGCGGATGCGCGCGACCTTCGGGTCGCTCGAAGGCTTGGCGTGCGAACGCCGCGCGGCAAAGTACAGCACCATGCCGAGCACGAGCAGCACCACCAGCGTCAGCACCGCGATGGAAATGAGAAAGAGCTGGTCGGTCAGCATGGCGACGACCTCCTGGGGCTCGTTGAATGGCGCATGTCGTTCATCGCTGGTACGCCCCCGATGCATCGACCGCGCCCGGCTGCAGCACCTGCCGCACCGGCCACGACTGCCACAGCCACAGCAGTTCCGACACCGCCAGCAGCGTGGCGGCGCTCAGCAGGAACAGCACCGTCCAGCGGCTGAGCGTGGGCAGCTTGCGCGGCGCGATGTGCGAGAGCGTGCTGGCATAGGCCCGCTCCGACACCACGCGGTCGCGGCCCGAGAAATCGGCCGGCCGCTGGTAGACGAACTGGAACAGCTCCTCGCGGTAGCCGAGCAGCCGCGCTTCCTCGCCGCCGCCGCGGTATTTGCCCTGAAAGCCCAGGGCCAGCGCAAAGAGATACAGCCGCGCGATGTCCCGCTTGGAGGGCTCGCGGCCCGACAGCAGTTCTTCGATGCGGCTGAACACAAGGTCGCCCGCGATGTTGGTGCGGAACAGCGAAGACTCCAGCAGGTGCGCGGTCCAGCGCTCGCGGCCGATCCACGGCGTGTGCAGCAGGATCTCGTCGGCCAGCGCGGCCTTCAGGTAGCGCGCGTCGGCCACGTTCTCCAGCTCGAAGCGGGTGCTGTCGCGGCGCGATTCGAGCGACTGGAGCTCCAGCAGGTTTTCCAGGTGGCGGGCCAGCGACTGCGCCACCAAGTCGGGGTCGGTCTCGCGCGAATCGGCGGTGCGGTCGCGGGCCTTCACGATCTCGTCGTAGAAGGCGCGGAACTGCTTGGTGATGTGGTCATCGACCGCGAGGTCGGGAAGGGTGCGTGCCATGGGGGTCAGTCCTTGATGAACAGCACGATTTCCTGCGGAGGCTGCGCGGTGGCGCCTTCGTTGGCGTTGGCTATCACCAGCAGTTCGCCAGGCACGGTGAGCGCGGCGCTGGTCTGGATGGCGTAGAGCAGGTAGCCCGAGCCGGGGCGCAGGCCCAGTTCGTCGGCCGACTCGATGGGGCGGCGCACCGCGCCCAGCACGCGGCGTTCGCGCAGCGACGGGTAGGCCGACTGCGACCCGACGATGGCGCTGTCCATCCAGGCCAGCAGGTCCTTGTCGGACTGGCCGCGCAGGCCGATCACGATGCGCGCGCCCGACAGCCATTGTGGCTGCAGCGTGGTCTCGAAGGCGCCGTGGCGGAACTCGAACTTGTGCTCGCGGTACTCCTGGCTCACTTCGGACACCGCGTCGCGCAGCGCCAGCAGCAGCGGCTGGAACACGAGCGAAGGGTTCGCATGGTCGTAGTCCATCGGCACCGGCGGCAGGCCGCCGGGCCGCAGCAGGCTCAGCGAGGCCAGCAGCGCGCACAGCGACCAGTACATCGGCAGCGGATGCAGGTGCGGCGTGCGCAGCACGGCCTCGGCATGCGGCAGGCCCGACAGCAGGCTGCGCAGCCGGTCTTTCAGCTCCAGGTGCGCGAGCCGGTCGTCCACGCGCGAAGACGGAACCGCCGTCTGCTTGGCGACGAAGGCGGCCTTGCCGCGCAACTGGCCCAGCAGGCCGGCGGCGGCCGTCCACAGCGGGTTGTCGCGCGCCACTTCCAGCAGCGGCGGCTGCGCGTCGCCGAGCTTCACCACTTCGTTGTCCTTGAAGACCTGGCCCAGCCGCAGGTGAACGTGCGTGCCGGGCGGCACCGCGCCCGCGCTCAGCGCCAGGCGCGGCAGCATGCGCGGAATGTTGGCGGGCTCGGCATCAGACACCGCGTCTTCCACCGGCGCGCCGGCCACCGAGCGAAAGCGCACGGTCGCGGAGCGGTGCCGTGCTGGCGCGTTCACGGGCAGCGTGAGGTAGATGTCGAGCGGCTCGTTGGCCAGCTGTTCCTGGTGCGGCGCTAGCGACAGCTCCAGCGCGCCGTGGGCCGCCTCGGCGGCCGAGTACTGCACGGCGGTGCCGTCCGGCAGGATGGCTTCGAGCGCCAGCACGCGCAGCATGCCGGCCGGCAGCAGGCCCTGGTCGAAGACCAGGCGGCGCACGCCCCAGCTGAAGGGAGCGGCGGCCAGCGTCTGCCAGGCCACGAGGGAGTCCATGCGCGCCGAGAACTGCTGGAAGTGCTGCGGCGACAGCAGCATGCCTTCATGCCACTCGACGCGGTCGGTGATGGGAGCGGTGTTCACTGTTGAAAGGTCCGGGTTGCTCAACGCGTGGTCGACACGTCGAAGCTTTGGATGTCGAAGCGGGCGATGACGGCGCCCTTGAGGTCTTCCACCCGCACGCGATTGGCGCCGGGCGTGGTGTAGTTCGCGAAGACGAGCACGGCCGCCACGCGCGGCGAGCCGATGGCGCTGGCGGGCACGCGGATCGTCTGGCCCGGCACCAGCTCCCAGGAGAGGTACGACAGGCTTTGCGGGAAGGTCTTCTGCAGGTCGGCGCGCGCGCCGAACCACTTGGCGGCGGTGAGTTCGGTGACGCGGGCGAGCATGGCCTCGTCGAGCACCATCACCACGTCGACCGCCACCGGGCTGTTCTGGTTGGCGTTGGACGCGGCCGACAGCGTGAGCTCGCTCCAGTCCACGCGCGTGCCCTTGGGAAAGAGGCTGCCGCATGCGGCCAGTTGCGCGAGCAGCAGCGCGGCGGCGATCCATCTGAAGAAAGTCGAAGTCCGGTTCATCGCGATATTCCAGGGTTCGCCGCGGCGGAAGTCGCGTAGGCGGCGGGGGGCTGCACGGCCTGCCGCGCACCCACGGCAATGCCCATCAGCATGATCAGCAGGGAAGCCAGCACGCTGCAGCCCGCCAGCAGATAGACGTTGCCGCGCGTGAGCACGAAGCGCAGCGGCTGCACGGGCGCCGCATGGGCGGCGGGCGCGGCCACGCGCTCCGACGGCAGGCCGGCCGACACGATGGCGATGAGCGCGCAGCTGGCCAGCAGCGTGAGCAGGTTGCGCGGGCCTTCGCAGATCAGGTCGATGGCCAGGAACAGCGCCAGTGCCGCTTCTATGGGCAACTGCAGCAGCGACAGCACGATGCCCGCGTAGCCCACGTTGGTCAGGCTGTTGTTGCCGGCCGAGGCGAAGGCCGCGACCGTGGCGCCGGTGCCGATCATTCCGATGTCGGCCGCGCTGAGCGTGCGGTCGTACAGGTTGGCCACGAACAGCGCGAGCAGCACGTAGTAGAGCGCCGAGCCCGCGCGCAGGAACACCGAGGCCGTGGGCACCACCAGCTCCACGATGCCGCGGCTGAAGCCCAGGCGCGCGCTCATCGCCTCGATGGTGTGCGGAATGCTGGCGGTGGTGCTCGACGACACCAGGCTCACCAGCATCGGCGTCTTCAGGTGCTGCAGCACCTCGACCATCGGCTGGTTGCCGCGCCGGTGGATCACCCAGATGGCCGCCATGCCCAGCAGCGCCACCAGCACCACGAAGTGCAGCAAAAAGCCGCTCATTGCGCGGATGGTCACCGCGTCGGTCTGCGAGAACACATGCGCCGACATGCCGAAGGCCACCACCGGCAGCAGGATGTTGGCGCGCGCGATGATGAGTTCGAGCGTGCGGTAGATGCCCTCGAACATGTGGTTGAGCGCGTTGTGCTGCGTGCGCGCCAGCGCCGCGAAGGCCAGCCCGAACAGCAGCGCGCAAGAAAGTATTCCCAGCGAGCGCCCCTCCACCAGCACGCGGAAGAAGTTGTCGGGCAGCAGCGTGGCGCGCGGGCGCTCCACCGGCGTGGCCTGCACGCCGCCGTCGTACAGCCGCATTTCCATGTCGCCGCCGTCGCCGGCCTTCTGCACCAGCTCGCCGAGGTGCTCGCGCAGGTCGGCGTCGAGGTGCGCGCCCGGCGAGTTTACCCAGCCCAGCGCCAGGCCCGTGCCTGCGCAGCTCGCCACCAGCAGCAGCGCCAGGCCCGCGATCATCGCGATGCGCCGCGCGGGAAAGGGCAGCCCCATGGTCTGGCGCAGGCCGAAGAAGGTGGCCACCACCAGCAGCGGAATGGCCGCCATGCTCACGATCGACAGGTACACCTGCGCCGCTGTGTAGGCCACGTCGCCCAGCGCGGGCGCGAAGATGCCCGCGACGCCGCCTGCCGCCATGCACATCAGCAGGGCGAGCAGGCTGTGGGACATGCGCGTCAGGAAACCCATGTCGGCTTGTTCCATCCCTTGTCGAGCGCGAAGGCCACGGTGGCGCGGGCCAGCTCCAGCGAGCTGTCGATCAGCGTGAGGGCGCTGTGCTCGGTGGCGTGCGCGGCGTGGGCTGCGATGGGAAGTTCGGTGCAGCCCATGATCACGGCGGTGGCGCCGGTGGCGGCCAGTGCTTGCAGCGCAAGCTCGAAGGCGGCCGCGCCGGCCCGCACGTCGCCGGCCTTCACCGCGCGGATGCAGGCGTCCACATGGTCCTGGCCGGTGGCGGCATCGGGCACGAGGAAGTCGATGCCGCGCTCGCGCAGCGCTTCCTGGTAGAAGCCCGAGGCCAGCGCGCCGCGCGTGGCGAGCACCGCCACCCGCGCCGCCCGGCCCGCCGGCGCGGTGGCGATGGCGGCCACGCACGACTGCGCGATGTGGATCACCGGCGCGCGGCTGTGCGCGACCATCTGCGCGTACCAGTGGTGCGACGAGTTGCAGGGAATCGCCACCACGCCCACGCCGATGCTGTTGAGCACGTCGATGCCGGCCAGCAGCGCGGCCAGCGGATCGGGCCCATTGCCCAGGATGGCGCTGGAGCGGTCGGGCACGTGCGGCAGGTTGGCCACGATCACCGGCAGGTGCTCCTGGTCGCGCGTGGCGGGCGTGAGCTGGATGATCTTCTCCATGAAGTCCACCGTGGCCGATGGACCCATGCCGCCGAGAACGCCGATGCGTGACATGAGCGCGTGTTCCCTAGATCTTCAACGGCCGCGGGCACACGACGGCCACGGCCGCGGTGTTGCCGATGACCAGCACCAGCGTGCGCAGCATGTCGCACACCGGGTCCACCGCCAGGAACAGGATGAACGCCGCCTCGAAGGGCAGGCCCAGGTAGGTGCAGGTCATGCCGATCAGCGACACGGTCACCAGCCCCGTCATGCCCGCCGATGCAAAACCCGCGAGCACCGACGACGTGAGCACGATGCCGATTTCTACCGGCGACAGCGAGCGCCCGTAGATCTGCGCGATGAAGAGCGTGGCGCACACGTAGTACACGACCGGCCCGATGCGCAGCAGCGACACCGTGAGCGGCACCAGCAGCTCGACGCGCGAGCGCGCGAAGCCCAGCCGCGTGACCAGGCTCTCGATCATGATCGGCATGCAGGTGGCGCTGCTGCGCGTGGCCAGTGCCAGCGCGAAGGGGCCGCGCAGCGCGTTGAGCGTCTGCCCCAGCGTGCCGTTGGAGCGCTTCCAGATGATCACCGCGGCCACCACCAGCAGCAGCACCGACACCACCAGGAAGGCCACCACGAAGGCGCCCATCGCCCGCAGCGGCTCAATGCCCGTCTTGCCCAGTTGCGCCGCGCTCATGCAGAACAGCACCACCGGCAGCGGAAAGCTCAGCCAGCGCATCAGCGTCTGGCAGGCGTGGTAGACCGTCTCCAGCGCCTGCGTCAGGCCGTCGGAGATGCGCGTGGGCACATGCCCCACCGCCAGGCCGAACAGCAGCGCGAACACCAGCGTCTTCAGCGTGTCGCCGTTGGCCAGCGCCGAGAAGATGTTGGCCGGCACCAGGCTCACCAGCAGGTCGGCGAAGCTGGCGGTCTTCTTGACTTCGTCCACGCCGCGCAGGTTCATGGCCGTGTCGCTGGCGCTCAGGTCTCCGCCGACGATCTGGCCGAAGGTCTGCATGGTGGTGCTGGGCAGGTTCTCGCCGGGGCGAAGAATCAGCAGCGTGGCCGCGCCGGCAATGGCCACGAAGGCCGAGAACGCCAGGAACACCAGCGCCACGCGGCCCAGCAGGCTGGCCGTGCCGCCGTCGCGGAACAGCCGCTGCAGGCTGAAGATCACGGCCGAGACCATGAACGGCAGGGTGATCATCTTCAGCAGGTCGACGTAGATGTCGCCCACGAAGCCCAGCGTGGTTGCCAGCGCGGGCGCGAGCATGCCGAAGGCGACGCCGGCGCCCAGGCTGATGATCACGACCCAGGGGTTGAGGACGAAGGCGTAGAACTTGGAGGAATTCATGATGGGTGCGAGTGCGTTGCGGCGGCTCAGCGGTCGAGCGCCTGCAGCACTTTCTGGATGTCCAGCTTTTCGGTGCGCTGGGCGAGGAACTGGTTGACGTAGGCCAGCAGCGTGGTGTCGGTCACGGCCACGCCGATGCCCAGCGTGTCCTCCAGGTCTTTCAGCGTCACGGTGCGCAGCACCAGCGACACGGTGGGGTCGGCCTTGAGCACGCGCTTGACCTCGAACTCGTCGCGGTAGGCGCTCACGATCTCGCCCTTGTAAAGGGCCGCGAGCACCTCGTTCCAGGTCGCGAATTCCTGCACCTTGGCGTGCGGGAAGTTGGTGCGCGCGTAGTCCGCGAACGACGACTTCGCGATCACGCCGATGCTGCCGTCGAAGTTGCGGATGACCTCCGGAAGCGGCCGCCCGCGCGAGAGCTGCGCGAACTTCACGCGGTTCAGGATCAGCGAGTGGTTCAGCGTGAGGTAAGCGTCGCTGAAGGCGATGGTCTGCGTGCGCGCCAGCGTGCGCGACAGCTTGCTGATGGCCAGGTCGGCCTGGCCGTTGGCCAGCAGGTCGACCACGGCGTTGAAGGTGCCGGCGTCGCGGTTGATGCGCAGCTTGACGCCCAGCTCCTTGGCCAGCGACTGCGCCAGGCCCACTTCGAGCCCGGTCCACTGGCCGCTGTCGTCGAAGAAGAAGAACGGCGGCGTGTCGACCTTGAGCATGGCGACCACCAGCTCGCCGCGCATCACGATGCGCGCGATGTCGGGCGCCAGCAGCCGGCCGTCGGGCACGCGCACGAGGCCGTTGGTGAGCACCGGCGCGGGGGGCGCGGCTGGCGCGTCGGCCGCGGGCGCCGCAGGCGCCGCCACCGGCGCTGCAACTGCCGGAGTGGTGAGCACGCCCTGCGCCACGGGGCGTTCGCCCGCGGCGCCGGCGGCGCTGCTGGCGCACAGCCCGGCGAACGCCAGCAAGGCGGGAAGGGCAAGGCGGCGCAGCGCGACGTGCATGCCCGTGAGTTGTCGTGCGTTGTTCGACATGCTTGGAATCACTTTGGTCATTGGGTGGGGGCGGCGGGAGCCGGCGCGGGCGAAGGCAACGGCGAAGAAGAAGGCATCGGCGCGGGCGCCGCGACGGCGGCGGCGGCAGGGGCGGGCGTGGGCGCCAGCAGCTTGCCGATCTCGATGCCCATCAGGAACAGGAGGACGCACAGCAGCACCAGGCAGACCGCCGTGATGGCGACCATGCGGGAGCTCATCGTGAAAACGTATTGCGACATGGGGTGGGCGGAAACAAGCGGTGACCGGTTCAGGGAACCATGGAAGTGAATTGGCCCGGCACCACGACCTGGATCACACCGCCCCAGTTGCAGGCGAGCTTGGAGCTGTCCTGCAGGGCGGGCATGTTGCCGAGCAGCACGGTGGGCGAGCCCGGCGCCCACGGCGCTGCGGTCACCGGAATGCAGGGCATGGGCGTGAAGGCGCCGAGCGCGGCGGCGGTGGCGGCCGCCACCATCGGGTTCGCCATGCTGTTGCAGGTGCCGAAGGGCAGGATGTTGACGAAAGGCTTGTTGTCCATGATCGTGGCCGCCGGCACGCTGCTGGTGACCACGCCGGCCACGGGCAGCACGCCGAGGGTGGAAGGCGCGGCGCCGAAGCTGCACTGCAGCGTGGCGCCCATGCACACATGCATTCCCATGGCTCAGCTCCCCCTCACGAGTTTTTCCAGGCTCTTCATGAAGCCCGGTGGCGCGGTGGCGGCCACGATCTCGCGGCCGGCGTCGTCGAAGCGGCGCGGGCTGCCCCAGGGCTTGCCCTGGCGGTAGGCGATTTCTTCCATCAGCTGGCCGTTGGGCCAGAAGCGCCGCAGCGGCCCGTGCAGCACGTTGGCCACGTAGGTGGACGACTGCGCCACGCCGCCGCCCGGCAGGTAGTCGAGCACCTCGCCGTCGAGCAGGCCGGCGCGGTAGTTTTCGCGCCGCACCATGCGGCCTTCGTGGAAGTAGGCGGCCTCGCCGTCGAGCCGGCCGGCCACGTAGCGCAGCCGCGCGCTGACGTCGCCCGACTCGGCATAGGAAACGGCCTCGCCGTGCAGCGCGCCGCGCACATGCGTCTGCGTCTGCATCAGCTTGCCGCTGGGGTGGTAGCTGCGCGTGACGCCTTCGGCCACGCCGCCCACGCGCTGGGTTTCCTGCAGCAGCTGGCCGCGCTCGTCGAACAGGCGCATGGCGCCGTGCGGCAGGCCGGCCTGGTAGGCCGCGTCCATCGCCGGCTTGCCCGGGGCCGAAAACACCTGCATCGGACCGTGCGGCACGTCGCCCAGGAAAGATGCGCGCACCACCGTGCGGCCCGCATCGTCCACGGCCTCGCGCACCTCCGCGCCGGGCGCGGATGGAAGAGGCGGGGAAGAAGGAAGAGCCATGGCGTTCAATTGATCTTCACCAGCCCGCCCTTGAGCGTGACCATGCCGCCGCCTTCGACGGCGTTCATGCCCGATGCCTTGCTGCTGATCGACGGCGCCTCGTTCGACAGCGAGGCACCGCCCTTGGCCGACAGCGCCACCCCGGCCTCGGCCTTGAAGTTGACGCCGGCATTGGCGCCCAGGTCGGTGCCAGCCTTCAGGTCCAGCGTCTGGGCCGACTTGATGAGCAGCGTGCCCGTCACGTCGATCACCAGGTTGCCCGTGACCTTGAGCTCGTAGTTGCCGGTGACGGTCTGCGTGAAGTTGGCCTTGTTGTCGTGCGTCTCGTTGCCGGTGACTTCCAGTGCGCGCGTGCCCTTGACCGAGTGGGTCTCGTTGCCCGTGTCGACCTTGACGGTGCGATTGCCCTTGGTGACGGTGTGGAGCTCGTTGCCGGCCAGCACCGTGGTGGTCAGGTCGTTCTCGATTTCCGCCAGCATGTCTTTCTGCGCATGCAGGTAGAACTGCTCGGCGTCCTTCTTGTCCTCGAAGCGCATCTCGTTGCCGGCTTCGCCGTTCTTGGTGGAGCGCGAGCGGAGGGTGCTTTGCGTCGACATGCCCGGCAGGCTCACCGGCGTGGGGTTGGTGCCGTTGTAGACGCTGCCCGAGACCAGCGGCCGGTCGGGATCGCCGTCGACATAGCTCACCACCACCTCCTGCCCTATGCGCGGCAGAAAGAGCGCGCCCCAGCCCTTGCCGGCCCACATCTGCGAGACGCGGATCCAGCACGAGCTCTTGTCGTCCTTCTTGCCCTGCTGGTCCCAGGGAAACTGCACCTTGATGCGCCCGTGCGCGTCGGTCCAGATTTCCTCGCCGGCCGGGCCCACCACCTGCGCGGTGTGGTTGCCCGCCACCACCGGCCGTGGCGTGAGGCGCTGCGGGCGAAACGGCAGGTCGGGCGGCAGGGTCTCGAAGCTGTTGCTGTAGTGCTCGCGATCGGCATGGTGCTGCACGCTGTACACCACGTGCTCCACGTTGAGGTCCTCGCGCGGATGCTCCTGCAGCGTGAAGGTGGTGCCCGGCGTCAGGTAGTGGCAGCGGCTGTCGCCGCGGCCCGACTGGCTGCCGGCCTGGCGCGCTTCCAGGCGGATGCGCGCACGCGCCGCGCCGGCGGCGGCTGCCACGCGCGACGGGTATTCGTAGTCCAGGCCCTGGCCGGCCTTGCCGTCCTGCTGCTCCCGCAGGCTGGTGTCGGGCGTGAGGAAGTCGTAGTCGTCCACCGCCTGCGACTTGGTGACCAGCCGGGCGTCGGACTCGAAGCGGGTCACCGTGTGGGTATGGGCCAGGCCTTCCGCGCCGCCGCGCAGCAGCAGCGTGTCGGCGTGGGGGCAGGGCGCGTAGGCCACCTTGCTGTCGGCCAGCACGAGCTTGTGCTCGCCGTCCGCGAAGGTGAAGAAATAGAAGATGCCTTCCTCTTCCATCAGCCGGGAGACGAAGTCGAAGGCCGTTTCGTCGTAGCGCACGCAGTACTCGCGCTTTGCATAGGTGCCGCCGAGCTGCGAGTCGAAGGCCACGTTGAATTCGGTGAACACCTTCTCCAGGATCTCCACCGTGCTCAGGTTCTGGTAGATCACGCGGTCGCGGCCCAGCGTGAGCAGCCACATGCGCGGCACGAGCTCGAGCGAATAGGTCGCGAAGTCGCCGTGGCTGCCCAGGTAGGAGAAGCGCGAGACGATGCCGTTGAAGAAGCGGGTTTCCTTGTCGGGCCGCTGCATGGCCACGGTGGCCGAGGTGCCGATCAGGTCGGCGCCCTGCAGCGTGCTCAAGGGCGAACGCATGGTGAGCGTGCAGGCGAACAGCCGCGACATCCCCTCCGTGGCCTGGAAGGTGTCGAGCAGCAGGTCGTCCGGCCCGAGCACGGTCTTCACCGTCAGGAAGGCGGCGTGCTGGGTGAAGCCTTCGCGCATGTTCATGCGTCAGCTCAGCGTTGCCGGCTCGAAGCCGAAGGCGAAGGCGCCGCCGCCGTCCACGCCCATGTGCACGGCGGTGAACGCGGCGGCCATCGAGATGCGTTCCAGCACCTGGCGCGACAGCTCGGGCAGCACCGCATGGGCCAGGATGTGGTCGATGTTGCGCGCGCCGCTGTCCACCTCGGTGCAACGCGCGGTGATGGCGTCTTCCACCTGCGCGTCCCAGGTGAAGGCGGCGTGGTGGTTCAGCGCGAAGCGCCGCGCCAGCTTGCCGAGCTTGAGGTTCACGATCGAGCGGATCTGCTCGTCGCCCAGGTGGTGGTACGGCACCAGCGCCAGCCGGCCCAGGAAGGCAGGGCTGAACTGCTTGAGCAGCTCGGGGCGCAGCCGCTCCACCAGTTCCTCGGGGTCGGGCCTGCGCCCGCCCTGCGAGGCCTGCGTGATCACGTCCTGCGCCGCATTGGAGGTCAGCAGGATCAGCGTGTTCTTGAAGTCGATCTGCACGCCTTCGCCGTCTTCCATGGTGCCCTTGTCGAACACCTGGAAGAACAGCTCCAGCACGTCGGGGTGGGCCTTCTCCATTTCGTCGAGCAGCACCACGCTGTAGGGGCGCCGGCGCACCGCCTCGGTCAGCACGCCGCCGCGCCCGTAGCCCACGTAGCCGGGCGGCGCGCCCTTCAGGCTGGAGACGGTGTGCGCCTCCTGGAACTCCGACATGTTCACGGTGATGACGTTGCGCTCGCCGCCGTACAGCAGGTCGGCCAGCGCGAACGCCGTCTCGGTCTTGCCCACGCCGCTGGGGCCCACCAGCATGAACACGCCCACGGGCTTGCCGGGGTCGTCGAGGTCGGCGCGGAAGGTGCGCACGCGCCGCGCGATGGCGTCGAGCGCATCGTCCTGGCCGACCACGCGCTCGGCCAGCTTCTCCTTCAGGTTGAGCACCGTGTGCAGCTCGTCGGTCATCATCTTGCCGACCGGAATGCCGGTCCAGCCGGAGATGACTTCGGCCACCATCACGCCGTCGACGCACACGGGCACCATGGGCTCGTCGCTCTGCAGCGCTTCCAGGCCCTTCTCGAGGCGGCGCAGCGCGGCGGTGAGCAGCGCGGGGTCGTTCTCCTCGTCGGGCGGCGGCGCGCCGTCGCGCAGGCTGTCGGCGATCTTGCGGCGCAGCGCGACGATTTCCATCACCGCGTGCTTTTCTTCATCGACCTTGTCGGACAGGCGCTTGTGCTTCTGGCGCAGCGTGTCGAGCCGCGCGGTGAGCGTGGCGATGGCGTCCTGATGGTCTCCACCGGTGGCGGCTTCGTGGCGCAGCACGCGCAGTTCGCTTTCGCCCGTGGCGATGTCGCGCGCGGCGGACTCCAGCTCGGCCGGCAGCCCGTTCTGCCCGATGGCCACGCGCGCGCAGGCTGTGTCGAGCACGCTGATGGCCTTGTCGGGCAGCTGGCGGCCGGTGATGTAGCGGTGCGAGAGCTTCACGGCTTCGCGCACCGCGTCGTCGATGATCTCCACGCCATGGTGCTTCTCCAGCGTCTCGACCATGCCGCGCAGCATGTCGATGGCCACTTCCTCGCTCGGCTCCTCGACCTTCACCACCTGGAAGCGCCGTGCCAGCGCCGGGTCGCGCTCCACGTATTTCTTGTACTCGGCCCAGGTGGTGGCGGCAATGGTGCGCAGCTCGCCGCGCGCCAGTGCGGGCTTGAGCAGGTTGGCTGCGTCGCCCTGGCCTTCGGCGCCGCCCGCGCCGATGAGCTGGTGCGCCTCGTCGATGAAAAGAATCACCGGCGTGGGCGAGGCCTTGACCTCGGCGATGACCGACTTCAGCCGGTTCTCGAATTCGCCTTTCACCCCCGCGCCGGCCTGCAGCAGCGCCAGGTCGAGCGAGCGCACCGACACCTGGCGCAGCGCGGGCGGCACGTCGCCCTGCACCACGCGCTGCGCGAAGCCTTCGACCACGGCCGTCTTGCCGACGCCGGCCTCGCCGGTGAGGATGGGGTTGTTCTGGCGGCGGCGCAGCAGCACGTCGATGATCTGGCGGATCTCTGCGTCGCGACCGCGGATGGGGTCGATCGCGCCGTCGCGCGCGAGCTGCGTCATGTCGACCGTGTACTGGTCGAGCGAGGGCGTGGCCGAATTGCCGCGGCGCGCGGTGGGCATCTGCAGCGGCGCCGCGCCTGCATCCGCGAGCGACGGTGCGGCCGACTGGCTCGGGGCGGGCGCCGAAGACGCTGGCGCGGCGTTCAACGCCGAGGCTGCCGCGTCTTCCGGCGAGGACTGCAACAGGCCCGCGAGCTCGTCGCGCAGCGCGCCGCGCGGAATCTGCAGCAGCGCGGGCGCGGCATCGACGAGGCGCCCGCGCAGGCGGTCCACCTCCAGCAGCGCCAGCATCAGCGTGCCCGAACGGATGTGCTGCTGGCCCAGCAGCATCGAGCTCATGAGCCAGGCTTCCTGGAACAGCGGCGCGAAGTCGGGCGCCAGGCTGGGCGTGCGGCCGTTGCCGCGCTTGAAGGTGTCGAGCGACTTCTGCAGCTGGGCCTGCACGGTCTCGGGCCGGATGCCGAAGCGGCCGAACACCAGCCGCAGGTCGGGCGCGTCGTTGTCCACCAGCTTCAGCAGCAGGTGTTCGAGGTCGACGTTGTAGTGCGTCTGCTGCACGCACAGCTCGGCCGCCTGTTCCATGGCGCGCTTGCATTCCGGGTTGAGCCGGCCGAGCAGGGTGCGGATGTCGATGTCCATGAGGAATGTGAGGCTCAGGCGCCGGCCGTGTCGCCGGCGTCGCTGGTGAGGGTGTGTTGAACGGGGGGCAGTGCGCCCCGGAAGGAAGGGCCGGCGACCCAGGAGGTCCAGCCCAGGCGCATCGGGTTCGCGGCGCCGAGCACGCTGCTGCGCGATTCGGCGGGCGCGAGTTGCAGCTCCATCTCGACCTTCAGGTCTTGCGGGATGAAGCGGCGCACCAGCCATTTGGCGAGCGCATGGTCAGCGCCCCGGGGCAGCAGGTCGCGCAGGCGCTGCTGGCTCAGGTTGCTGAATGTGAGGCGGATGCCGGCGCCCTGGTCCCACACGCGCTTGCCGAGCACGGCGCCGCCGCCCAGCGGGGTGCGCATGTCCAGCCGCGCCGATGCGTCGGGCTCCAGCGCCAGCCAGCGGCCGCGGAACTGCGTGCCCTGCACCTGCACGCCGAGGCGGTCGCGCAGCAGCGCCAGCAGGGCGGTCATGCCGCGCGGCGCGCCGCCCAGCAGGCCGGCATGGCGCAGCCACAGGGCCGAGCCGTCGGGCGCGCGCACGCCGGAGCGCAGGCCCAGCGCGCTGGCGGCATCCAGCGTGGACGCCAGCGTCGAGCCGGCGGGCGACTCCGGGTTGAGCGCCACGTGGTGCTTGCGTCGGCTGCGGTACAGGAAGGCCAGGAAGCGGTGGTTGAAGATGTCGAGAAAGTCGGCCGTCGCATGGTCGCGCCGCTGCCGGCGCTCCAGCAGCATCTCGGTGACGGGCATCGGCAGCGGGCCGCCGCTGCCGCCCAGCGAGAGCGCGGGCGTGGTGAGCGAGAAGGGCTCGCCGGTCGGCGCGTCGGTGTCGACCTCGCGCACGTCGCTGGCCTCGAAGGCCAGTGTGACGAAGGCATGCAGCCGCACCGCCTCGCGTTCGCGCGGGCCCTGCGAGCGGCCCACGGGCACCGCGTCGGGCGCGGCGCGCTCGAGCAGGCTGATGGCCTGGAACAGGTTGAAGTCCTGCGGGCGGGCGCGGAGTTCTTCGATCACAGCACGACCTGCCGGCCCGTCATGGGCGCCCATTGCTTGCGCACCTCGTCGCCGTCGCGCACCACCAGGCGCACGAAGGAGTTCACCGACGTGTACATGGCGAAGAACCGCGCAAGCACGGCCGACATCATGAGAGGGGAGCCGCCGACGAAGGCGTCGTCCTCGAATTCGAGCGTGACCTGCGTGCCGCGGCAGTAGCCGCGCCAGGCCTCGGTGCCCACGTGGGCGGTGACGCCGCGCGCCGAGAGCCCGGCGATGCCGAGTATCTGGGCGTGGTCGCGCCGGCTGTCGGAGGCGAACAGCGAAAGCATTTCGCGCAGCTGCTTGCGGCCGGTGGAGCCGTCCACCAGCGACTGGTGGTTGAGCGTGAGCAGCGACACCAGCCGCCACAGCGTTTCGCTGCCCAGCGGCGGGTCGCGCTGCGCGGTGGGCTCGTACAGGCAGCGCACGCTGGTGGGCTGCGACGGGCCTTCGGCCACCAGCCGCGCGCCCACCGGCACCTGCTCGGCCAGCCGGCGGTTGGTGCACAGCAGGTGCGCGTACACCACCGGCTGCGCGGGCCGGCTGTGCGTCTTGCCCTGGTCGACGAAAGACAGGAAGACGTCGGTGCCGGGAATGTTCTGGCGCAGGCAGGGCTCGCGCCGCGCGGCCCAGAACACGTCGCCCTGCGCGCCGTCGACATGGCCGAGCGCGGCGAAGCCCGGCACGTTCACCGGCTTGTCGGCGTCCGGGTCGGAGGCGATCACCGAGACGATGGAATGCACCTCGGTGGTCGCGTCGCGCTGGCGGTCGGGCACCAGCATGTATTCGTAGTGGCGCTGGTCCATCACCAGCGGTTCGCTCACGCGCGGGAACAGGTTGACGATGGGCGTGCAGCCGAGCTGGAAGTTCCCGGCGTCCAGGTGCCGCAGCGCGCGCGTGGGGCGGTCCAGCTCGAACACCAGGTCGCAGCGCTGCCCGCGGCCCAGGCGCGAGCGCAGGTGGTGCAGGTCGAAGAAGTGGAACTTGCGCGGAAACGCGAAGTACTCCTGCAGCAGCCCGTAGGCTGGCTGTGCGTTGGCGGGCTGCAGCAGCACCTCTTCGCCTTCGGCGAAACCGACTTCGCGCCAGGCGTCGGCCGGCAGCATCCGCAGCGCGCCGCCCTCGGGCATGACGCCGACCGACTTCACGCCCGACACCAGCGCGTCGTACAGCGGCATGGTGAGCATCCAGTCGCCCTGCAGGTGGATGCGCAGGCTGTCGATCTCGAGCTCGGAGAAGTCGGTGCCGGCCTCGCATTCGAGCGTGAGGCGCAGCACCGCGTCGGTGTCGATGGCGGCGTGCACGATGCGCAGGGGCCACAGCACGGTGTCCCAGGCGGTGCGGAAGCGGCATTCGCGCGACTGGGGTGCCTGGCCCGGCGCCGACGAAGGTTGCGCGTGCGCGGTGCGCGCATGCAGCATGGTGTGGCGCGGCACGGGAAAACCGGAGGTCACCTTGCCCTGTGCCGGGTCGAGCGCGAACTGCGCCACCGACATCGAGGGCAGCGGCTGCACCAGCGACGGGCAGAGGTTGTCGAGCAGCGCGTAGGCGACGTCGGGAAATTCCTGGTCGAGGTCGCGATGCACGCGCGCGGAAAGAAAGGCGACCGATTCGATCAGCCGCTCGGTATGCGGGTCCAGCGATTCGCCGCCGTGCAGCGACAGCCGGGAGGCGACCTTGGGGTAGCGCTGGGCGAAGTCCGCCCCCTGTCCCCGCAGATAGGACAGTTCGCGCTTGTAGTACTGCAGCAGGTCGCTGTGCTGGATGTCGGACACGTCAGGCGACTTTCATCAGGCTGTCCGGCGTGCCGAGCAGCATCTCGAAGTCGACGCGGCGCAGCGCCAGGCCGGCGCGCGCCTGCGCACCGATGCGCACCCGCGCGACTTCATGCCGGTTGGGCGTGGCGCTCACCTGCACGCTCACGTCGCACAGGCGCGGCTCGTAGCGCTGCACCGCCTGGCGCAGCACGGCGGCCAGCTGCTGCAGGTCGGTGGCGTTCTGCGCGCTGAGCGAGGAGAAATCGGGAATGCCGTACTCCAGCACCGTGCCGCTGCCCTGCGCGTAGTCGGCCACCGACAGCGGCGAGCGCGTGTTGAACAGCTGGCGCAGCTCACGGCCGATGGAGTCCTGCACGGACTCCATCGTCTCCAGGTGAACCCCATGGGCGTGCTCGGACAGCGCCGACGCCAGCCGGTCGAACAGGGGCAGGACGCCCCCTTTGACAAGTTCGGACACGGTGGGCGCCGGACGTCAGCGTCGGGCCGTCACGCGACCGCGGTGTTCTTCGACAGATCCCAGCCGAACGGTGCGACGCCTTCCTGGCCGCCTTCTTCCTTCTGCTTGGTGTATTCGACCTTGATGGCCGCGTAGTTCAGCGAGATGCTCTCCTGCGGCAGGTCGCCGCCGCTGGACACCGAGAAGCCGCTGAGGATCACGTCGGTCAGGGTCACGACCATCAGTGGCAGCAGGCCGCTCTTGTCTTCGCGCGGGAAGGTGATGATGGTGTCGCCCGCGAACACCTCGCCGCCGGCGAGCTTCTGCATCAGCTGGGGCGTGGCGGAGTCGGTGGTGCGGGTCACCGTGATTTCGGAGAAGCTGGGCTTGCCCGCGGTGCGCTCCTGGTTGGAGGTGCCCGAGGTCACGGCGAGGCCGGCGCCGAACTGGAAGCTCTGGACTTCCATTTCGTCCTTGTGGCCCTCGATCTGGGTCTGTCCGGTAACGCCGGGCATCTTGAGGTAGATAGGCATGTGAAAGCTCTTTCAGTCTGTCTGTAGGTAGACGTGGATGTCGGGGTGGTCAGGCGGCCGCGGCCGGCAGGTCGGCCACCAGGCGGATCGAGGCCGAGAGTTCCTCGAGCTGGAAGTGCGGCTTCAGGAAGGCGATGGCGCGGTACGAGCCCGGCTTGCCCGGCACTTCGGTCACGTCAACGCGGGCCTGGCTCAGCGGGTACTTGGCCTTCATGGCCTGCGGCGCCGAGGGGCTCACCAGCACGTAGTTGGCCACCCAGTTGTTCAGGTGCTTCTGCATGTCGGCCTGCGTCTGGAAGCTGCCGATCTTGTCGCGCACGATCACCTTCAGGTAATGCGCGAAACGCGAGGCGGCCAGGATGTAGGGCAGGCGCGCCGAGACGGCCGCGTTGGCGTTGGCCGCGTCCTTGTCGTACACCTTGGGCTTGTTCACGGTCTGGCCGCCGAAGAAGGCGGCGGTGTTCGAACCCTTGGAATTGACGATCGCGATGAAGCCCAGGTCGCTCAGTTCCTTTTCGCGGCGGTCGGTGATGGTCACTTCCGTCGGCGGCTTCAGTGCGATGTCGCCTTCGTCCGTCTTGTAGGCATGGGCCACCAGGCCGTCGACCTTGCCGCCGCCCTCGACGCCGCGGATGGCCGTGGTCCAGCCGTACAGCGAGTGCGCCTGGGTGATGCGAAGGCCCAACTGGTAGGCCGCGTTGGCCCACAGGTACTTGCCGTGGTCGGAGCCGTCCACGTCTTCTTCGTAGTTGAAGTTCTCGACGGGGTTGGTCTTGGCGCCGTAGGGCAGGCGGGCGGCGTAGCTGGGCAGCACCAGCGACACGTAGCGCGAGTCTTCCGATTCGCGGAAGCTGCGCCACGAGGCGAGCTCGGCGCTCTCGAAGGTCTTGGACAGGTCGCGCGGAATGCCGAGTTCGGTGAACGACTTGAAGTCGAACAGCGCCGGTGCGGCGGCGGCGATGAAGGGGGCGTGCGCGGCTGCGGCCACGCGGGAGACGCGCTCCAGCAGGGCGATGTCCTGCGGGTGGCGGCCGAAGTAGTAGTCGCCGATCAGCAGCGAGTAGGGGTGGCCGCCGTAGGTGCCGTATTCCTCTTCGTAGATCTTCTTGAAGAGCACGCTGGTGTCGTGGTCGACGGCGGTCTCCAGGTCCTTGAGCAGGTCCTTCTTGCTCACGTTGAGCAGGCGCAGCTTCAGGTTGCTGCCGGTCTCGGTGCCGAACACCATGTCGCGCAGGCCGCGCCAGGAGCCTTCGAGGGCCTGGAACTCGGGGGCGTGCAGGATCGCGTTGAGCTGGTCGGTCAGCAGGCGGTCGATTTCGGCGACGCGCTCGTTGATCAGGGTGACCACGCCCTTGTCGGGGCTGGTCTTCATGCCTTCGTCGAGGATCTGCGAGGCGAGCTGACCGATCAGCTTCTTCGCGTAGGCGCCCTGCGAAGGCTCGGTCGTCATCTTGCCTTCGTAGACGATCTTGTCGAGCAGGCTCATGTCACTGGTCGTGACGGTGGTACCTGCGCTGCCGGCTTCTGCGGCTTTGGATTTGTTGGCCATCTCTATCACCATTCAGGATTTGCCGGTTCGCGCCCGTGGGGCCGCGGCCGGCGTGGTTGATCACGCAGCCGGTGCTTCGGCTTCGGGGGACGTCTGGGTTTCCGCGGCGGCTGCCTGCGGGGCTGCGGCGGCGGGAGCGGCTTCGGCCTTGGCCTGGCTCTGGACGGCCTTGAGGTCTTCGGTGTTCTTCAGCACGTTCTCGAGCAGGTCGTCGAGTTCGTCGTTGCCGTCGAGCTTGGCCAGCAGGTCGCGCAGTTGCTGGCGGGCTTCGAGCAGCTTGGCCAGGCGGGGCACCTGGCTCACGATGGCTTCGGGGTGGAAGTCGCCGAATTCCTTGAAGTTCAGTTCGATCTTCAGGTTGCCGTCGCCCTTCATGGTGTCGGGCACCGACAGGTCGAGGCGGGGCGAGATGTTGCCGAGCACTTCGTCGAAGTTGTCGCGGTCGACCTCGACGAAGCGGCGCTCCTTGAGCTTGGGCAGCGGCTGCACCGGCTGGCCCGACAGGTCGGCCAGCAGGCCCACGACCAGCGGCAGCTCCTTCTTTTCGACGGCGTCGCCGATCTCGACGTCATAGGTGATCTGGACGCGCGGCGGGCGATTGCGGCCGACCCATTTTTGCAAGCTATTCGACATTTTTCGCTCTCAGAAAAGGTTGAATTGACAGGAACACACGTTGAAGTTTTCGGCGCCCTTCGCCCCGTTCGGCGGCGCGCTGCCCGTTGCCGTTACCGTCCCGGCATGCATCAAAGACGAACGGAAGATACAAATCGAGATATTTACTAACAATCCCCAGAATTGGGGAGGAGGCCTGTTTTCGAGAGAGAAAACTCAATCAAAACAAAGATGTAGCCCGGAAAAAGTTACATATATGAGAGCTTTGTCACAGAAATTGGTGACCAAATGCTAGGCCGATGGGGCGTGCGGCGCATCGGACCAAAGTCCAATGACAAGGGGCCGGGCGCGGCGCTATCGCGCGCGTGAGGAAAAAAGCCCGAGACCGGCTGTTGACCTCCTTTGGGGCATAAATCGGCTTCGACGCCATTTCGCGTGCACCTGAAAGGGGTTTGCGCCTCCAATTGGTTCATGAATCATGCAAAATGCAAGATTCGCATAAGGTTATGCACCAATTTGGAAAAGAGAAGGACTGGAATGAAGCACGCATCCGTCGGGGGTTTCCTGGCACATGTCGCCCAACGCAACCCCGGACAGCCCGAGTACCTGCAAGCCGTGACCGAGGTCATGGAAAGCCTCTGGCCCTACATCGAGCAGCACCCGAAGTACACCGCCCACAGCCTGCTGGAGCGGCTGGTCGAACCCGAGCGGGTGGTGATGTTCCGCGTGTCCTGGGTCGACGACCACGGCGAGGTGCAGGTCAACCGGGGCTTCCGCATCCAGCACAGCCTGGCCATCGGCCCGTACAAGGGCGGGCTGCGCTTCCACCCGTCGGTGAACCTGTCGATCCTCAAGTTCCTGGCCTTCGAGCAGACCCTGAAGAACGCGCTGACCACGCTGCCCATGGGCGGCGGCAAGGGCGGCGCCGACTTCGACCCCAAGGGCAAGAGCCAGGGCGAGGTGATGCGCTTCTGCCAGGCTTTCGTGAGCGAACTGTTCCGCCACATCGGCTCCGACACCGACGTGCCCGCGGGCGACGTGGGCGTGGGCGGGCGCGAGGTCGGCTTCATGGCCGGCATGGTCAAGAAGCTCACCAACCGCGCCGACTGCGTCTTCACCGGCAAGGGCCTGAGCTTCGGCGGCTCGCTGATCCGCCCCGAGGCCACCGGCTACGGCAACGTCTACTTCGCGCAGGAGATGCTCAAGCGCAAGGGCCGGGGCTTCGAAGGCATGCGGGTGAGCGTCTCGGGCGCCGGCAACGTCGCGCAGTACACCATCGAGAAGGCGATGGCGCTGGGCGCCAGGGTGGTGACGGTGTCGGATTCGAGCGGCACCGTGGTCGACGAGGACGGCTTCACGCCCGAGAAGCTCGCGGTGCTGATGGACGTCAAGAACCACCTCTACGGCCGCGTCAGCGACTATGCGCAGCGCACCGGCGCGCGCTTCGTGGCCGGCGCCACGCCGTGGCACGTGCCGGTCGACGTCGCGCTGCCGAGCGCCACGCAGAACGAACTCGACGAGGAAGACGCGCGCATGCTCGTGAAGAACGGCGTGGTCTGCGTGGCCGAAGGCGCCAACATGCCCTCGACGATGGACGCGGTGAAGGTGTTCGAAGGCCACGGCGTGCTGTACGCGCCGGGCAAGGCGAGCAACGCCGGCGGCGTGGCAACCTCGGGGCTGGAGATGAGCCAGAACGCCGCGCGCCTGTCATGGACGCGCGACGAGGTCGATGCCCGCCTGCTGCAGATCATGCAGGGCATCCACGAGTCGTGCCTGCACTACGGCGCGCGCAAGGACGGCAGCGTGAGCTACGTCGACGGCGCGAACATCGCCGGCTTCGTGCGCGTGGCCGACGCGATGCTGGCGCAAGGCGTGGTCTGACGGGACACTGCGGCCCGACGCGACGCGACGCGCTCAGAGCTCGATGAATGCCGACGTGGCTTTGTTGAGTGCCAGCTTGCCCTTGGCGGTGATCGATTCCACCTGGGCCAGCTGACGGATGGCGCGCGCATCGGGTGCGCGGTCCGACGGGGGGATGAAGGCAGTTACCAGTTCGGCCGCACGCAGCACGCGCAACCTGTCGATGTCCGCGGGCGTGTGGATGACGTATGGCAATTTCTGCTCGGCGATGACCCGAAGAAATTCCATGGACATGAGCCGTCTCCTTTTGGGTTGAGGCGTTGACGGCACATTTTGCGCACAAACAATTAGCGTTGTCTAAACCCTGCGGCGCGCATGCCTTTCATCGCGTGTACCGAAGTGTTCCTTTGTTTGGTGGTGTGCGACGAAGGTGCCAGTTTGTTTGAGGGCGCAACCGCTCGTCAGTTCAGCGCCTGCGCGGGCCACGCCGTGGTGTCGGGCATCACGAGATGCCAGCGCACCGGCTCGATGCCGTCGAAGGTCGCGCGATAGCGATCGCTGGTGCGACCTTCGCCGGTCACGTCGCGGATCACGATGCTGTCGATGCGTGCCTGGTGCGCGCGAAAGACATGCGCATAGATTTCCGGATCGGCTTCGCCCGAGTCGCCCACCAGCACGAAGCGGCGCTGCGGAAACTCGGCCAGCAGCCGCTCGATCGTGCCGAGCTTGTGCGCGCGCGAATCCTCGTCGCCGGGAATCAGCGTGCGCCATGTCGTGCTCTCGCGCAGATGCATGCTGCCCGCGGGAAAGCCGGCGCTGCGGATGAAGTCCGAGAGCGCCGGGTAGAGCTGTATCGGGCTCGACGAGAGATAGTGGAAGCGCGCGCCGGGCGCCTGCGCCAGCGCGCGATACCAGTCGGCCATGCGCGGCGCGGCCTCGAAGCGGCGCGCGAAGGTGTTGAGCAGCATCTCGCGCCGGTCGCGCACCTGCGTGCGCTTGATGGTGTCGTCGATGTCCGAGATGACCGACACGCCTTCCTCAGGCACCACCAGCGCCTCGCCCCTGAATCGATGCAGCAGCTCGCCCGGCCCCGTCACGCCGTGGTAGCGCACCCACTCGCGCGTATCGTGCGGCGCGTCGATCACGATGCGAAGGTTGCTGCGCCCGTCCTTGCCCGAGGCCGGCATGGTGATGCGCGTGGGGCTGCCGTCGAAGACGACGTCGATGACCTTGTCTTCTTCCGACTCCGCGTGGAACAGCGCGGTGCGCTGGCTGAAGCGCAGCCTTGCCGCCGGCGATAGCTTTCGCAGGCTCAGGCCGAGGTAGCGGGCGAGCGCGCTGTCCAGGCCCCAGCGGTGTTCGCGCTCGAAGATCCAGGCGTGGACGTCGACCTCGAGCCGGCCATCGGCGGTGAGACGCGCCGTGCCGTTCATGAAGAGCGCTTCTTCGTCCGGCTCCAGCGGCTCGGCGGCCCGCAGGCCCTGCAGCGGCGCGAGGCCCGCAAGCAGCGCCGCACCCGCCACCAACGACCGGCGCCGCAGGTCCGGCGTGGTCGTCGTCGGATGCGGGGCGCCTTCGCTCATGTATGGCTGGTGGTGGCGCGTTCGTAGGTGACGAAGTCGAAGGCGATGCCTTCCTTGGCGGAGACGTGCGATTCGCGTCGTGTCTCGCGCCATGCGGCGGCATCGAGCACGGGCGCGTGCGCGTCGCCTTCGTATTCGCGCGCAAGCTCGGTGACGACCGCGCGCTGTGCCAGCGGCTCGGCCTCGGCGTAGATCTGCGCGCCGCCGATGACCCACACCTCGGCGGGCGAAGACGCCTCGCAGAGCGCGAACGCATCGTTCAGGCTGCCCGCCTGCAGGGCGCCGTCGGCGCGCCAGTCGGCCTGCCGCGTCACCACGATGTTCTGCCGGCCCGGCAGCGGCCGGAAGCGCGGCGGCAGCGAGTCCCAGGTCTTGCGGCCCATGATCACCGGCGCGCCCGCTGTCTGCTGCTTGAAGTGCGCCATGTCCTCGGGCAGGTGCCAGGGTATGGTGTTGTTCGCGCCGATCACGCCGTTGGCGGCGCGCGCGAAGATGAGGTTGATGCGCGGCTTGCCCATGCCGTTCACACCGCCACCGGTGCCTTGATGGCCGCGTGATGCTGGTAGTCCAGCACCTCGAAGTCTTCGTACTGGTAGTCGAAGATCGAATCGGGCTTGCGCTTGATGTGCAGCGTCGGGTACGGGTAGGGCGTGCGGCTCAGCTGCTGCGCCACCTGCTCGGCATGGTTGCTGTAGATGTGGCAGTCGCCGCCGGTCCAGATGAAGTCGCCCACGTCGAGGTCGCACTGCTGCGCCACCATGTGCGTGAGCAGCGCATAGCTCGCGATGTTGAACGGCACGCCCAGGAAGATGTCGGCGCTGCGCTGGTAGAGCTGGCAGCTGAGCCTGCCGCGTTCGCCCTCGGCCTGCGGCGGCGCCACGTAGAACTGGAAGAAGGCATGGCAGGGCATGAGCGCCATCTTCGACAGCTCGGCCACGTTCCATGCGCTCACGATGATGCGGCGCGAATCGGGGTTGGTCTTCAGCGTCTTGATGACGTCGGCGATCTGGTCGATGTGGCCGCCGTCGGGCGTGGGCCAGCTGCGCCATTGCACGCCGTACACCGGGCCCAGGTCGCCGTCTTCGCGCGCCCATTCGTCCCAGATGGTCACGCCGCGCTCCTTGAGCCAGTTGTTGTTGCTCGAGCCGGTCAGGAACCACAGCAGCTCCTGGATGATGGACTTCAGGTGCACCTTCTTCGTGGTGACCAGCGGGAAGCCCTCGTTCAGGTCGAAGCGCATCTGGTGGCCGAACACGCTTTTGGTGCCGGTGCCCGTGCGGTCGCTCTTGAACACGCCGTGGGTGTCCACGTGGCGCATGAAATCTTCGTACTGGGAGCGGACGGGGCGGGTGGGCGTGGAGGTCATTGGGGCAGCGCTTCGGGCGGGAGACTTTGAATTTTAAATGTCCGAGGGTGGGCGGTATGCCCGGACCTAGACCCGGATCACGCGGCCGGGATTGAGCGTGTTCTTCGGATCGAGCCCGCGCTTGATCGCCCGCATCATCTCCAGCGCCACCGGCGACTTGTGCTTCTCCAGCTTGTCGACCTTCAGCGAGCCCACGCCGTGCTCGGCCGAGAACGAGCCGCCGAACTTCTCCACCGCGTCGTACACCAGCGTGTTGATGCGCTCTTCCTCGTTCTTCAGGAACGCCTTGGTGTCGATGTTCTCCGGCGCCTGCACGTTGTAGTGCAGGTTGCCGTCGCCCAGGTGTCCGAAGTTCACGAGGCGCACGCCCTCGATCTCCCGCTTGAGCAAGGCGTCGGTCTCTTCCACGAACGCCGGAATGCGCGACACCGGGATCGAGATGTCGTGCTTGATGTTGAGCCCTTCCTCGGCCTGCGCCAGCGGAATGCTCTCGCGGATGTGCCACAGCTGGTGCGCCTGCGCGAGGTTCTCGGCCACCACCGCGTCGGTGACGCAGCCGTCTTCGAACGCGGTTTCCAGCAGGGCCTCGAAGCGGGCGCGGGCGTGGTCCTCGGATTCGCTGTCGGAGTTCTCCAGCAGCACGCAGTACGGCACCGCCTCTTCGTTGATGAAGGGCACGCGCAGTTGCGGCATGTGCTTGTCGACCAGGCTCAGCGCGAACTTGCCCATCACCTCGAAGCCGGTGAGGCCCGGGCCCAGGTGCTTGTGCGCCAGGCCCAGCAGCGTGACCGCATGGTCGAGCGAAGGCACCGCCGCCCAGGCCGTGAGCTGGGCCGCCGGCAGCGGATACAGCTTCATGGTGGCGGCGGTGATGATGCCCAGCGTGCCCTCGCTGCCCACGAACAGGTCGCGCAGGTCGTAGCCGGTGTTGTCCTTGCGCAGGCCGCTGGTGCCTTCCCAGATCTCGCCTTGTGGCGTGACCACTTCCAGCCCCAGGCACAGCTCGCGGGTGTTGCCGTAGCGGACCACCTGGGTGCCGCCGGCATTGGTGGCCAGGTTGCCGCCGATCGTGCAGCTGCCTTCTGCGGCCAGGCTCAGCGGGAACAGGAAGCCGGCCTTCTCGGCCGTTTCCTGCAGTGTTTGAAGAATGCAGCCGGCCTCCACCGTCATGGTGAGGTTGGCGGCGTCGATGGTGCGGATGGCGTTCAGGCGCTGCAGGCTTAGCACCACCTGGGTGCCGCTGTCGTCGGGGATGGAGCCGACCGCCAGGCCGGTGTTGCCGCCCTGCGGCACGATGGCCGCGCCTGCGGCGGAACAGGCCTTGACCACGTCGGCCACCTGTTGCGTGTTGGCCGGGCGCACCACGGCCAGCGACTTGCCGCGCGCGCGCTTGCGCCAGTCCTGTTCGTAGGCGGTGAGGTCGCCTTCGTTGAGCACGTGCTGGGCGCCGACGATGGCGCGCAATTGGTCGATCAGGTCGGAAGAAGAAGTCATTGGGTGGAAGCCTCCAGTGGGCGCGCGGTGGCGGCAAGGGCCTTGACGTGGCGCAGGCGCAGCCGCACGTGCCATGCGCAGGCCGCGAAGAGCACGAGGCACAGCAGCACCTCGACCAGCGCGAGCACCTGGCCCACGCCGTTGGTGTCGCTCCATGCGCGCACCACGCCCTCGGTGAAATAGAGCCAGATCATCAGGCTGACCCAGCGGTAGGTGTACATGCGGTTCTTCCACAGGCCCGCGAGCGGAATGACCAGCGGCAGCACCTTCAGCGCCAGCAGCGAGCCGCCCGGGCGCAACGGCGCCAGCCACAGCTCCCAGGCCAGGCCCAGCACGATGAGGCCGACGAGGCTGCCCACGGCGGCCCAGCGGGTCGCGCGAACGGAGGAGGGCGGGAGCGGCAAGTTGGCATTCATTGGCGGGATACCGCGGAACCGGCTTTGCCGGGCCGCTGGTATCGCCCCCGGTGAGGGGGTTGGCGCAGCGACACGAAGTGCGCGGAGACTGGGGGAGAGTTCAACTCCTATGATATCCGCCATGAATCGTCGGCAGCTTTGGAGGGATCTTTCGCGTTTTCCGTGGCGCAACACCGCGGCGGTACTGGGCGAGCGTTTCCGCGAAGACAAGCTCGGCCTCACGGCCAGCAGCCTGACCTTCACCACCACCATCGCGATGGTGCCGTTCTTCACGGTGGCGCTGGCGCTGTTCACCGTGTTCCCCATGTTCGCCAAGATGCAGGGCCGCCTGCAGCGCTGGCTGATCGAGAGCCTGATCCCGGACAACATCGCGCGGCAGGTGCTCGGCTACCTGAACCAGTTCGCGAGCAAGGCCAGCGGGCTGGGCATCGCGGGCCTGATCGTGCTGCTGATCACCGCCATTGCGCTGATCCTCACCATCGACAAGACGCTCAACAACATCTGGCGCGTGCGCTCGCCGCGGCCACTGGCGCAGCGGGTGCTCATCTACTGGGCCACCATCACGCTGGGGCCGCTGATCCTGGCGGTGAGCCTGTCAACCACGTCCTATGTGTTCTCGGCCTCGCGCGACGTGGTGGGCGGCACCATGGTCAAGCTGGCCTTCGACAGCCTCGAGTTCATGCTGCTCGCGGCCGGCATGGCCTCGCTCTACCACTACGTGCCCAACACCAACGTGCGCTGGTCGCATGCGTGGGCCGGCGGCATCTTCGTGGCGGCGGCCATCGAGATCGCCAAGCGCGTGCTGGGCTACTACCTGAGCCTGGTGCCGACCTATTCGGTGCTGTACGGCGCCTTCGCCACCTTCCCGATCCTGCTGGTGTGGATCTACGTGGCCTGGGTGATCGTGCTGCTCGGCGCGGTCATAGCAGCCTATCTGCCGAGCCTGCTGACGGGCGTTGCGCGGCGCGGCGGCACCGCCGGCTGGCCGCTGCAGCTGGCCATGGAATCGCTGCAGCACCTGGCCCGCGCGCGCGCCACGCCGGCCAAGGGCATGGGCGCGGCCGAGCTGGTGACGCGCATGCGGGTCGATTCGCTGCAGCTCGCGCCGGTGCTCGAGACGCTGGTGGCGCTCGACTGGATCGCACCGCTGGCGGAAGAGCCCGCCAACGAAGATCCGCGCTACGTGCTTCTGGCCGACCCCTCGACCCCCATCGAGCCGCTGCTGAAGGAACTGCTGATGCCCCGGGCCGAGCCGCTCGAAGACCTCTGGCAGAAGGGCCCGCTGCGCTCCCTGAGGCTGGGCGACGTGCTTCTGATCTAGCAGAGCTAGATCTTCACCCGCCCCAGCCAGATGTCGCGGTACATCGCCCAGTCGCCCATGAACGAATAGAGCGGCCGCTTGAACGAGGCCGGCTTGTTCTTCTCGAAGCCGAAGTGCCCGACCCATGCGAAGCCGTAGCCCGCCACCAGCCCGGCCAGCAGCCACAGCGGGTTGAGCGTGACCACCAGCGCCACCAGGCACAGCAGCGAGATCGTCGAGCCCGCGAAGTGCAGCCGGCGGCAGGTGAGGTTGGCGTGCTCGGTCAGGTAGAAGGGATAGAACTGCGCGAAGCTCTTGAATTGGCGCGGATCGACGGCAGATCCCGTGGCAGTCGTGGTGTTCATCGTGCGAGTCTCCTGTGCCCCCGGAACCCGTTGGCGGAGGGCTTTGTCCATAATAGCCACGACCTTGCGACCGCACCATCCGGTCTTCCGATCACACCTTTGACGCATCAGCCTTGAGCGCACTTCCAAGCACCCCAGAATCCGCCGAGCCCGCCAGCGATGCGCCGTGGGTCGTGTGCCTGTGCGCCGAATGGTGCGGCACCTGCCGCGACTACCGGCCGCTGCTGCAGCAGGTGGCGAGCGCGCACCCGGAGTTCCGCTTCGCCTGGGTCGACATCGAAGACCACGCCGACATCGCCGATGCCTTCGACGTCGAGACCTTCCCGACCCTGCTGGTGGCCGGTGCGGATGGCACGCGCTTCCTCGGCCCGCTGCTGCCGCATGCGGAGACGCTCTCGCGCATGCTCTCGGCGCTGCAGCCGCCCAAGCCTTCGAGCCTGGACGTCGACCTGCTGCTCGCGGTGCTGAACAAAAAGCCCGCCGTCTTCACGGTCTGACCGGAACCCTGCCCATGAAAATCCTGATCTTCGGCGCCACCGGCATGGTGGGGCAGGGCGTGCTGCGCGAGTGCCTGCTCGCGCCCGACGTCGAAAGCGTGGTGGCCGTGGGCCGCAGCGCCACCGGCCAGCAGCACCCGAAGCTGCGCGACCTGGTGCACAAGGACATGTACGACTACGGCGCCATCGAGCCGCAGCTCCAGGGCTTCGACGCCTGCTTCTTCTGCCTGGGCGTGTCTTCGGTCGGCATGAAGGAGCCGGAGTACAAGCGCATCACCTACGACCTGACGCTGGCCGCCGCCACCGTGCTCGCCAGGCTGAACCCCGGCATGACCTTCACCTATGTGACCGGCGCGGGCACCGACAGCAGCGAGCGCGGCACCAGCATGTGGGCCCGCGTGAAGGGCGCGACCGAAAACGCCTTGCTGCGCCTGCCGTTCAAGGCGGCCTACATGTTCCGCCCCGGCATGATCCAGCCGATGCACGGCGTGCGCTCGAAGACGCCGCTCTACGACGCCGCCATCCGCGTGCTCGGCCCGTTGCTCGGCCTGGCCTACCGGCTCTGGCCGAACCGGGTGACGACCACCGAGAAGGTCGGCCGCGCGATGCTGGCCGTGGCGCGCAACGGCGCGCCCAAGGTCGTGCTCGACCCGGCCGACATCAACGCGCTGGGCTGAGCCTTCTCAGGCAGGGGCGGCGGCGCCCGCGCGTGCCCGCCCGAGCTTGCGCCGGCCCGCGCTGGCGATCGCAGCCACCAGGTGCCCGACGAATTCCTGCGCCAGCGGCGGCAAGGTGCGGCCTTCGAGCGCCAGCACCTGCAACTGCCGCTGCTGGAGCGGCGCTTCGGCGAACGGCCGCGCCACCACCGTGCCCGCGTCGATCAGGTGCATCACCGTGAGATGGCCCGACAGCATGACGTCGGGCGTGCGCAGCAGCGGCAGCAGCACCGACGAGAAATTGCTCACGAAGATCGCCTGGTAGCGCAGGCCCTGCAGGCTGCAGGCCTGGTCGAACAGCTGGCGCGCGGTGACGCCCTTGTCGCCCACCGCCAGCGGGTAGCGCACCGCGTCGGCCACCGACACCACGCGCTGGCGCGCCAGCGGATGGTCGGGCCGCAGCACGGCGTATACCGGCGCGGTGGCGGTGTGTGCGATCGCCAGGCCGGGTTCCGGCGCCACCACGTACTTGAGGCCGATGTCGGTCTCGCCGCGCGCCAGCAGCGCGCTCACGCCGTCGGGCGAGCCCACGTGCAGCTCGAGCTGGCAACCGGGGTGCGCCTGCTCGAAGCTGCGCATCACCAGCGGCATGAAATGCCCCGCGAAGCCCTCGGTGCAAGCCATGCGGATGCGCCGCGCTCCCTGGCCGCCGAGGTCGCGCACCTGCTCGACCACCTGTTCGATGTCGAGCTGCGCATTGCGCAGGTGCGCCGCCAGCCGCTCGCCCGCCGCAGTGAGCGCCATGCCGCGCGCATGCCGCTCGAACAGCGGCGTGCCCAGGCTGTCCTCGAGCTTGGCGATCTGCCGGCTCACCGCCGACGACGCGACGTAGAGCCGCGCCGCCGCCTGGTTGACCGAGCCGCTGCGCGCCACTTCGAGGAAGTGCCGCATCGGGATGCTGAGAAGCGGAAGGGTCATGTGCGCCGGATGGGTGTTGCCTTGAAGGCAATGGTAGCTTGCCAAAACGATGCTGGAAGCATCGGCCTTCAGGCCTTGTACTTGCTCCACCCCACGCAAGGACAAGGACACACTTCATGCAACGCACCGACAGCCTGGCCGCCGCCACGGCCTATTTCGACGGCGGCGGCTTCTTCGCCGACCTCCAGCGCCGCGTCGCCTTTCGCACCGAAAGCGACACCGGCGCCGCCACGCCCGCGCTCGAGGCCTACCTGCGCGAAGAGATGATTCCGCCCCTCTCGGCGCTCGGCTTCGCCTGCGAGGTCATCGCCAATCCGGTGCCCGGCGGCGGGCCCTTCCTCATCGCGCGCCGCATCGAGGACCCGTCGCTGCCCACGGTCATGACCTACGGCCACGGCGACGTGGTCAGCGGGCAGGACGCGAATTGGGAAGAGGGCCTCGCGCCGTGGGCGCTCACGGTGCGCGGCGAGCGCTGGTACGGCCGCGGCACGGCCGACAACAAGGGCCAGCACAGCATCAACCTGGGCGGCCTCGCCGCTGCGCTGCAGGCGCGCGGCGGGCGCCTGGGCTACAACGTGACCTGGCTCGTCGAGATGGGCGAGGAGGCCGCTTCGCCCGGCCTGCACGCGGTGTGCGCGCAGGAGCGCGACAAGCTGCGCGCCGACCTCTTCATTGCCAGCGACGGCCCGCGCGTGAGCGCCCTGCGGCCCACGCTGTTCCTGGGTTCGCGCGGTGCGGTCAACTTCAGCCTGCGGCTGCGCGCCCGGCCGCGCGGCTACCACTCGGGCAACTGGGGCGGCGTGCTGGTCAACCCGGGCACGGTGCTCAGCCATGCGGTGGCTTCGCTGGTGGATGCGCGCGGCCGCATCCTGGTCGAGGCCCTGCGCCCGCCGCCGGTCTCGCAGGCGGTGCGCGACGCGCTCGCCGACATCGCCATCGGCGGCGGCACGGACGACCCCGCCGTCGACGAAGGCTGGGGCGAGCCCGGCCTGAGCCCGGCCGAGCGGCTGGTGGCCTGGAACACCATCGAGGTGCTGGCGCTCGGCGCCGGCTCCGCCGTGCGGCCGGTCAATGCGATTCCCTCGGAGGCCGTGGCGCATTGCCAGTTGCGCTTCGTGGTCGGCACGCCCTGGCAGGACCTGCGGCAGATCGTGCGCGCGCATCTCGATGCGCATGGTTTCGAGCAGGTCGAGGTGGCGATCACGCTGACCGGCGCGGCCACGCGGCTCGACGTTGAAAACCCGTGGGTCGGCTGGGCCCGGCAGTCCATCGAGCGCAGCAGCGGGCATCGCCTGGACCTGCTGCCCAATCTCGCGGGCTCGCTGCCCAACGATGTGTTCGCCGACCTGCTGGGCCTGCCGACGCTGTGGGTGCCGCATTCGTACCCCGCCTGCGCGCAGCACGCACCCAACGAGCACCTGCTCGCGCCGCTGGCCCGCGAAGGCCTGCAGATCATGGCCGGCCTGTACTGGGACCTGGGCGAGCCGGGGCTCGAGCCGTGGGCCGCCGGGCGGCTGCCGGCATCCGTTTCTTCTTCCTTCTCCTGACTCGCACCATGAACCTCGCCATTTCACGCCGCCGCTTCGGCCTGCTGCTTTCCGCTTCCGCCGTGCTGGGCACCCATGCGCCCGCGTTCGCCCAGGACGCCTGGCCCGAGCGCCCCATCAAGCTCGTCGTGCCCTTCCCGCCGGGCGGCGGCACCGACCTCGTGGCGCGCGCGATGGGGCAGACCCTGTCGGAGCGGCTCGGGCAGCCCATCGTCGTCGACAACCGGCCCGGTGCCTCGACCATCATCGGCACCGACGCCGTCGCCAAGGCCGCGCCCGACGGCTACACGCTGCTGCTCTCGGGCTCGACCAGCTACAGCGTGAACCCGGCGCTGCGCGCCAAGCTGCCGTACGACCCGGTGCGCGACCTGGCGCCCGTCGCCATCGTGGCGCGCACGCCGCTGGTGCTGGTGGTGGGCAAGGGCACGCCGTGGCATTCGGTGCAGGAGCTCATCGCGGCCGCCAAGGCCAGGCCGAAGAGCATCCGCTATGCCACCTTCGGCTCGGGCTCGGGCCCGCACCTGGCGGGCGAGCTGTTCGCGCTGGCGGCCGGCATCCAGCTGCAGGACATTCCGTACAAGGGCAGCAGCCAGAGTTCGATGGCCGTGATCGGCGGCGAAATAGAAGTGGGCATCGACACCGTGGCGGCGGTGGCACCGCATGTGCGCTCGGGCAAGCTGCGTGCGCTGGGCATCGTGGGGGCCACGCGCTCCAGCATGCTGCCCGAGGTGCGCACGCTCGCCGAGCAGGGCCTGCCCGATGCCACCTTCGACGCCTGGTACGGCTTTGCCGCGCCGGCGCGCACCCCGGCCCCGGTGATCGACAAGCTGGCCCGCGCGGTCACGGCCACCATGGCCAATGCGTCGCTGCAGGCGCAACTGCGCGCGCAGGGCATGGAGCCGGTGGCCATCAGCTCGGCCGCCTTCCGCGCGCAGATGGAGGGCGAGATTTCGCGCTACCGCGCGCTGGCGCACCGCGCGGGCATCGCCGCCGAGTAGATGCCGGGCAGGTAGGACAGGTACGCGAATTCGGCCCCTCGGGCTGCACGGATGGATCGCATGGGGCAAACTGGAAATCTGTTCGTTGCCCGTGCGGCAACCGGCCGGGCCGCTCGCCCGGCCCGGCGCGGATTCCATGACCCAGCTTTCGTCCCGCATCCTCGGCGTTCTTCTTCATAGCCTGCTCGTCCTCCGGCGCTGGGGGCAGGGCGTGCTGCTGTGCCTGGCCGCGGTGTCGGGCGCCCATGCGCAAACGGCTGCGACGGGCGACTGGCCGCAAAGGCCGATCCGCATGGTGGTGCCGTTCACGGCCGGCGGCGGCAGCGACATCGTGGCCCGTGTCCTCGCGCGGCCGCTGTCCCAAGAACTGGGCCAGCCGGTGTTCATCGACAACAGGCCGGGCGCGGCCACCGTCATCGGCACCCAGTACGTCGTGCGTTCGGTGCCTGACGGCCACACGCTGCTGCTGTCGGGATCGACCAGCTTCAGCATCAACCCGGCGCTGCGCAAGAAGCTTCCTTACGACCCGGCGCGCGACCTGGCGCCCATTGCCATCGTCGCGCGCAGTTCGCTCGCGATCGTGGGGGGCAAGGCCACGCCCTGGCATTCGCTGCCCGAGCTGATCGCGGCGGCCAAGGCGCACCCGGGGCGCATTCGCTACGGCACCTTCGGCCCGGGGTCGGGCCCGCACCTGGCGGGCGAGATGCTCGCCGCCGCAGCGGGCATCCGGCTGCAGGCCGTGCCCTACCGCAACACGGGCCAGCTTGCCGTGGCCCTGAGCGCCGGCGAAGTGGACCTGGGCATCGAGGTGGCGGGCGCGGTGGCGCCGCTCGTGAATGCGGGCCGGCTGCGTGCGCTGGCCGTGTTCGGCGCCGGACGCTCCGGTGCGTTGCCCGGGGTGCGCACCCTGGCGGAGCAGGGCTTGCCCGATGCCACGTTCGAAGCCTGGTTCGGGCTGGCCGCCCCGGCGCGCACGCCGGCGCCGGTGCTCGACGCGCTTTCCCGGGCGGTCACGCGGGCCATGGACGACGCTGCCTTGCAGGCGAACCTGCGCGCACAGGGCATGGACCCCGTGACGGTCGGCCCGGAAGCCTTCCGCAAGGAGGCCGAGAGCGAGATCTCGCGCTACCGCGTGCAGGCGGACCGCGCGGGCATCTCGCTGGACTGAGCCGCCAGCGCGGCGGCTTCAGGCGGCAGGCGCCGCGTCCAGGAAGTCGCGCAGCGCGAACAGCACCGCGTCCGGCGCCTCGCTCATCAGCGCGTGGCCGGCGTGCACCGTCACCACCTTGCCGCTGCGGGCCTTGCCCACCAGCGCCTTGGTGGCACGCGGCGGCGTCATCTGGTCTGCGTCGCCGAGCAGGAACAGCACCGGGCACTGCACCTTTTCCATGGCCGCTTCGCCGTTGGCGTAGTCGTTGCAGGCCTTGAAGCCGATGTGGAACACGTTGGCGTCGCGGTTGCTCGCGAGCACGCGGCGCATCAGCGCGCGCGAGCTGCCGTAGAGCCACGTGCCCGGCCCGAGCGAGGAGGGCGGCGGCGCCAGCAGCGCATGCGAGAAGGTGTTGACCATGGCGATGGCGCGCTGCGGGTCGTTGAGCGCGCCGTCGAGCAGCGCGGGCGACACCGTCATCGGGTAGGCCGTGCCCACCATCGCCAGGTGCGACACGCGCCCGGGCGCGCGCGCAGCGGTCTCCAGCGCGATCAGCGAGCCGAAGCTGTGGCCGACCAGCGCGGCTTTCTCCACGCCCGCCGCGTCGAGCAGCGCGATGACGAACTGCGCCGCCTCTTCCACGCTGGCGGGCGGCGGGCCTTCGCTCTTGCAATGGCCGGGCAGGTCGACCGCCAGCACGTTCCAGCCGTGGTTGGCGAACCAGCGGGTCTGCAGGATCCACACGCTGTGGTCGTTCAGCACGCCGTGGATGAACACGGCCGTGGGCCTGGCCGGATCGAGCGGCTTGCCGCCGGTGTAGCAGTAGGTGCCGTGGCCGTTGACGATGTAGTTCATGTCAGGCACCCGCCTTTTCCGCCGCCTTCAGCGCGCGCTTGAGGTCGTCGATCAGGTCGGCAGCGTCTTCCAGGCCGATCGACAGGCGGATCGTGCCTTGCGATATGCCCGCGCCGGCCAGCGCCTCGTCGGTCATGCGGAAGTGGGTGGTGCTGGCCGGGTGGATCACCAGGCTGCGGCAGTCGCCCACGTTGGCGAGGTGGCTGAACAGCTTGAGCGCTTCGATGAAGGCCTTGCCCTGCGCGCGGCTGCCCTTGATGTCGAAGCTGAACACCGCGCCGGCGCCGCGCGCGCCGTGGCGCAGCAGCTTCTGCGCGAGCGCGTGGCTCGGGTGCGACTCGATCAGCGGATGTCCCACGCGCGACACGAACGGGTGCGCGGCCAGGAATTCGACCACCTTCTGCGTGTTGTCGATGTGGCGCTCCATGCGCAGCGGCAGGGTCTCGATGCCCTGCAGGATGAGCCAGGCCGTGTGCGGGCTCATCGACGCGCCGAAGTCGCGCAGGCCTTCGCGGCGCGCGCGCAGCAGGAAGGCGCCGACGGTGCTTTCCTCGCTGAACACCATGTTGTGGAAGCCGTCGTAGGCCTGCGTGAGCTCGGCGAACTTGCCCGACTTCTCCCAGTCGAAGCTGCCGCCGTCGACCACCACCCCGCCGATCACGGTGCCGTGGCCCGACAGGAACTTGGTGGCCGAGTGATAGACCAGGTCGGCGCCCCAGTCGAAGGGCTTGATGAGGTAGGGCGAGGTGAGCGTGGAGTCGACCAGCAGCGGCACGCCGGCTTCGTGGGCGATGTCGCTCACCGCCGGTATGTCGAGCACGTCGAGCCCGGGGTTGCCCACGGTTTCGCCGAAGAACAGCTTGGTCTCGGGCCGTACGGCGTTGCGCCAGCCGTCCAGGTCGCCGGGCTTGACGAAGGTGGTCTCGATGCCGAAGCGGCGCATCGTGTAGTGCAGCAGGTTCTGCGAGCCACCGTACAGCGCCGTGCTGGCCACGATGTGCGAGCCCGCGCCCATCAGCGTGGCCACCGACAGGTGCAGCGCGGCCTGTCCGCTGGCGGTGGCGATGGCGCCGATGCCGCCTTCGAGCGCCGACACGCGCTGCTCCAGCACCGCGTTGGTCGGGTTGCTGATGCGCGAATAGACGTGGCCGGCGCGCTCCAGGTTGAACAGCGCGGCGGCGTGGTCGCTCGACTCGAAGACGAAGGAGGTGGTGAGGTGGATCGGCACGGCCCGCGCGCCGGTGGCGGGGTCGGGCGAGGCGCCGGCGTGCAGCGCGAGGGTGTCGAAACCGGGGTCGGAATAACCGGGCATGAAGGCCTTTCTGTGTCTGAGCGTTGTCTCCTGGCAATGCCCCGTTACGTCTGCAATTCATGCGTCCGCGACAAGGGCGCTCAGGTCGGCGTCGATTGTGGGCTATATTCAAAAACGGCAGGCCCGCCCAGATACACCAGAGATAGCCGAGATTGAGTCCCGAGAGGAGCACACGATGAAAGTCAGCGACATCCTTCGCGTCAAGGGCAACACGCTCTTCACCATCACGCCAGACGACCCGCTGGCAGACGCCGCCAACACCATGGCGGAAAAGGACATCGGTTCGCTGGTGGTCATGGAGCACGGCGACCTGGTCGGCATGCTCACCTTCCGGGAAGTGATCGTCGCCATCGTCAACAACGGCGGCCAGGTCGGCACCACGCTGGTCCGCAAGGCCATGGACGACGCCCCCGTCACCTGCACCCTGGAAACCGACCTCGACGAAATCCGCCGCATCATGCTGGAGCGCCACGCGCGCTACATGCCCGTCATGGACAAGCGCATGCTGATGGGCGTGATCAGCTTCTACGACGTGGCCAAGGCCGTGGTGGACAGCCAGAACTTCGAGAACAAGATGCTCAAGGCCTACATCCGCGACTGGCCCGCGGAAGACGAAAAGACCGGCTGAGCGCTGCCTCCGCGTTGGAGGCGAGCCCTACTCTTTGATGTTGGCGGTCTGCACGATCTTCTGGTTGCGCGCGTATTCCGCCTGCACGAACTTGCCGAACGACTCCGGCGTGCCGCTGCCCGGCAGCGCGCCTTGCTCCATCAGCTTGGAGCGCACGCCTTCTTCCTGCAGCACCGCATTGAGTTCCTGGTTGATCTGCGCGACCACCGCCGGCGGCGTTTTCGCGGGCGCGAAGATGCCGGTCCAGCTCACCATGTCGAAGCCCTTGAGGCCAGGCATCTCGTCGAAGGTGGGCACGTTCGGCAGCGTGGGCAGCCGCCTGGTGCTGGTGATGCCAAGGGCCTTCAGGCGCTTGCCGTTCACGTGCGGTATGGCGCTGGTGCTCACCAGCATGGCCAGGTCGACCTGGTCGCCGATCACGTCGGTGGCAATCTGCGCGCCGCCGCGGTAGGGCACGTGGGTGACGAAGATGCCGCTGCGCTCCTTCAGCAGCTCCATGGCCAGCTGCAGCACCGTGCCCACGCCCGAGGTCGCGTAGTTGTACTTGCCGGGCTTGGCCTTCGCGAGCTTCACGAAGTCGGAAAAAGTCTGGGCCTCCAGGCCGGGCCGCGCCACCAGCACCATCGGCGCGGTGTTGAGCAGGCCGACCGGCGCCAGGTCTTTCAGCGGATCGAAGCGGAAGGCGGTCGGGTTCACCAGCTTGCCGATGGCGATGGCGCTGTCGGGGCCGACCACCAGCGTGTAGCCGTCGGGCGCGGCGTTCACCGCCTTGGCCACGCCGATGGCGCCGCCCGCACCGCTCACGTTCTCGATGACCACCGACTGCTTGAGCCGCTCGCCGAGGCGCTGCGCGACGAGGCGCGCATTCACGTCCACGCTGCCGCCGGCGGTGTAGGGAACGATCAGCGTGATGGGCTTGGCCGTGGGCCAGGCCTGCGCGAGCGCCGCGGTGGGCAGGGCCGCGCAAAGCGCGGCGGTGAGAAGCAGGCGGCGGGGAGTGTTCATGGCGTGGGTCATTCGAGGGTGGTGGGGGCGGGTTCGGTGTCGAGGCGGTCGCGCAGCGTGTCGAACGCGGCGCTCCATTGCGTGCGCCATTCGCGGCGCTGCGTGTCGTCGATCCACGCGCCGTCCAGGCCGTTGTGCATGAAGCCGCGCAGGTCGTCCAGGCCGAAGCCGAAGTCGCGCACCATCATCAGCCAGGCCTGCGTGGGCGTGACCTTGTGCAGCGTCGGGTCGTCGGTGTTGGGGTGTATGCGCAGGCCCAGGCCGGGCATCTTGCGGATCGGATGGTCCAGCGCCCAGCGCTCCGGCGGCAGCGTGCGCAGGTAGTACGAATTGGTGGGCACCACGGTGAAGATCACGCCGCGCTCGGCGCACTGGCGCGCATAGTCGGGCTGGTCGACCACCGTGTAGCCGTGGTCGATGCGGTCGACCTGCAGCACGTCGAGCGCGGTGCGCACGTTGGTCCAGGGCATACCGAACTCGCCCGCGTGCGCGGTGGTCTTCAGGCCGGCTTTCTTCGCATCGGCATAGGCCCGGGTGAACAGCTCGGGCGGGCGGTCGTTCTCGCGGTAGTCGATGCCGATGCCGATCACCTCGTCGCAGCGGTGCGCCTTGACCCACTCCACCATTTCCACCGCGGCCTGCGGGCTGGCTTCGCGGTCGATGGCGGCGATGAGCCGGCCGGTGATGCCGAAATCCTGCTGCGCGTCGTGGATGGCGCGCACGATGGCCGCCTGCGCCATCGGATAGGCAATGCCCGATTCATGCACCGTGCCGGTGGGGTTCCAGAAGAACTCCGCATAGCGCACGTTGTGCGAAGCCGCGTCCTGCAGGTATTCGAGCGTGAGCTGGTACAGATCGCCGGGGCCGCGCACCAGCTGGGCGTCGAGCGCGCGCAGCACGCGCAGCACGCCGACCGGTTTTTCTCCGCGCGTGTAGAAGCCCTCGATCTCGTCGGCCGCCAGCGGCGCGCCGGCCCGCAGGTTGAGCTGCTTGAAGGTCTCATGGCGCACCGTGCCGAACAGGTGGCAGTGCAGCTCGGCCTTGGGCATGGCCCGCAGCATCGATTCCAGCGTGAAGGGGACGGGGGTGGGGCTGGTCATGCTGACCAGTCTAGTAATTGCCTTCTCATAAGGAAAATTTTGAATTTCTATAATTTGATTCACTGAATCAATAACCGAGGATGCGTCCATGGCCGCCTTGCCCCTGCGTGCGCTCACGCTGCGCCAGCTGCAGTTCTTCTCGGTGCTGGTGGAAGAAGGCCAGTTCGGCCGCGCTGCCAGGCGGCTTTCCATCACGCAGCCGGCCCTGAGCAACGCCATCAAGCAGATGGAAAAGCTGCTGGGCGCGGAGCTGCTGACCCGCTCCACCCACCGGCTGGAACTCTCGCCCGTGGGCGCCGAGGTGCTGGCGCGCACCGACTTCCTGGTCAACACCTTCGACGTGGCGCTGCGCGACATCGAAAGCACGGTGCAGCGCGGCCGGGCCTTCGTGCGCGTGGGCGTCATTCCCTCGGCCAGTGCGCGCGTGGCGGCCGCGGCCAGCGAGTTTCTGGGCAGCGGCCAGCGCGAGGTGGAGTTGGCCTGGCGCGACGCGCCGTCGAACACGCTGCTGGCCGAGCTGCGCAGCGGGCAGATCGACATGGCGGTGGCCGCCATCACCGAGCCACCGGGCGGGCTGACCTGCATCGACCTGTTCCGCGACCCGCTGGTGCTGGTGGTGCGGCGCGACCATGCGCTGGCGGCCGCCGGCGACGCGAACTGGGAGGCCATCGGCAAGGAACGGCTGGTGCTGTTCGAGAGCGGCAGCATGCCCGCGCTGGGCAACCCGGCGCGCGCGCAGTTCGCGCAAGGCGCGGAGCCCTACCGCGTGAGCTATTCGGAAACGCTCTATGCGCTGGTGCGCAGCGGGCAGGCGCTGGGGCTGATGCCGCGCCTGTACACCTCTTCGCTGCGCGACCCCGAACTGGCCGTGGTGCCGCTGCTGAAGCCGCGCGTCGAACGCCGCGTGGTGCTGGCCTACCTGCCGGGGCCGATGCGCAACGTGGTGGCGCAGGAGCTGATCGCGTTCCTGCGCGACAGGCTTCCGCAGGCCGGCGAGGCCACGGTGCGGCGCGTGAGCAAGGCGCAGCGCGCGCGGCGCTGAGCGCTTCAGGCCATCTGCGTTTCGCGCCGGAAGCGTTCCAGCGTCCAGCCCTCGCCAAGCAGAAACATGCGCGTGTGCAGTTCGGCGAGCGTGGCGCGCTCGACCTCTCGGCCAAGGTAGCTCAGCTGCTTGTTGCGCAGGTCGGCAAAGCCCGCCTCGCAGTGGCGCGACAGGCTCTGCCAGAGCGCATGCGCGCCCGGCGACTGCCGCGCGCCGCTCATGAGGCAGATGCCCCGGCCCAGCGCCCAGCGGTATACGGCGGAGGCCAGCCCGCGCCGCTGATAGGCCGGGTCGTACTGCGAATGCGGCGCGCGGATGTGGCGGTCGGCCCTGCGGTTGAGCTCGATAAGCCGGTTGAACACGGTGTAGCCGACGAGCCTGTCCCGGCGCGTGTCTTCGATGTAGACGTACAGCTCGCCGTCGGCCTCGCGATAGCGTGCGCGCAGGCCGGGGTCGCCGAGCGCGAGCTGCGGCATGTCGTGCAGGCGGGCGCCCATCGTGCGCATGCGTTCGTGCACCGGCACCAGCGTGTCTGCTGGCTTTGCCTTGTGCGGATCGACGTCGATGCGCAGCTCGGCCGGCCTGAAGCGCCACCAGACCGGCTGCATCGGAGGAAATGCCGGCGCGAGCGTCATGCCGCACCCCTCTGCGCCAGCGCCGCGGCGTGTTGACCCTGCCGTGCGGCAAGCGCGCAGTGCGGCACCACCAGCACGTCGCCCGTGGACCAGCGCAGCACGCGCAGCGCCACGCTGCCGAAAAGAAAGTCCATCAGCGCGCAGCGCCTGCGCTTGCCGACCACCAGCAGGTCGGCCTTCGAGTACTGCTGCTGCACGGCCGCCTGCCGCGCCGGATCGCCGCGCCCTATCGACGACACCACGCGGTTGCGGCGCGCGATCGACGCATCGGACAGCCACAGCATTCGTTCGCGCGCATGGCGGGCGCACGCGTGGCGGTAGGCGTCGATCACATGCGCGGACACGTCGGCGTAGCGCAGCTTGCCTTCGTGCATGGGCGTGAAGGCGTGGAACAGCTCGATGTCGGCCTGGCCGTCGAAGGCGCAGGCCAGGTCGACCAGGGGGCGCGACTCTTCCATGAGATCGACGGCGACGAGGATTCGGCCATAGCCGCCGGCGCGCGCATCGAGCCGCGCCACCAGCACCGGCCGCTGCGCCGCCCGCACCAGCTGTTCGGCCGGCTGGCCGTGGAAGAAGGCCGCGAGCGAGCGGTCGGGCTCGTCGCCGATCACCACGAGGTCGCACCACTGCGCCTCGTGCGCGGCGCCGTCGAGGCGCCCGCGCGTGTCGTCGATCTTCTTGACGAGGATGCCGAAGCGCTCGGCCACCTCCAGGCATAAGGCGCCCAGGCCGCTGGCCGCATCGGCATCCGCAGGTCCGGCGAAGGCGGCGGGCGCGTACATGATCTTCAGCAGCGCGCCGTGCGCCGCCGCGATGTTGGCTGCACGCACGACAGTGCGCAGGCCGTGCGCCGACAGGTCGGTCACCGCCAGGATCGATTGGATGTTCATCGTCAGTGTTCTTTCCGCATGACAAAGCCGGCCGCCGGCCACGGCGAAGCGGCTGGCAGCGAGCGAAGGAATCAGCTGGGGAAAGCGCGGCGTGCCCGTGCGGGCGCGCTACCGCGCGGGGCTTGGGCCCGGCGGTCGATGAAAGGTGCTGAAGAAAGGGGGGGAGGCTGACCGCCGGGCTCAGAGATCTGCGAGGGTCGGATGCGACCCTGCAGCCGTGCACGCAGTGAAGACTGCGCGCGGCGTGCTGCGGATGAAAGCCTGGCGTTGCATGGGCCCGAGTGTAGGAAGCCCGGCGCGCAAGGGCAAACAATGGCCTCACGGCCCTTGCCGGATTGCCGCGCTGCGGCTCAGCCGCTCAGCTCGGCCGCCGCGTGGATGGTTTCGCGCACGCGCGGGTAGATCTGCGCATTCCACTTGCTGCCGCTGAATACGCCGTAGTGGCCCACGCCGGCCTGCAGGTGGTGTGCCTTGAGGTAGGGGCGTATGCCGGTGCAGAGGTCTTGCGCTGCCACCGTCTGGCCCACGGCGCAGATGTCGTCGCGCTCGCCCTCCACCGTCAGCAGCGCGGTGCGGCGGATGGCGGCGGGGTTCACGGTGCGCTCGCCCACGGTGAGCTTGCCGCGCGGCAGGTCGTAGGTCTGGAACACGCGCTCCACCGTCTCCAGGTAGAACTCGGCCGGCAGGTCGTTCACGGCGAGGTACTCGTCGTAGAAGTTGCCGATGGTGCGGGCCTTGTCGATGTCGCCTTCCACCAGGTGGGTATACATGTCCTGGAACTGCTTCTTGTGGCGCTCCGGGTTCATGCTCATGAAGGCCGACAGCTGCAGGAAGCCCGGGTACACGCGCCGCATGGCGCCCGCATGCGGCCACGGCACATGGCTGATGAGGTTGCGCCGGAACCAGTCGATCGGCCGGTCGGTGGCGAGCTTGTTGACCGTGGTCGGGTTGATGCGGCAATCGACCGGGCCGGCCATCAGCGTGAGGCTGCGCGGCGTGGCGGGGTTGTCGTCCTCGGCCATCAGCGCGGTGGCGGCCAGCGCGGCCACGCAGGGCTGGCAGACCGCCACCATGTGCACGCCCGGGCCCACGGCCTCCAGGAAACGCATGAGCTGCAGCGTGTAGTCGTCCAGGCCGAACCGGCCCTCCCAGAGCGGCACGTCGCGCGCGTTGTGCCAGTCGGTCAGGTACACGTCGTGGTCGCGCAGCAGCGTGCGCACGGTTTCGCGCAGCAGGGTCGCGAAATGGCCCGAGAGTGGTGCGACCAGCAGCACGGGCGGGTGCACCGCTTCGGTGTCCTTCCTGAAGTGCAACAGGGTGCCGAAGGGCGAGACCAGGGCTTTTTCCTCGTGCACGGCCACTTCGGCGCCGTCGACCGGCACGCTGGCAATGCCGTAGGGCGGCCGCGTGTGGGTCAGCCGCATGCGCGAGAACACCTCGAACTGCGCGGCCATGCGCCGCAGCATGGTGCGCTCGGTGCCGTCTTTCCACAGCGCCTGGCCCAGGTACTGCGCGGCGAGCCTGGCAGGCGACAGCATGTCGGCTTGGTTCTGGTAGGCCCGGTACAGCATGGCCCTGGTGCAGGCAAGTTGCGGGCCAGCCGCATGGCATGGCGCTTGCACGCAGCGAGGCAACGCCCAAGGAGCTTCAAGATGGCCAAACCCGTTCTTACCATCAGCAGCAAGAACTACGGCGCGTGGTCGCTGCGCGGCTGGCTGATGTGCAGGCTGGCCGGGCTGGACTTCAGCGAGAAGGTCATCCCGCCCGACGACCCGGCCATGAAGGCCGAGATGCTGCTGCTGTCTTCGTCGATGCTGGTGCCCTCGCTGCAGCATGGCGGCGTGAAGGTGTGGGACACGCTGGCCATCGGCGAGTACCTCAACGAGATCAAGCCCAAGGCCGGACTGCTGCCCGACGACATCGCCGCCCGCGCCCACTGCCGCGCCGTCTGCGGCGAGATGCATTCGGGCTTTTCGTCGATGCGCGGCGCGCTGCCGATGAACATCAAGGCCCATTTCAAGAACTTCAAGGTGTGGTCGCGCGCGCAGGCCGACATCGACCGCATCGTCGCCATCTGGCGCGAATGCTTCAAGGCCTACGGCGGCCCCTTCCTGTTCGGCAAGCAGCCGGGCATGGCCGACGCGATGTACGCGCCGGTGGTCACGCGCTTCCTGAGCTACGACGTGGCGCTGGACAGCGCGTGCGCGGCCTACTGCAAGCGGGTGATGGAGCTGCCGGCCATGAAGGAATGGGTGGCCGCGGCGAAGCAGGAGCCCGAGGAAATCGACGAGCTCGACGCGGAGTTCTGAAAAAACGGGCGCGAGCTTCGGAGGCTAGTGCCGGAACATCCGCAGGTCGAGCGCGCTTTCCTCACCCAGCCACATGGCATGGGCCGTGTGGTCCGCGAAGTCGTCGCCGGTCACGCCGTGCACGAACACATCGAGCCCGTTGCGGTTGGCCTCTAGCCAGCCGATGACCTGGTCGAATTCTGCGGCGTCGAATGCGAGCTGGCAGCTCCAGTGCGGATGCGGCCCCACCAGCCGCTCGTGCACGCGGCCGACCACCACCATCAGTTCCTGTCCGGCGCGCTCGCAGAGGCTGCGCGCCTGCGCCAGTGTGTCGGGCGCGAAATAGACGTGGGCGTGGTACTGGGCGTAGAGGTTTTCAGGGCGGCGTGGCATGGTGGGCTCATTGTGGACCCGGGCGCGGGTCCAGGTGAAAACGCCCGCTGTAGCGGAACACGTCGCCGAACCAGCGGTGGCGCAGCAGCATCTTCATGGTGAAGCGGTCGGCGTCCTGCGGGTCGGGCCGCTCTTCCACGTAGGCGGTGCCCAGCAGGAGCCCCAGCGGCAGCGGAATGCGCAGCCCCGCCACGCGCCAGATGTAGCCCCGGTCGCGGAACACCAGCGCGCCTTCTTCCGCGCTCACGGCCAGCCGCATGCCGATGCCGAAGCGCACGTACTCGATCACCTCGCTGCCCCGGCGCGCGTCGTGCGCCATGTACGAGCGGAAATGGAAGGGCGGCCTGCCCGGAAAGCGGAAGACCCGGTCCCAGTGGAGCGTGGCGTCGTCGGGGCGGCAGCTGTAGTGCACTTCGATGGGCACGTCCTTGCCCTGATGCGGCACCAGCGCGCCGAACAGCCGGCCGAGGGGCATCAGCAGCGCGGCCCAGCGGGCGTGCCAGACCTCGCTCATGGTGCCGCGCACGCACACGTGGTCGTCGGAGAACGGTGCCATCGCGTAGTGGCGGCGGATGACGTCGCCGAGTCGTTCCCAGGCGGGGCCGAGCGCCTGCTGGAAGACCGGTGCGGTGGGCGGCATCGTCGTCATCCGGCCGCCGCCGCGCCGGCCGTGGCTTCGGCGCGTGCCTTGTAGAAGCGCAGGATGTTCTCGGACGCGTCTGCCAGCAGCAGGTGCATGACGCGGTCCGCATACCAGTTGAAGCTGGTGCTCATGCGCCACGACACCGCAACGCGCAGCTCGGTGCCGCCGTCGCGCGGCGTCAGCGTGTAGGTGGCGTCGCGCAGGTCGAAGTACTGGCCGCCGATCATCACGTGATCGTCGAGCGCACCGGCCGGGAAAGAGTCGGGCGAGAAGCGGAAGCGCCACTTCAGCTGGCGCTTGGGCTGCCATTCGGTGATGATTTCCTCGAAGTGCACGTTCTTCTGCCACTGCACCTGGCGCACGCGGCCTTCGGGCGTGTCGACCGTGACGCCCGACACCGGCATCGGCACGCCGATGCGGTAGGCCCAGGCGTCGCCGACTTCGGCGGGACGGATGTCGCGCGCGGCGTTCAGCTCGTGCCACACGCGCTCGGCCGGCGCGGCGATGAAGAGCGTGCGCGACGTGTTCGACAGCCGTTCGGGGTTGGGCAGCTGCGGCTCGATGGCGCCGAGCACCAGCGGCAGCACCGCGAAGCTGTAGATGGCCTGCTTCGGCCAGTTGGTGATGCGGCACACGATGCCCATCGCCAGTCCGCCGACGCTGCCCATCACCGCGAACAGCGGCACGATGACGACGGCGCAGATCAGCCCCTCGATGAACACCGCCAGCGTGCCGCCGACGAAAAGCGCCGTTGCCACCCACGGCGCCCAGAGGTAGTAGCCCCAGCTGCGGCGCTCGATGCGCTCGGCCATGTACACGGTGACGGCGCCGCACAGCGCGGGCACGAAGTACACGAAGGAGCCGAGCATCGGCGAGAAGCGCTGGCCCGGGCCGCCGCTGAAAATGATGCGAAGCACCAGCGCGATGGCCGCGCCCGCCAGCATCGGCCAGAACCATGCGAAGGGCATGGCGCCGCGGGATTGGGGCGGCAGTTCGCCGGGTGCCTGGTCTGGCGCGAGTGCGGCGAGCCTGCTGTCCTGGTTGTCGTCTTGCATGCGTAGCTTTCTGCTGGTTGTTTCTTCTCGTGTTCGCTCAGCCGGCACTGCGCGTGGCCGTGACCATGCAGTAGTCGAAGTCGCGCCAGAACATGCCCAGCGCCAGCGCGTAATAGCTGGCCACGATGTGCTTGCGCCGCCACGCGCCGAGCTTGCCGCGCGCCTTCCAGAGTTCGACCAGGGTGAAGCGCGTGGCCAGCACCGGAATGTGCAGCGCGCTGGGCGCGACGCGCCAGCGCAGCGACTTGCACTCGATGTCCTCGAAGCCGTTGTCGCGCAGGGCGGCGATGAAGTCGTCGCGAACGGCCAGCGTTGGCACGGCCCAGCTGTCGGCCCACAGGCGGTGCAGCCAGCCGGCCACACGGCCAGGCTTGCGGCGCAGCAGGAAGCCGTCGGCCACCGCCAGCCGGGCGCCGGGCTTGAGCAGGCGCGCGGCCTCGCGGATGAAATCGGCCTTGGCGGTGCCCTCTGCATAGCAGGCGCTCTCCAGGGCCCAGGCGCCGTCGGCCTGCGCGGCGGGCAGGCCGGTGCGGGTGTAGTCGGCCTCCACGTGGGCCATGCGGTCGGCCACGCCTGCCGCCGCATCGAGCCTGGCGGCGATGCTGTTCTGCACGGCCACGTTGGTCACGGTCACTGCGTACAGCGACGGGTTGTTGCCCACCAGCGTGCGCGCGGTGGCGCCGGCGCCGCAGCCCATGTCGATCACGCAGCGGCGGGGCGCGGCGCCGGGTTGCGCATCGCCAAGCCGCAGCGCGCGGCCGACCACGCGGTTCATCTCGACCAGCATGCCTTCGCGCCTGAACGGGTTCAGCCCGGCGCGCCAGAAGCCGAAGTGCATGTTGTAGCTGGGGCTCCAGGCGCTGTAGTCGAACGCGACTTCGGTGAAGTAGACCTGGGTGTCTTCGGCGGTGATGGAGGTGCCGGCAGGTGCCTGTGCGGGCGCTTCGAGCGGAAGGTGGAAGTCGGGCTGGAAAACTGTGGGCATGGCTGTTCCCTCGGGTGGTGTTTTTTCTTCAGAGGCGGCAGTTGCCGTCGTTGCAGGTAGGCGCGACGCGCCCCGCCAGCCGTGTCGCCAGCCAGCGCGGAATGCGGTAGCGGTTGCGCGCCAGCAGGGCATAGGCGCGGTCGGCCAGCGGCGCGACCAGCGGCAGGTCGAGCAGGCCGCCGCCGCTGGGCAGGCCCACCGCCGCGCGGCTCGCGCGGATGGCCGCCACGCCGACCAGCACCCGGCCCGTGGCGTCCACCGCGTGGATCGCGGCCATGAGCGCGTCGCGCGGCGCCGGCCCGTCGCTGAACGAGGCCGGCGAGCAATCGACGAACCGCAGCCGGCCCGCGGTGTCGCGCGCCCCCAGGTTGCCCATTTCGGCCGAGCAGATGGCGCAGCTTGCGTCGAAGTACAGGGTCAGCGGATAGGCGGGAAGGGCGTTGCGGCTCATGGCATCCTTTGTTCTCGATATTTCTGTCAAAACAGAAATACATAGGCAAAAAAAGAGAAGGGTTCAGATCATCGGCAGGCTGGCGTGGTGTGCGTCGGGGTCTTCGTCCTTGCCGCCCTTGTCGCCGCGCACGAACTTCTGCACGCTGGCGCCCAGCGTCAGCACCTTGTCGAGCGTGCCCGGCGACAGCCGCAGCATTTCGTCGGCCCAGGTGGCGAGCTTGTTCATGAGGTCCATGGTGGAGCGGATGCGGTCCTGCGCATCGGGCGGTTCCTTCTGGAAATCGGGGCTCGAGACAAGTTCTCGGAGCACGCGGATGGTCGGGTCGAACTCGCGTTCCTTGCGCTCGCGCACCACGGTGCGGAACAGCTCCCACACATCGACGCTGGTCTCGAAATAGTCGCGCCGGTCGCCCAGCGTGTGGGTGACGCGTACGAGGTTCCAGGCCTGCAGTTCCTTCAGGCTGTTGCTGACGTTGGAGCGCGCGACGCCCAGCGTTTCGGACAGCTCCTCGGCATGCATCGGCTTGCCGTGGGCGAAGAGCAGCGCGTGGATTTGCGAGACGGTGCGGTTGACGCCCCACATGGACCCCATTTCGCCCCAGTGGAGGACGAACTTACGTTGAATTTCTGTGAGTTCCATGGCTTGGAGTTTAGGATTTGCGAAATTTCTGTCAAGAGAGAAATGTAAAAAGCGGGCAGTCGCAAGGAAACGGTGAAATACTGTACAAATACACAGTAACGAGATTCGCCATGCCCGCAGCCCACATCCCCATCCACGCCATCAAGGGCCGCGGCGCGGCTACGCAGCTTGCGCATCGCTTCTCCAAGGACGAGCGCAATGCCTTCGACGACGGCTGGGGCACGCTCGAAGACGGCGTGGCCGAGGCGCAGGAGCTGCAGCCCATCGCCACCGAGGTGCGCTTCGAAGACGTCAAGTCGGCGCTCAACGAGAACGACTCGCCCGACATCTACTTCGACCGCTCGCTCAACCCCTACCGCGGCTGCGAACATGGTTGCATCTATTGCTTCGCCCGGCCCACGCACAGCTACCTCAACCTGTCGCCCGGCCTCGACTTCGAGACCAAGCTGATCGCCAAGCGAAACATCGCCGACATGCTGCGTACGGAACTCGGGCGCAAGAGCTACCGGCCCAGCTACATCGCCATCGGCACCGCCACCGACTGCTACCAGCCCATCGAGCGAGACTTGAGGCTCACCCGCTCGGTCATCGAACTGCTGCAGGAAGCGCGGCATCCGTTCGCGCTGGTCACCAAGTCGAGCGCCATCGAGCGCGACCTCGACGTGATCGCGCCCATGGCCGCCGACCGTCTTGCGGCCGTGTACGTGACCGTGACCACGCTCGACGGCGAACTCGCCCGCAAGCTGGAGCCGCGCGCCGCGGCGCCGCACCGCCGGCTGCGCACCATCCGCACGCTGACCGAGGCGGGCGTGCCGGTCGGCGTGAGCGTGGCGCCGCAGATTCCCTTCGTGACCGAAGACATGGAACAGGTGCTCGAGGCCGCATGGGAAGCCGGCGCGCGCAGCGCCTTCTACACCGTGGTGAGGCTGCCGTGGGAGGTGGCGCCGCTCTTCAAGGAATGGCTGGCGCTGCACTATCCGCAGCGCGCCGACCGCATCATGGCGCGCATCCACGAGATGCGCGGCGGCAAGGACTACGACGCCGACTTCGCCACGCGCATGAAGGGCTCGGGCCTGTGGGCCGACCTGATCCACCAGCGCTTCGAGAAGGCGACCAACCGACTGGGCTACAACCGCGAGCGCATTCCGCTGGACATCACGGCGTTCCGGCCGCCTGGCGCCGCGGGGCAGGGCAGCCTGTTCTGAACGTCCGCGTGCCGGCTTCGCGAACCTTCTACACGTAGCCCAGCGGGAGCGCCGTGGTCTGCTTCAGTTCCTGCATGGCGAAGCTGGAGCTGACGTCGTGCAGGTTCGTGCCCGAGATCAGTCGCTTGTAGACGGCGTCGTAGGCGGCGATGTCCGGCACCACCACGCGCAGCAGGTAGTCCACGTCGCCGCTCATCCGGTAGAACTCGACCACTTCCGGAATGGCATGGACCGTGGCGGTGAAGCGGTCGAACCACTCCTGCGAGTGCGTGCTGGTCCGCACCGACACGAAGACCGTCACCGCCACGTTGACCTTGCGCGGGTCGAGCAGGGCCACCGAGCGCGTGATGACGCCCGCCTCCTTGAGCCGCTGGACGCGCCTCCAGCATGGCGTGGCAGACAGGCCCACCTGCTCGGCGATGTGCGCCACCTGCAGCTCGGCGTCTTGCTGCAGGAGATCAAGAATCTTGATATCTATGGAATCCAGTTTCATCAAATATCCTTGATTGAGCATTGGATTCCAATCTTATCGGCATAGGCAGCATAAAACGCAAGCCGCTGCTCCGCCCCGGGCGGCAGACTCTTCCGGGTGCGCGGCGCTGTCGCCCGCCACGCCCGCCAAGCCTGCAAACGCTTGCATCTCTTCTCCCGGAATCACCTGAATGGACATCTACCTCGACGCCAACGCCACCACGCCCGTTCTGCCTCGTGCCCGGGCCGCGGCACTCGCAGCCATGGCCGACGACTTCGGCAACCCCAGCAGCGTCCACAGCACCGGGCTGAAGGCGCGCGCGCTGATGGATTCGGTGCGCTCCCGCGCGCGGCGCCTGCTGGGCGCTCCCACGGGCGACCTGCTGTTTCTCAGCGGCGCCACCGAAGGCATCCAGACGGCGGTGCTGTCGGCGTTGAGCGCGCTGCGCGGCCGCGAGGACGTCGACTGCGTGCTGTACGGCGCGACGGAGCACAAGGCGGTGCCGGAAGCGATCAGCCACTGGAACAAACTGCTGGGCCTGAACCTGCGCGTGCTGCCCATCCCGGTCGGTCGAGACGGCCGCCATGACCTGCATTGGCTGCGCGCGCATGCCGCACGTGCCGGTCTGGTCTGCACCATGGCCGCCAACAACGAGACCGGCGTCGTCAGCGACCTGGACGGCATCGCCCAGGCGCTCGACGGGAGCCCGGCGCTGTGGATGGTGGACAGCGTGCAGGCGCTGGGCAAGCTCGAGCTCCGGCTCGAAGCCCTCCGCATCGACTACGCGCCGTTCTCGGGGCACAAGCTCTATGCACCGAAGGGCATCGGCCTGCTGTACGTGCGCGCCGGCGCGCCGTTCACGCCGTTGATGGCGGGCGGCGGCCAGGAGGGCGCATTGCGCTCGGGGACCGAGAACATGTCCGGCATCGCCGCGCTCGGCACCGTGCTGGAAGCGCTCGAAGACGGCCACACCTTCCGGGACGCGCGCACGCTGGAGGCGTACCGCGACCGCATCGCCGCCGCGCTGAAGGATGCGTTCCCCGGCGTGGTGTTCAACGCGCCCTTTGAACTGAGCTTGCCGACGACCCTCAATTTCTCGGTGCCCGGCCTCGACTCGAAGCTCCTGCAGGATCTGTTCGACGCGGCCGACGTGCGGGTGAGCGGTGGCTCGGCCTGCGGCGCGTCGAAGGCGCTGCCGAGCCACGTGCTGCAAGCCATGGGGTTGCCCGCCTGGCAGGCGGCCTCGGCCGTGCGCCTGTCGTTCGGGCCGGCCAGCGACGCGGCCTTCATCGACGAAGCCTGTGAAAGGATCGGCTCCTGTGGCGCTTCGCTGCGCGCAAGCTGCCTCAATACCGGCGCCGACACCTCCCGTCCGGGCGACGCGCTCGACGGCCTGACCCGCTTCGTGGCCGGCGGTGCATGCTGCTACCTCCTGGCGGATGCCGGCAGCCGGCGCTGCGTGGTCATCGATCCGCTGCCCGAGTTGACCGGCCGCATCGCGCAGCTGCTTCGCTGCCAGGACTACACGCTGGCCGCCGTGCTCGACACGCACAGCCATGGCGATCATGTTTCCTCGGTGGGCGAATTGCGCGCCGCGCTGCCGGAACGCCTTCTCCAGCAAGGCGAGGTCGATGCGCTCGGCTGGCCCCTGGGCGCCGATGCCATCTGCCTGGGCGCGCAGACGCTGACCCGGCTGGCAACACCCGGGCACACCGCCGACTCGACCGCCTACCTGCTGCATGACGAGCAGTTGAAGATCCGCCTGGCATTCGTGGGCGACACGGTGATGCCCGGCGCGCTGGGGCGAAGCGATTTCGCGCAAAGTGCGCCGCTCGCATTCGGCCCTTCGCTGAAGCAACTGGCGCAGGCCGCGGGCCCCGGCACGCTGCTGCTCCCGGCGCACGACTACGACGACCGCTTCGCGAGCACCCTGGCCCGCGAATGCGCGGCCCAGCCGCTGCTCGCGCAGGTGCTGTCCGGCAGCATCGACGCGGCAGGCTTCGCCTCGGCAAAGGCCGAACTCGAGAAAGACCTCGCGCTGACCGAATACCAGACCCTCGCCTGCGGTGCGCGCATCGACAACGGCTGCGCCGGCCCGGGCCACGAGATGAACGCCATGCAGGCGCAGCGGCTGCTGCTCGAGCATCCGGGCCTGGTGCTGGTGGACGTGCGCGAGCCCTACGAGCAGCGCGTGAGCGAATCGTCGCCCTTCGGTGTCGACACCCACCGCGAGGCGGTGCCGCTGTCGGGGCTTCTGAATGCGCTGCCCGGCTGGATGGCGCTGCCGGCCGGTGCGCCGATGCTCTTCTACTGCCGAAGCGGCAATCGCAGCGCGCAGGCGGCCAAGGCCCTGCGCCGCCTCGGCCATGCGCAGGCATGGAGCCTGGCGGGCGGCCTCGCGCTGTGCTCCGCTGCGGACGCCGTCGCGCAGCCGGCTGCGTCAATGCACTGAGCCAGGGGAGCTCGAGCGGAATCGCTCCGACAGTGACGACGTGCGTCGATCGACCAGCAAGGCACCAAGTCGCGCGAACAGAGCTTGCCGTTCAACCGGCCTTCGCAGTCCGGTCGATGCCGACGGCGGGGCACGACGATGCCGGGGCCTTGCCGGGCTCATCCGCGCCGCACCAGTCGCCACCCAGCGCCTTCACCAGGAACACCGCGGTCAGCAGCCGCTGCCCCCGCAGCTGCGCGGCCTGGCGTTCCACCGTCAGCAGCGACTGCTGCGCGGTGATCACGTCGAGGTAGGTCGACGCGCCGCCCTCATAACGGCTGGTGGCCATGTCGAGCACGCGGCGCGCGGCCGTGACGGCGGCCTGCGCCTGGGTCGTTGCGCTGTCGAGCGCGGCAAGCCCGGTGATGCCGTCTTCCACTTCCTGCATTGCGGTCAGCACGGTGCGGCGGTAGTTGCCCACGGTGACCTCGTAGCCGGCCTTCGCGAAATCGACGTTGGCGCGGATGCGTCCGCCGTCGAACAGCACCTGCGTGGCCGACACGCCCAGCGACCACAGCAGGCTCGGGCCATTGAACAGGGTCTCGATCGTGCGGCTGTCCACGCCCACGGTGGGCGAGATGAAGATGCTCGGGTAGAAGGCCGCGGTGGCGACGCCGATCTGCGCGTTGGCGGCGGCCATCGCGCGCTCGGCCGAGGCCACGTCGGGCCGGCGCTGCAGGATCTCGGACGGCACGCCCAGCGGCACGGCCGGCGGCCTGATCTCGCGCAGGTCCACCGGCAGCGAGAAGCTGGGCGCCGGCGTGCCGGTGAGCGTGGCCAGCGCATGCTCGTACTGCGAACGCTGCTTCCTCAGCACGTCGACCTGCGTCAGCGTGGTCTCCAGCAGCGCCTGCTGCTGCGCCACGTCCAGGCCCGATACGGCGCCCAGGTCGTGGCGCGCCGTGACAAGCTCGAGCGCGCGGCGCTGCAGCGCGATGGAGCGGGTGAGCACGTCGAGTTCGACGTCGGTCGAGCGCAGGTTGAAGTAGCTGCTGGCCACGTCGGCGCTGAGCAGCAGCCGGGTGTTCTGCAGGTCCGCCGCCGATTGCTCCGCCGACGCCTTGGCACCCTCTACCGTGCGCTGCACGCGGCCGGCCAGGTCGACTTCGTAGCTCGCATTGAGCGACAGCGCGAAGTCGCTCTGCACGGTCGTCGAATTGGGCGTCGCGTAGTTGGTGAGCGGGCGGTTGGCGGAAATCCTCAGGCGCGAGGCGCGGGTGCCGAGGCCGACTTGCGGATATTGGCCGGCCGCATTGGCCGCGAGCGTGGCGCGCGCCTGCGCCAGCCGCGCATTGGCGATGGCCAGCGTGGGGCTGCCGGCCAGCGCCTGCTGCTGCAGCGCGTCGAGCTGCGGGTCGCCGAAGCGGCGCCACCATGGGCCCTTGTCGGCTGTGTCGCTCGGCGTGCTCACGCGCCAGGGCTCCTCCAGCTTCCAGCTGACCGGCAGCGGCGTGTCCGGCGTCCTGTAGTCGGGGCCGACCGCGCAGCCCGCCAGCAGCATGGCGGCGAGCAGCGCGAGCGGAGCGGCCACGCGCGGCGGCGTCACGCCGGGGCCTTCGGTGTCGGCGCCTTCGCCGGCGGCGCTTCGGGCGCCACCGCCACCACGTCGCCTTCGGCCAGCGAGTCGGACGGGTTCAGCACCATGCGGTCGGTTTTCTCGAGGCCGTCGATCACCTCGACGTTCTCGCCGTAGTTGCGGCCCAGCGTCACGGCGCGCAGGTTGACGCGGCCCTGCGCATCGACCACCGCGATGCGCGTGCCCTCGGCGCGGAACAGCAGCGCGTTCGACGGCACCGAGAGCGTGCGGCTCGCGGCCAGCGGCAGCGACACCTGCACATAGGCGCCCGGCAGCAGCGCGCCGTCGCTGTTGGGCAGCGACACCTCCACCTGCATCATCCGCGTGGTCGTGTCGATGGAGCCGGCGGTGCGCGCCACCTGGCCCTTGAAGGTCTGGCCGCGCAGCTCGGCCTGCGTCACTACCACGGGCTGGCCGGTCTTCACGAGCTGGGCGTAGGCCTGCGGCACGTTGATGTACACGCGCAGCGGATCGGTCTGCGCCAGCAGGAACAGCGCGCGACCGGCACCGCCGCCCGCGCCCGCGTCGATCAGGTCGCCCACGTCCACGTTGCGCCGCGTGATCACGCCCGCGAACGGCGCCACCACGCGCTTGAAGCCCTCGGTCTGCTTCAGCCGCTGCACGTTGGCGTCGGCCGCCGCCACGTTGGAGGTGGCCTGCGCCACCGCGCTGCGGCGCTCGTCCAGTTCCTGCTGCGAGACCACATCCTTCTTGCGCAGCGCTTCCCAGCGCTCGGCGGTGCTGCGCGCCAGTTCCAGGCCGGAGGCGGCCTGTGCGCGCGCGGCCACGGCCTGCGACAGCTGCTGGTCGATCTCGGGCGTCTCGAGTTCGGCGAGCAGCTCGCCCTTCTCGACGCGGCTGCCGATGTCCTTTGTCCAGCGCTTGAGGTAGCCGCTGGCGCGCGCCGAAATCGGTGACTGCACGAAGCCCTGCAGCGTGCCCGGCAGCGACAGCGTCTGGCCGGCGGTGGGCACGCGGGGCAGGGCGGTCTGCACGTACTGCTTGGCGCGTTCGGTCGTGCCCGCTTCGAGCGCGCGGGCGTTGGCGATGCGCACGAACACCGTGCGCGCCGCGCCCAGGCCCAGCAGCATGAGCACGATCAGCACCAGCCAGCGCGTGCGTCGCACGATCTGCCGGCGGCGCAGCAGCTCGCCGTCGCTCTCGCCGGTGGGATGGATGGTCAATGCCGCGTGGCGTTGCTCCGTCATGAAATCAATTCTCCTGGGGCGTTGCGCCCGCTGGCGGTTGATGCTGCTGCTGGGAGGCTTCACGCGCCGCCCGGCGGCGGGCAAGCCGACTGTGCACTCCCGCGAACACGGCGGGTACGAAAAACAACGTCGACACCGTGGCAAAGACCAGGCCACCGATCACCGCACGGCCCAGCGGCGCGTTCTGCTCGGCGCCTTCGCCCAGGCCCAGCGCCATCGGGATCATGCCGATGATCATCGCCAGCGCCGTCATCAGCACCGGCCGGATGCGGGTGGCGCCCGCTTCCAGCGCGGCCGACAGCGGCGGGATGCCGGCCTGCAGCCGCTCGCGCGCGAAAGACACCAGAAGAATGGAGTTGGCCGTGGCCACGCCCATGGTCATGATCGCGCCCGTGAGCGCCGGCACGCTCAGCGTGGTGCCGGTGATGAACAGCATCCACGCGATGCCCGCCAGCGCGGCCGGCAGCGCGGTGATGATGATGGCCGCGTCCAGCCACGACTGGAAGGTGACCACGATCAGCAGGTACACCAGCACGATGGCCATCGCCAGCCCCACGCCCAGGCCGATGAACGACGACTGCATGGTCTGCACCTGGCCGCGGATGTCGACCCGGCTGCCGCGCGAGAGCTTCGGACGCATCTCGTCGACCAGCTTCTGCACCTTGGAGGCCACGCTGGCCAGGTCGGTGCCCTGCACGCTCACGTACACGTCGATCACCGGCGCGATGTTGTAGCGCGACATGACGGCCGGCAGCCGGTCGGCCTGCGCGCTCACGAGATTGCCCAGCAACTGCTGCGAGCCCGGCCCGCCCGCGCCGCCGCTGGCGCCCACCGGGATGTTGAGCAGCGAATCGAGCGAATCGACCGTGTATTGCGGCGTCTGCACCGCGATGCTGTAGACCACGCCGTTGGCCGGGTTCAGCCAGAACGCGGGCGCCGTCTGCGAACTGCCCGACAGCGCGATGAGCACGTTCTGCCCCACGTTGGCGGCGGTCAGGCCGTATTGCTGCAGGCGCGTGCGGTCCATCTGCAGGCTCAGCGCGGGGCCGTCCAGGCGCTGGTGCACGTGGGCATCGACCGCGCCCGGAATCTGCCGTATCGCCTTGGTCAGCTCGGCCGCGCGCGCCGCGTTGCCGGCGATGTCGTTGCCGCTGAACTGCACGTCGATGGCCGCGGGCAGGCCGAAGTTCAGGATCTGCGTGACGATGTCCGCCGGCTGGAAGAAGAACTCGATGCCCGGAAAGCGCTTGGGCAGCTCGGCCCGCAGCAGCGACACGTACTGCTCGGTCGGCTTGTGGCCTTCTTTCAGCGACAGCAGCAGCTCGCCGTCGAAGGTGCCGATGGTGCCGGCGTTGCTGTACGACAGGTTGATGCCGCTGTTGGGAATGCCGAGGTTGTCCAGGATGGTTTCGAGCTGGTCCGGCGGCACCAGCTCGCGGATGGCGGCCTCGACCTTGTCGGTGAGGCGCGCGGTTTCCTCGATGCGGGTGCCGGTGGGTGCGCGCAGGTGCAGGCGGATCTGGCCGGCATCGACGGTCGGGAAGAAGTCGCGGCCCAGCGCCGGGTAGAGCAGGCACGACAGCAGGCAGAAGCCGAGGAACAGGCCGATGAAGCCGGCGCGCCTGGAGAGCACCGCCGACAGCACCAGCGTGTAGGCACGGCGCACGCGTTCGAAGCGCTGGTCGAAGGCGCGGTACAGGCGCTGCAGCGCGCTCTGCCTTGCGCCTTCGCCCGGCTGCGGTTGCTGCGGGCCGTGCGAGCCGCCCATCAGCAGCATCACCAGCGTCGGCACCAGCGTGCGCGAGAGCAGGTAGGAGGCCAGCATGGCGAACACCACCGCCTCCGCCAGCGGCACGAACAGGAAGCGCGCCACGCCCGAGAGAAAGAACATCGGCACGAACACGATGCAGATGCACAGCGTGGAGACGAAGGCGGCCGAGCCGATCTCGCCCGCGCCGACCTCGATGGCCTCCTTCAGCGGCTTGCCCATGTGCAGGTGCCGCTCGATGTTCTCGATGGTCACGATCGCCTGGTCGACCAGGATGCCCACCGACAGCGCCAGCCCGCCCAGCGTCATGAGGTTGAGCGTTTCGCCCAGCGAGTACAGCACCAGGATGGACGCCAGGATCGACAGCGGAATGGTCAGCCCGATGATCAGCGTGCTGCGCCAGTTGCCCAGGAACAGCAGCACCATCGCGGCGGTGAGCGCGGCGGCCAGGATGGCTTCGAACACCACGCCCTTCACGGCCGCCTTGACGAACACGGACTGGTCGAACAGCGGCGTGATCTTGATGTCCTCGGGCATCGTCTGCGCGGCGACGGGCAGCATGGCGCGGATGTTCGACACGATGTCCAGCGTGGAGGCGCCGCCGTTCTTCAGCACCGACAGCAGGACGCCGCGCACGCCGTCCTGGCGCACCACGTTGGTCTGCGGCGAGAAGCCGTCGCGCACGTAGGCCACGTCGCGCAGGTAGGTGGTGGCGCCGTTCACCGTGCGGATCGGCAGGTCGTTCAGGCCCGCGATGGCGTCGGGCGAGCCGTTCATCTTCACGTTGTATTCGGTGGCGCCGAACTTGGCCGTGCCCGAGGGCAGGATCAGGTTCTGCGTGTTCACCGCGTTCACCACGTCGGCCGGCGAGAGGCCGCGCGCCTGCAGCGCCTGGGTGTCGAGGTCGACCGAGATCAGCCGGTTCTTGCCGCCGTAGGGAAAGGGAATGGCCGCGCCCGGCACCGTGATGAGCTGCGGGCGCAGCTGGTTGACGGTGGCGTCGAACAGGGAGTTTTCAGAACGCGTGGGGCTGGAGAGCGCCAGCTGGATCACCGGCACGCTGGAAGCCGAATACTTGATGACCAGCGGCGGCGTGATGCCCGGTGGCAGCTGCCGCACCTGCGCCTGCATGGAGGCCACTACCTGCGAGATGGCCATCTCGATGTTGGCCGTGGGCTGGAAGAACACCTTGATGATCGACACGCCCGCCAGCGACTGCGACTCGATGTGCTCGATGTCGCTCACGGTTGTGGTCAGCCCGCGCTCGACCTGGCCCGAGATGCGCTGCCCCATTTCCTGGGCCGGCAGGCCGGTGTAGTTCCAGATGACGCTGACCACCGGAATGTTGATTTCCGGAAAGATGTCGGTCGCCATGCGCGCCAGCACGAAGGGCGTGGCCAGCACGATCAGCATCGCCATGACGATGAAGGTGTACGGACGACGCAACGCAAGCTGGACCATGGCGGGGGCTCTCTGCTTCCGACGGAAAAAGGTTTCGCATCATAAGGAAGTAGATTTAAGTTTGCTGGCCAGGTCAGGGCGGCTGTCGCGCTTTACCAAATGGGTGTCGAATGACACCAGATGCCATTCGCACAGGGCACTCTCAGGCCTTGCCCGCCCGCATTGCCTCGAGAGCCACGGACACGCGGTTCATTGCGTCGGCGACGATTTCCAGTTCTTGCGCAGTGGCTGGCGCAACCATCGCACTCACGAGTTCGGCCTGGATCGCCAGGCACTTCCGGGCGATTGCCATGCCGTCATCGGTCAAGGTCAGGCGCCTGATTCGCGCGTCGGCACCGTCGCTGTCGCGCCGCACCCATCCCCTGGTCTCCATCTGCGTGAGCAGCATGCTGACGCCACTCTTGGCGACGAAGCAACGAGCGGCCAACGCCTGCTGCGTGATGCCCGGCGTGGTCGCGATGGTGGCCAGCACCTCGTGTTCGCCCACGCGCAAACCGATCGCGGCGAGTCGTGACGTCATGACCGCGTCGCACAGGTTGTAGGCCCGTACCACCGCCAGCCAGGCTTGGGTTCCATGAGGCGACGAGGGCGCGCGGTCGAGTTCGGTCGGCTTTTTTGGCTTTGGGGTTTTGGTGGTGGCCATGGGGATGGTTCAGTATTGAACATATACTGTTCATTGCTGAACCAATTATGGCCTGCCCATGAATCTCTACTTGCGCCTGCTGATGACTCTGCTGCGTGCCTGGCGTGCACCGCGCCTGGTGCCAGGCGACACGCTGGAGCGGCGGCTTCGGGTGCTGCCCAACGACCTGGACATCAACGGCCACATGAACAACGGCCGCTATCTGACCATCATCGACCTGATGCTGGTCGAGTACTTCGTGCGCACCGGCTTTGCCGCGACCATGTTGCGTCAGGGCTGGCGGCCGATGTCGGGTGGCTCGCTCATCAGCTATCGGCGTGGGCTGAACCCGTTCGAGGTGTACACGCTGCGTTTCCGGCTCGACGCCACCGACCAGCACTGGAACTACATGCGCTTCGAGTTCGTCAAGGGCGACAAGGTATGCGCCGCCGGCTACATGAAGGGCGCGGCCGTAGGGCGCAACGGGCTGGTGCCCAACCTGGAGTCGTACGCCGCCATGGGCCTGGTGCCGCCGGCGCATGCACTGCCGTCGCCCGTGCGCGACTGGATCGCGGCAGAGCAGGGCGTGATGAGCGCGGCCTGGTGATGCAACTCAGGCCTCGGGTGCACCGAGCGCCAGCCGCAACTGCGTGACATTGGGGTTGCCCGGATCGCGCCGCACCTTGAAGCCCAGCTTGCGCGCCAGCGCCAGCATCGCGACGTTGTCGAACAGCGTGATGTCCGCGAGCTGCTTCACGCCGGCCTCGGCGGCCGCATCGATCAGCTTGCGCATGAGCTTGTGGGCCACGCCCCGGTGCTGCCAGGCGTCGGCGATGACCACCGCGAATTCCGCGACGTGCGCCGTCTCGGGTGTGTCGCCGCGCACGTAGCGCGCCACGCCCACCTGCTGCTCGGCGCCGTCGGCCACGGTGGTCGCGATGAGCGCCAGTTCGCGGTCGTAGTCGATGTGGGTCATGCGCCAGAGTTCGTCCGGCTGTGGCTTGCGCGGCGACAGCAGGCGGCGGTAGCCGGTTTCGTTCGACAGGCCCGCCACGAATGCCGCGTGCATGGCCAGGTCGTCGGCGCGGATCGGGCGGATGCGCACCGCCGTGCCGTCGCGCAGTTGCCAGTCCTCGACCAGGTGGCGGGGGTAGTCGAGGGCCGGCATGGCATCGCTCGGGCGACTCAGCCGATGACTTCGGGCCAGTCGGTGTGGAAGAACTGGCCTTCGGGCTTGTCGACGCGCTCGTAGGTATGGGCGCCGAAGAAGTCGCGCTGCGCCTGCAGCAGGTTGGCCGGCAGGCGCTCTGTGCGGTAGCTGTCGTAGTAGGCCAGCGACGCGCTGAATGCCGGCACGGGAATGCCGTTGCTCACCGCCAGCGCCACCACTTCGCGCCAGCTCTGCTGCGTGCGGTTGAGCAGGTCCTTGAAGAACGGGTCGAGCATCAGGTTGCCCAGCGCCGGGTCGGTGCGGAAGGCGTCGGTGATGCGGTTCAGGAAGCGTGCCCGGATGATGCAGCCGCCGCGCCAGATCGATGCGATGCCGCCCAGGTCGAGCTTCCATTCCTTCTTGTCGCCCATCGTCTTGATGAGGTCGAAGCCCTGCGTGTAGCTGATGACCTTGGAGGCGTAGAGCGCGTCGTGCACCTTGGCCACCAGCGCCTTCTTCTCGAGCGACAGCTCGATCTTCGGCCCCTGCAGCTGCTTGCTGGCCGCCACGCGCGCCTTCTTCTGCGACGACAGCACGCGCGCCTCGACGGCGGCGTTGATGGTGCTGATGACCACCGCGTTCTCGGCCGCGTTGATCAGCGTCCACTGCCCCGTGCCCTTCTGGCCGGCCTTGTCGAGGATCACGTCGACGATCGGCTTGCCGGTTTCCGGGTCTTTCTGCTCGAGCGCCTTGGCGGTGATCTGGATCAGGTAGCTCTGCAGCTCGCCGTCGTTCCATTCGTTGAAGATGGCGGCCATCTCGTCGGTGCTGAAGCCGGCCGCCTTGAACAGGCTGTAGGCCTCGCAGATGAGCTGCATGTCGCCGTACTCGATGCCGTTGTGCACCATCTTCACGTAGTGGCCCGCGCCGCCGGGGCCGATGTGAATGACGCAGGGGTCGCCGTCGACCTTGGCCGCGATGCTCTCGAAGATCGGCTTCATCACTTCCCAGGTGGAAAGCGGGCCGCCCGGCATGATCGACGGGCCCTTGCGCGCGCCTTCCTCGCCGCCCGAAACACCGGCGCCGATGAAGCGCAGGCCCTTGCTGCTCAGGTAGGCGTCGCGGCGCTCGGTGTCGGTGTAGAGGCTGTTGCCGCCGTCGATGACGATGTCGTCCTTGTCGAGCAGCGGGATGAGCTGCTCGATCACCTGGTCGACCGGCGCGCCGGCCTTGACCATGATCTGGATCTTGCGGGGCTTGGCCAGGCTCTGGACGAACTCCTCCAGCGTCTTGGTGCCCACCAGCTTCTTGCCGGGGTTGGCGGCAATGAAGGCTTCGGTGGTGGCTTCGGTGCGGTTGTACACGCTGACCTGGAAGCCGCGGCTTTCCACGTTCAGCACGAGGTTCTGGCCCATCACGGCCAGGCCGATCAGTCCGAAATCGCTTTTGGTGCTCATGGCCCTTCTTTCATTCATGTGCGCGGGCGGAGCGCTCCGCGCACGGGGTTTGGTTCCAGAACCATTTTGCCGGGGTCGGGAAAGGGCCGCAGTCGGAGGCGGTCTATACCCGCTTGGCAACCCGGCGGGGCTTGGGTATGTTCGCGCGCATGAGCAATGCCATCCACCGCTGGTCGACCGACGCCGTGCCGCCCGCGCAGCGGCTGGACTACTGGGTGGGCGCGGTGTGCGAGGGCTTCCTGGAGATGGACGTGACCAGCGCCGAGGCCGGGCGCTTCGGGGCCACGCTGGAGTCGGCGCCGCTCGGGTCCATCGTCGTGAACCGGGTGCGCGGCAGCGCGCAGGACGTCTACCGCACCCGCCGCGCCATCGCCCAGAGCCGCCACAACTACTTCTACCTGCTCTGCAAGACCGACTCGGCCTGGGTGGCGGTGCAGGACGGCCGCTCCGCGCGGCTGCTGCCCGGCGACGCGGTGCTGGTCGATTCGCGCCGGTGCTACGAATTTCACCTGCTGCAATCGGCCGACACCCTCTCGCTCGAACTGCCCACCGCCTGGGTCGACGAATGGATACCCGATGCCGGCGACCAGGTGGCGCGGCGCATCGACGGGCAGGCCGGGTGGGGCGGCGTGCTGTGCGGCTTTCTTCGGCAGCTGTCGCCGGAAGTTGCAGTGCAGCCGCCGCTGCCCGCCGGTTTGCTGAGCGACCAGCTCGGCAGCCTGCTGGCGCTGGCGACCGGGCAGGGGCAGTCGAGCGCGCCCGACAGGGGCCGGGAGGCGCTGCGCCGCCGCGTGCTCGACGCCACGCGCGAGCGGCATGCCGAACCCGGCCTCACGGCCGCGAGCGTTGCGCGCGGGCTGGGCATTTCGGAGCGCAGCCTGCACCGCTGCCTGGCCTGCGGCGTCGGCGAGGGTGAAGGTGCCATCACCTTCGCCGGCGCGCTTGCGGGCTTCCGCATGGCGGCGGCGCGCCGCATGCTGGGCGACGCGCGCTTCGACCGGCTGGGCATCGCGGAAATCGGCTTTCGCGTGGGGCTGACGGACGCGTCGCACTTCGTGCGGCAGTGCCGTGCGCACCTTGGCGCCACGCCGGGTGAACTGCGGCGCCGGCGCTGAGCCGGCAGCCGCCGCGCGCTCAGATGGCGCGCAGGTTCACCCGCCTTGAAAGCGCCTGCGCGCTTTCGCGCCGCTCGCTGTAGCGATCGACGAGGTAGCCGGCACAGTCGCGCGTGAGCAGCGTGAACTTGACCAGCTCCTCCATCACGTCGACCACGCGCTCGTAGTACGGCGAAGGCTTCATGCGGCCGGCCTCGTCGAACTCCATGAAGGCCTTGGCCACCGACGACTGGTTGGGGATCGTGAGCATGCGCATCCAGCGCCCGAGCACGCGCAGCTGGTTCACCGCGTTGAACGACTGCGAGCCGCCCGACACCTGCATCACCGCCAGCGTCTTGCCCTGCGTGGGCCGTACCGAACCGACCGACAGCGGGATCCAGTCGATCTGCGATTTCATGATGCCGGTCATGGCGCCGTGCCGCTCTGGCGATGTCCACACCATGCCTTCGGCCCACTGCGCGAGGCTGCGCAGTTCGCTGACCTTCGGGTGGTCTTCGGGCGCGCCGTCCGGCGGGGGCAGGCCGTGCGGGTCGTAGATGCGGGGCTCGGCGCCCATGGCGTCCAGCAGGCGCGCGGCTTCCTCGGTCAGCAGCCGGCTGTAGGAGCGTTCGCGAAGCGAGCCGTAGAGCAGCAGGATGCGCGGCGCATGCGTGGCGCGCTGCGCGGGCAGCAGGGAGTGCAGCCCGGGCAGGCGGAAGGCCTCGGGGTCGAGGTTGGGAAGGTCAGGAGTGAATGACACGCTGGCCTTTCGCATCGATGACGGGCTCGCCATCCTCCTTGGAAAACGCACCCTGCTGCGGGCGCGGGAGGATGTCGAGCACCAACTCCGAAGGCCGGCAGAGGCGAGTGCCCAGCGGCGTCACCACCACCGGCCGGTTGATGAGGATCGGATGCGCCAGCATGAAGCCGATGAGCTGCTCGTCGGTCCACTTCGGATCGTCGAGGCCGAGTTCGTCGTACGGCGTGCCCTTGCGGCGCAGCAGGTCGCGCACCGGCATGCCCATCTGCGCGATCAGCCGCTGCAGCGTGGCGCGGTCCGGCGGGTTCTTCAGATACTCGATGACGACGGGCTCCTCACCCGTGTTGCGGATCAGCGCGAGCACATTGCGGGACGTGCCGCAGCCGGGGTTGTGATAGATCTTGATGTGGTTGTTCATGGCAGTGCGATGCTCAGTCGAAGCGCCAGTGCCGCCAGGGTGACGAACAGCACCGGCAGGGTCAGCACGATGCCGACCCGAAAATATTCGCCCCAGCCGATCAGCGTGCCCTTCTTCGCGAGCACGTGCAGCCAGAGCAGCGTGGCGAGGCTGCCTATCGGCGTGATCTTCGGGCCCAGGTCGCAGCCGATCACGTTGGCGTAGACCATCGCTTCCTTCACCGCGCCGCTCGCGGCCGACGCGTCGATGGAAAGCGCCCCGACCAGCACCGTGGGCATGTTGTTCATGACCGAAGACAGCACCGCCGCGAGAAAGCCCGTGCCCATTGCCGCACCCCAGACGCCGCCTTGCGCGAACACATCGAGCAGCGCCGCGACCTGCCCGGTGAGCCCCGCGTTGCGAAGCCCGTACACCACCAGGTACATGCCGAGGGAGAACACCACGATCTGCCAGGGCGCGCCGCGCAGCACGCCGCGGATGCCGATCACCGGACCGCGCCCGGCCACCGCCAGCAGCACCACCGCGCCGAATGCGGCCACAGCGCTCACTGGCACGCCCAGCGGCTCGAGTCCGAAGAAGCCGACCAGCAGCAGCGCCAGCACCACCCAGCCGGCGCGGAAGGTCGCCGGGTCGCGGATCGCATCGGCAGGCGCCTTGAGCCGGGCCGCGTCGTAGCGTGCCGGAATGCCTCGGCGGAAGTACAGCATCAGCACCAGCAGGCTCGCGAGCACCGCCGCGATGTTCACCGGCACCATCACCGAGGCATACGCGCCGAAGCCGATCCGGAAGAAGTCGGCCGAGACGATGTTCACGAGGTTGGACACGATCAGCGGCAGGCTCGCGGTGTCGGCGATGAAGCCCGCCGCCATGACGAAGGCGAGCGTGGCCGCGGGCGTGAAGCCGAGCGCGGCCAGCATCGCCATCACGATGGGCGTGAGGATCAGCGCGGCGCCGTCGTTGGCGAACAGCGCCGACACCGCCGCGCCCAGCAGCACGACGAACGCGAACAGCAGCCTGCCGCGCCCGCCGCCCCAGCGCGCCACGTGCAGGGCGGCCCATTCGAAGAAGCCGGCCTCGTCGAGCAGCAGGCTGATGACGATCACCGCGACGAAGGTGGCGGTCGCGTTCCACACGATGCCCCAGACCACGGGAATGTCGGACAGCTGGACCGCGCCCAGCAGCAGCGCGATGACGGCGCCGAGCGATGCGCTCCAGCCGATGCCCAGGCCGCGCGGCTGCCAGATGACCAGCACGAGCGTGAAGACGAAGATCAGGACGGCGGTCAGCATGCCGGCCTCAGCAGCCGCATGCCGAAGGAGCCTCGACGGCGCAGGCCTCGCCCTGGCAGCAGTTCTCGCCGAGGTAGCCGAGCAGGGCGTTCATCTGCTCGAAGGCGGCGCGGTACACGAGGTTGCGCCCCTGCCGTTCCTGCGACACCAGCCCAGAATTCATCAGTTCCTTGAGGTGAAACGACAGGCTGGTGCCGGGCACCTCCAGCGATTCGGTGAGTGCACCGGGCGTCAGTCCGGCAGGGCCGGCGACCACCAGCGCGCGGAACACGCGCAGGCGAATAGGTTGCGCCAGGGCGGCGAGGGAGCGGACGACATCGTTTTCTTCCATATTTCAAGTATCGTTGAATAATTGAATGGAAGCAATCGCGTCGGGCCTTGGCACGAATCGGCCATCCGGCTGGCAGGCATGGGCTATTCAAAATGGATCACTGTTTCTAAAGTGCTCATCCGTCGCAACAACGAAAGAGACTTCCATGTCAGACACCTACGTTCTGGTTCACGGCGCATGGCACACCGGTGCCGAGATCGAAGCCGTGGCCGACGGCCTGCGCGCGGCCGGCCACACCGTGCATTGCCCCACGCTCGCCGGCAACAACCCCGGTGACGACCGCGCCAGCACCGGCCTGGAAGACGCCATCGCCTCGGCCGTGCGCTACATCGAGGAAAAGAACCTGACCCAGGTGCGGCTGGTGGGCCACAGCTACGGCGGGATGGTGATCTCCGGCGTGGCGGACCGCATCGCTGCGCGGTTGAAGCGGCTGGTCTACATCAACGCCTTCGTGCCGCTGGACGGCGAATCGCTCAACGACATGGTGCCGCCGCATTACGTGAGCATGTTCGATGCCGTCGCCGAGGCCAACGGCAACGCCGTGACCTTGCCGTTCGAGATCTGGCGCGAAGCCTTCATCAACGACGCCGACCTCGCCACGGCCACCGCCGCCTACGCCAGGCTCAACCCGCATCCGTACCGCACCTTCACCGACAAGATCCGGCTCAAGCAGCCGCTGGCCGCGCTGGCGCTGGGCAAGTCCTACGTCAATTGCCAGCAGGACACGGCGATGCCGCACGGCCTGCCGTGGCATCCGCGCCTGTCGGAGCGGCTGGGGCTGTTCAGGCTGGTGGAGTGCCCCGGCAGCCACGAGATGTTCTTCTCCAACCCGGCGCGACTGGCGCAGGCCATCATCGAGGCGGGGCGCGACTGAGCGCGCGGGTCAGCGGCTGCTGATGAGTGCGTCGTACACGCGGATCGACGCATAGGCGTCGTTCGCGGCGTAGCGGATCTGCGCCTCGGTGAGCTGCCTGTTGGCCCAGTTCGAGGTGGTCGCCTTGCGCGACTTGATGAAGCGGCGGTTGAACACCAGCGCCACCGCCGCCCTCACGCCGACCGACTTGCGGTAGCCGCGCCTGCGGAATTCGTCGTCGATGTCGAACACCGCCTTCGGCTCGATGCCGAGGCGGTTGCGTATCAGCGTGAGGTCGCCCGACAGCCCGAAGCCGACCTTGCGCAGTTCGGTCGATGCGATGAGCGCGGCCACCACCGGGTTGCACTCGGTGCGGTGCAGCTGGAACAGCCAGGCCGTGTCGCGGGTGGAGAACTGCACCACGTGCGGGCCGCCCGACACCTCGTTCTTTGCGAAGGTGGGCTTGGATTCGGTGTCGAAGCCGGCAATGCCCGCGGCCAGCAGCGCGCCGGCCGCATGCTCGGCGTCCTGCAGCGTGGCGACGACCACGATGTCTTTCAGGCCGAGGCCTTCGAAGGGTTCGAGCAGCGCGATCTGTTCGCGCTCGGGCAGGGGCGGGAGTGCCGGCTTGTGTTGCTCGCTCACCGGGAGGCTGCTTTCGTTGTCGTCTTTTTCTTCACTGCGGCTTTCTTTGCGGGAGGTTTCTTCTGTTTGGGCGGCTGGCCCGAGCGCAACGCCGCTTCGTAGGCGCGGCGGCCCCAGAGGGCTGCCTCGTGCCGGTCCTCGAACAGGTCCGCCGGAGCCAGCCGGTAGGACATCGGCATCGACTGGCCCTGGCGTTCGTAGGTGAAGGGCGGCAGGTCCAGCGCGTCGAAGTGCGGCGCGCTTTCTGCGTCGGCCTTGAGATAGAGCGTGTCGTTCACCACGAGGGCGATCATGCGGTCCTCGTGCCAGATGCCGTGGCCGCCGAACATGCGGCGCGTGCGAATGCGCCCCAGGCGCTCGAACACCTCGTGCAGGCTTTCGACGAATGCGCTCATTCGACAACCTTCGTGCTTCGCACTGCGGAGCGAGCTTGCTTGGGGCGCCCCGGCGCTGCGCTCATGCAGTGATCTCGATGCGGTTGCCGTCGGGGTCCAGCACCACGCTCTCGTAGTAGCCGTCGCCGGTGCGGCGCGGCCCGTCGAGCAGCGGGTAGCCGTCGGCCTTCAGGCGCTGGGCGAGCGCGTCGACGGCCGCGTCGGAGCCCACGCTGATGGCCAGGTGCGTCCAGCCCATGCGCTGGGCGCCGGCCTCGGCCGTCACCGGGGAGAGCGTGGAGGTGGTCATGGCCTCGATGCGCGCGCCGTCGCCCAGGCTCAGGAAGCACGAGGCGAAGCCCTTGGCCGGGTTGGCGTACCCCGCGCCGGCGGTGGCGCCGAAGTAGTCGACATAGAAGCGCTTGCAGCGTTCGAGATCGGTGGTCCAGAGTGCGATGTGATCGATGCGCATGGAGGGCGGGAAGAGAGGCGGGATCAGCCCACGCGCCACGGCGGGCGAGCGGGCGACCAATGGTAGGCGATGCGTTCGCGGCCGCTGCCCGGATGGCGGTCGACCGTGCCGCGCTCCAGGCCGTATCGCTCGTAGAAGCGCTGCGCCGAGGTGTTGGTCACTGCCACGTGCAGCCGCCAGCCGGTTGGAATGCGCACGCAGGCCTCGTCGAGCAGCGCCTTGCCAAGGCCCTGGGCGCGCAGGTGCGGTTCCACGAAGAGCTGTGCCACGTACTCGCGCCGCTCCAGCAGCACCATGAACGCCAGCACCTGGCCCTCGCGTTCCGCCAGCACCACGTCGGCGGGCGGGCCGAACTCGGTGTGCACGCGATGCAGCCAGTGGCCGATGGGTTCGATGAAAGCGGCGCCGCGGTTGGCGGCCGTCCAGGCCCGGCGCCAGATGCCGGCCAGCACCATGTTCTCTTCTGCGGAGCCTTCGCGCGACCGCAGGTGGAAGGCGGGAATTTGGGCGGCGGACATGCGGCTCATGATACGGCGCGAGTCCGCCCCGGTCGACCCGGGCCGCCGCTCAGGCGCGCAGGCTCTGCGCGTGGTGCGCGATGTGGTCGGCCATGAAGGTCTGGATGAAGTAGTAGCCGTGGTCGTAGCCCGCGTGGCGGCGCAGCGTGAGCGGCTGGCCGGCGGCGAAGCAGGCCGCCTCGAACGCCTCGGGGTGCAATTGCTCCGCGAGGAATTTGTCGCTCAGCCCCTGGTCGATCAGGATGCCTTGCGGGTAAGGCGCGGCCACCTGCGACTTCATGAGCGCGCTGGCGTCGTGCGAAAGCCATTGCGCGCGGTCGTCGCCGGGCGCGCCCAGGTAGCCGGCGAAGGCCTTCTCGCCCCACGGGCACTGCGTGGGCGCGCAGATCGGCGCGAAGGCAGAGAGCGACTTGAAGCGCCCCGGATGCCGCAGCGCCAGCGTGAGCGCACCGTGGCCGCCCATCGAGTGGCCGAAGATGCCGACGCGATGGCCGTCGATGGCGAAGTGCGCGGCCACCAGCGGCAGCAGTTCGTGCACGATCCAGCTCTCCATGCGCCAGTGCGTGGCCCAGGGCTCGGCCAGGGCGTCGAGGTAGAAGCCCGCGCCGATGCCGAAGTCCCAGTTGTCCTTGGCGCCCGGAATGCGCTCCGCCTCGGCGCCGCGCGGGCTGGTGTCGGGCGCGATCAGCGCAATGCCCAGGCTCGCGGCCATGCGCTGCGCGCCGGCCTTCACCGCGAAGGTTTCTTCGTTGCAGGTCAGGCCCGCGAGGTAGAGCAGGGCGGGCACGGGGCCGTTCGCGGCCTGCGGCGGCAGGTAGACCGAGAAGCGCATCGGCAGGCCGATTTCGTGCGAGCTGTGCTCGTGGAAGCTCTGCACGCCGCCGAAGGCGTGATGCTCGGAAAGGGTCTTGGGTGTGTTGTCTGTCATGGGGTGTTGTTGCGCAACGCGGGGACCAGTTCGAGCACGGCATCGGCAAAGGTGCGCGGCGCTTCCTGCGGCATGTTGTGGCCCACCCCGGGCACGAGGCGGTGCGAGCGCGGCCCGGAAAAGCGGTGCGCGTGGGCCGTCGCCTCCGCCGGCGGGCGCACGCCGTCGTCGATGCCGTCGAAGGTGATGGTCGGCACGGTGATGGCGGGCTGGGCCGCGAGCCGGCGCTCGATGTCCGCATACGCCGGGTCGCCCGGCACAAGGCCGAAGCGGTGGCGGTACGACTGGATCACCACGTCCACGAAGTCGGGGTGGTCGAATGCGGCGGCGCTGCGCTCGAAGGTGGCGTCGTCGAACTTCCAGGTCGGCGACCACAGCTTCCACAGCAGCTTCGTGAATGCCCTGCGGTCTTTCTCGAGACCCGCGCGGCCGCGCTCGCTGTGGAAGTAGTACTGGTACCAGAGGCTGTGCTCGTTGGCCGGCGTGTCGGGCTCCATCGCCTTCGCGATGTTCTGGATGTTGTAGCTGTTGAAGGACACCAGCCCCGCCACGCGCTCCGGCCACAGCGCCGCCACCACGCAGGCGGCACGGCCGCCCCAGTCGTAGCCGGCCAGCACCGCGCGCTCGATCTTCAGCGCATCGAGCAGCGCCAGCAGGTCGGCGCCGAGCGCGGCCTGCTCGCCCGAACGCGGCGTGGCGTCGCTCAGGAAGCGCGTGGCGCCGTAGCCGCGCAGGTACGGCACGATCACGCGGCAGCCCTGGCCGGCCAGCATGGGCGCGACTTCCGCGTAGGTGTGGATGTCGTACGGAAAGCCGTGCATCAGCAGCACCGGCGGGCCGTCTGCCGGACCGGTTTCGAAGTACGCGACTTCGAGGACGCCGGCCTCGATCTTCTGCAAGGGCTCCATGCGTGTCATGGCCGGGTGCCTCCGGGGCTTCTAGTAGATGACCACGCCGCGGATGGACTCGCCGCGCTTCATGAGGTCGAAGCCCTTGTTGATGTCTTCCAGCGGCATGGTGTGGGTGATGAGGCTGTCGATGTCGATCTTGCCTTCCATGTACCAGTCGACGATCTTCGGCACGTCGGTGCGGCCGCGCGCGCCGCCGAAGGCCGAGCCTTCCCACTTGCGGCCGGTGACCAGCTGGAACGGCCGCGTGCTGATCTCCGCGCCGGCCTCGGCCACGCCGATGATGATGCTGCGGCCCCAGCCCTTGTGCGTGCATTCCAGCGCCTGGCGCATCACCTTGGTGTTGCCGATGCACTCGAAGCTGTAGTCGGCGCCGCCGTCGGTCAGCTGCACGATGGCATCGACGATGTTCTCGTGGTCCTTCGGGTTCAGGAAGTGCGTCATGCCGAACTTGCGGGCCATGGCTTCGCGCTCGGGGTTCAGGTCGATGCCGATGATCTTGTCGGCGCCCACCATCCTGGCGCCCTGGATCACGTTCAGGCCGATGCCGCCCAGGCCGAACACCACCACGTTGGCGCCGGCTTCCACCTTGGCGGTGAAGATCACCGCGCCGATGCCGGTGGTCACGCCGCAGCCGATGTAGCAGACCTTGTCGAAGGGCGCGTCCTCGCGGATCTTGGCCAGCGAGATCTCGGGCGCCACGGTGTAGTTGCTGAAGGTGCTGGTGCCCATGTAGTGGGCGATGGGCTTGCCGTCGAGGCTGAAGCGGCTGGTGCCGTCGGGCATCTGGCCCTTGCCCTGCGTGCCGCGGATCAGCTGGCACAGGTTGGTCTTGCGGCTCAGGCAGAACTTGCACTGGCGGCATTCGGGCGTGTACAGCGGAATGACGTGGTCGCCCTTCTTCAGGGTGGTGACGCCGGGGCCGACATCGACCACGATGCCCGCGCCTTCATGGCCCAGGATGGCGGGGAAGATGCCTTCGGGGTCCGCGCCCGAAAGCGTGTAGTAGTCGGTGTGGCAGATGCCGGTGGCCTTGATCTCGACCAGCACTTCGCCGAACTTGGGGCCTTCGAGGTCCACGGTTTCGATGGTGAGCGGCGCTCCGGATTTCCACGCGACGGCGGCTTTGGTTTTCATGGTGTTGGGTTCTTCAGAAGGCGGGAGGGGTGAGGATACTCAGGCGGGGCCAGCGGGGAAGATACCCGACATGCCGATGAACCCGCGCACGTGGCGGACATTCCACACCCAGTTTCGCAGTGCGGGAAATTCGTCGAGCGAAATGCCGCCTTCGCCGGCCAGCGCCACGTACGGAAAGCAGGCAATGTCGGCAATGGTCGGCTCGGGCGCGGAGGCCAGCCAGCGCTGGCCCGCGCTGGCCTGTTCCGCCAGATGGTCGTCGAGCACGCGGAACACGGCGCGCGCGCCGCCGCGGCAGGCGTCGATGTCGAGGTGGTGGTAGCCGAGCGCATCGTGCAGCCGCGCGGCCGAGGCGGTGCGGGTGATCTCGTCGGCGGTGGCGAGCCACATCGCGATCTGGCCGCGCAGCCTGGGGTCGTCGGGATACCAGCGGCCCTGCGGGTCGTAGCGGCTCGCGAGGTAGACCAGGATGGCCTGCGCATCGCGCAGCAGGAAGCCGTCGTCGTCGAGCACCGGCAGCTGGCCGAGCGGGTTGACCCTGGCCAGGAACGCGGCCGACTTGTGTTCGCGGCCCGGAAAGAAATCGACCGGCACCGTCTGGTATTCGACGCCGAGCCACGCCAGCATCTGCCGCACCTTGAAGCAGTTGCCCGACAGCGGGTAGTCGTACAGCTTCACGGTCATGCCGCCGCCCTCACGCCGAAGCGCATGCCGCGCTCGCGCAGCCAGCGCCGGTAGGTGACGGAGGAGGTGTCGCCGCGCGTCGGCGTCTCTGCGCGGCCTTCGAGCGGCATGCGCTTGAAGGCGTGGTTCTCCAGAATGGGCTTGTCCTGCCCGAAGATGGTGTGCTGGAAGGCGATGAGCTCCGCGTCGGTGGAGTCGTCGTCGAAGCAGGCGAGCATGGTGTGCGCGATGACATGCTCGTCGTCCACGGGCTGCAGGAAAAGGCCGATGGCGTCGAGCTGCCCTTCGCGGAAGCTCGACTTGTAGAGCATGGCCGAGAAGGGCTGCATCACCCGGTACTTGTAGAGCACCTCGCTGCCTGAGCTGTCGTGCGCGGCCGAGGCCCGGGGCTGCCAGAAGCGGCAGTCGGTGGCCCAGATCTCGCCGGTGGCGGGCTCGACCTGCACCTGGTATTGCGCCACCTCGGTGTGGGGCACCTTGCCGAGGTAGTCGGCATGCACGAAGGGAAAGTGCGCCATGTCCAGGAAGTTCTCGATCACGCGCAGGCCCGACACCGCCACGCCGATGCCGCCGCAGTCGATGGTGCGGCGGCCGGGCTCGCTGTATTCGGGAAAGTCGAACAACGGGCGCGCCGGTTTGCCGCTGGGGCAGGCCCAGAGGTAGCCGTAGCGCGACTGCACGGCCAACGCCCGGTCGCCGAGGCGGCACCGGGGCGTGCCGTCGGAGTCGTCGATCCACAGCTGCACGGTTTCTCCGAGCAGACGGGTGGTGCGGGGTGCGGCCGTGGCGGGGCCGATGACGAGCCAGTCGTCGAGCATGTTGGGGTCGTCGGTGACGAAGGGCATGGGATCTTTCAGCCGAGGGCTTCGATGTCGGCGCGCAGGCTGCGCGCGGCGGTGTGCAGGGCCTGCATGGCGAGGGAGCCCGGGGCGGCGTCTGTCCAGAGGTGGACGAAGGCGAGCCGGGGCTGGGCGTCGAGCACGAGCGCGGCGGCGGCCACCCCGTCGAGCTGGCCGCGCCAGGCGCCCGAGGCTGCTTCGGCGATCAAGCCGCGTTGCGCCAGTGCCGCTCGCACGGTGTCGGCGGGCGTGTTCACGGTCAGCGTGCGGCAGAAATGCCAGCCGGCGGGCACGGCGTCGGCCAGGGCCGGTGCCGCGGGCGTCGCCTCCGGCGACAGGCGGACCCAGAGCATTCCGGCAGCCTCCGCCGTCGCGAAGGTCCCGGCGCAGACATTGCGCGGCGCCTGCATGGCCGGGTGCGCCGGGATGCGGGTGCATTGCCCGCTGCCGGCGGCGTACTGCCAGCCGTGGTACGCGCAGGCCAGGTGGTTGTCGACCACCTGCCCCAGCGTGAAGCGCACGCTGCGGTGCGGACAGCGGTTTTCCCAGGCCTGCGCGGTGCCGTCGGTGGCGCGCCAGAGCGCGAGTTCCTGGCCTTCAGCAAAGCCGGCGACGATGTTGTCGCCGGGGCGAAGATCGGCCGAGCGCGCGACGGGGTGCCAGACGGCGGTGTTCTGTGTGTTCATGGCGGTGATACCGTACCGCTTCCCACGCACCGATGAAAGCCACATGGAGAGACGCTACTTTTCATTCCTGCAACGCCGGGCCGCATGAGCCGGATCGATCTTGCGCTGGTCGAGGCCTTCGTGCTGGTCGCGAAGAGCGGCAGCCTGACCAGGGCCGAAAGCCTGTCGGGCACGTCCAAGGCCACGCTGAGCCGGCAGCTCACGCGGCTCGAAGAGTTGCTGGGTGCCCAGCTGCTGCTGCGCAGCCCGCGCCGCATCGCGCTCACCGAGGCGGGGCGCGCCTTTATGCTGCGCGGCGAGGGGCTGCTCGACGAAGTGACGGGCCGGCTCGAGGCGGCCAGCACGGAGATCCACGAGCTGACCACGGGCGTGTCGGGCCGTCTCTCGCTGCTGTCGGACACGCAGTTCAGCACCTCCTTCGTCTGCCACGTGGTCAAGCTTTTCCTGGAATCGCACCCAGAGGTGCGCTGCCAGCTCGACGTGGCCAACGGCTTCCATGCCCCGCGCATCGGCGACGTCGACTGCTATGTCTGCGCCGAGCCGCCCGACGCGCCGAACCTCGTGGCCAAGCTGCTGGGGCGGCTGAACTACGGGCTCTATGCGAGCCCGCAGTACCTGGCGCGGCACGGTGCGCCGTCGTCGCCGGCGGACCTGGCCGCGCACCAGTCCATCGTGATGAAGGAGCCTTCTTCGGGGCGTTCGCAGGTGCTGCTGGTGTCGGGCGCGCAGAGCTTTGCCTTCCAGCCCGAGCCTGCCTTCGAGACCAACGACCACTGGGTCATGAAGACCTTCTGCATCGACGGCCTGGGCATCGCGCTGCTGCCGGCCTTCTTCGTGCGGCCGGAGGTGGAGCAGGGCGTGCTCGCGCCGGTGCTGCCGCAGTGGCAGCCCGAGCCGCGCCGCATCTACTGTGCCTACCAGCGCCAGCGCTACATGGGGCAGAAACTGCGGGCCTTCGTCGACCTGATGGCGCGCTGCGTGGTCGACATCGACTCTTACAACTACTACGTCGGCTCATCGGCCGCGCGGCGCCGCCGGACGGCCGCGAGACCATAATCTGCGCCTGCCAGACCGACCCTCATTCATACAGCCATCATGAAGAAAATCCTCGTCCTCAACGGCCCCAACCTCAACCTGCTCGGCACGCGCGAGCCCGAACAGTACGGACGCGACACGCTGGCCGACGTCGAACGGCTGTGCAAGGAAACCGGCGCCAAGCACGGCGTTGAAATCGAATGCCGCCAGTCGAACCACGAAGGCGTGCTGATCGACTGGATCCAGGAGGCCGGCCGCGAGGTGGCGGCGGGCAACATGCTGGGCGTGGTGATGAACCCGGGCGCCTATACGCACACCTCGATCGCCCTGCACGACGCCATCAAGGGCGCGAGCGTGCCGCTGATCGAACTGCACATCTCGAACGTGCACGCGCGCGAGCAGTTCCGCCACCACTCGTACATCTCGCCGGCGGCGAAGGGGATCATCGTGGGCCTGGGCGTGAAGGGCTACACGCTCGCCATCGCGGCGCTGGTGCCCTGACTAGTACTGCTGCTTCGGCGCCGCCGCCTTCCAGCTGCGGCTTACGCGGCCCTGGCTGTCGACGCTTTCCAGGTGCACGTCGAAGCCCCAGAGCCGCGCGACGTGCTTCAGCACTTCCTCGGCGCCGTCGTGCAGCGGCAGGTGGTTGCGCTGCGTATGGCGCAAGGTCAGCGAGCGGTCGCCGCGCGTGGCCACGTTCCAGACCTGGATGTCGGGCTCGCGGCTGCCGATGTCGTACTGGCGTGACAGCGATTCGCGCAGCGCGTGGTAGCCGCTGTCGTCGTGGATGGCCGACACCTCCAGCTCCGACTCGCTCTGGAAATCGCGGATCGAGAACAGGCGCAGGTCGCGCATCGTCTTCGGGCTCAGGAACTGGCCGATGAAGCTCTCGTCCTTGAAGTTGCGCATGGCGTAGTCGAGCGTCTTGACCCAGTCGGTGTCCACGAAGTCGGGGAACCAGCGGCGGTCTTCCTCTGTCGGCTTCTCGCACACGCGGCGCAGGTCGGTCATCATCTTGAAGCCGAGCGCATACGGGTTGATGCCGCTGTAGGCGCGGTGCCCCACCGGCGGCTGGTAGATCACGCCGGTGTGCGAGCTGAGCCATTCCATCATGAAGCCGTCGGCCAGCTGGCCCCGGTCGTACATGGTGTTGAGCAGCGTGTAGTGCCAGAAGGTGGCCCAGCCTTCGTTCATGACCTGGGTCTGGCGCTGCGGGTAGAAGTACTGCGCGATCTTGCGCACGATGCGCACCACCTCGCGCTGCCAGGGTTCGAGCAGGGCGGCGTTCTTCTCGATGAAATACAGCAGGTTCTCCTGCGGCTCCGACGGGAAGCGCTTCGACGAATCGGCCTCGGCAGCCTGCTCGCTCTTGCGCGGCAGGGTGCGCCAGAGGTCGTTCACCTGCTGCTGCATGTGGCGCTCGCGCTCGGCGCGCTGCGCGCTTTCCTGCGCCAGCGAGCGCTTCTGCGGACGGCGATAACGGTCGACGCCGTAGTTCATCAGCGCGTGGCAGGAGTCGAGCAGCTGCTCGACCGCATCGAGGCCGTGGCGCTCCTCGCATTCGGCGATGTAGTGCCGCGCGTAGACCAGGTAGTCGATGATGGACGAGGCATCCGTCCACATGCGGAACAGGTAGTTGCCCTTGAAGAAGCTGTTGTGGCCGTAGGCCGCATGCGCGATCACCAGGGCCTGCATGGCCATGGTGTTTTCTTCCATCAGGTAGGCGATGCACGGATCGGAGTTGATGACGATCTCGTAGGCCAGCCCCATGTGGCCGCGCTTGTAGTTCTTCTCGGTCGAGATGAACTGTTTGCCATACGACCAGTGGCGGTAGATCATGGGCATGCCCACGCTGGCGTAGGCGTCCATCATCTGCTCGGCCGTGATGACCTCGAGCTGGTTCGGGTACACGTCGAGGCCGTAGCTCCTGGCCGTCTTGGCGATCTCGGCGTGGTAGGTCTCGATGAGTTCGAAGGTCCAGTCGGAGGGGCTGGGCAGGCGTTCGTGAACACGGTCGGTGATCATGATGTCACCCCTTCCTTCTTGAACAGGTCGCGGAAGACCGGATAGATGTCCTGCGCGTCGGACACCTTGCGCATCGCGAAGTTGGGCTGCACGCCTTCGAGCTGCTGGTACTCCTGCCACAGGTTCTGCTCGGTCTCGGCCACCTGCACGTAGGCGTAGTAGCGCACCACGGGCAGGATGTTGTCGACCAGCAGCTCGCGGCAGCGGCCGCTGTCCTGGTGCCAGTTGTCGCCGTCGCTGGCCTGCGCGCCGTACACGTTCCACTCGCCGCTGGGGTAGCGCGCCTTGATGATCTCGTCCATCAGCACCAGCGCGCTCGACACCACGGTGCCGCCCGTTTCCGTGGCGTGGAAGAACTCTTCCTCGGTCACCTCCTGCGCCTGCGTGTGGTGGCGCAGGAACACGAGGTCGATCTTCTCGTAGTGCCGCGTGAGGAACATGTACAGCAGCATGAAGAAGCGCTTGGCCATGTCCTTGCGCGCCTCGTCCATCGAGCCCGACACGTCCATGAGGCAGAACATCACCGCCTTGGCGCTGGGCACGGGCGTCTTCACGCGGTTACGGTAGCGCAGGTCGATCGGGTCGATGTAGGGCACGTGCCGCATGGTGCGGCGCAGCTCGGCGATGCGCTCCTCGGTCTCGCGGATTTCATTCTGGATGAGGGCCTGCGCGGCCTGCGGATGCTGCTTCAGCTGCTCGAGGTGCGCCTCCAGGCGCTTGAGTTCCTTGCGCGGCTCGCCGCCCAGCGCGATGCGGCGGGCGAGGGCGCCGCGCATCGAGCGCACCACGTGCAGGTTGTTGGGGGAGCCGTCGCTGGTGAAGCCGGCGCGGTGGCTCTTCCACTCGGGAACGTCGGCGATCTGCGTGCGAATGAGGTGCGGCAGCGCGAGGTCGTCGAAGAAGACGCGCATGAACTCCTCGCGCGTGAGGCGGAAGACGAAGTCGTCCTCGCCTTCGCCGCCGTCGCTGGCTTCCCCGCTGCCGGAGCCGCCCCCGCCCCCGCCTTCGGGGCGCTTGATGCGGTCGCCCTTCAGGTATTCCTGGTTGCCCGGGTGCACGTACTCGCGGTCGCCGCCGCGCGCATGGCCGAACACGGGCTCGGACACATCGTGGCGCGGCAGGGTCACGTCTTCGCCTTGCTCCAGTTCGCGGATGTTGCGCCCGCTGACGGCGCGCCTCACCGCTTCCTGGATCTGCCCCTTGTAGCGCCTGAGAAAGCGCTCGCGGTTGCCAATGGACTTGTTCTTGCCCGATAGCCGGCGGTCGATGATCTGCTGCAGGATGGCCACGATGTCTGCTCCCTTAAT